>JBNJEA010000076.1:0-14916 GCA_051745395.1 Thermodesulfobacteriota bacterium | reverse complement strand
GATACGATGATCGATGAGCACTTGGCGCCGGTAATTGAGGAAAGCAAGGGACTAAGGGACTAAGGGACTAAGGGACTGAGGGACTGAGGCACTGAGGCACTGGGGTGCTGAAACAATTGCATATAAGGATGAGCGTAAAATGTGTGAAGCCAACGCCTATATGATCGAAGGCGATCAACAGCAACTGATCATGGAAGCCGTGGATTCGGTGGAACCGGAAGACGGCGGTTTCAAGCTGGTCAATATATTCGGTGAACAGAAATTCGTCCGGGCGGCGATTTATTCCCTTTCACTGGTCGATCACAAGGTATTTTTCAAAAAGAACGCCGATTAAAACGTGAAAGTCACCATCGCGAAAACCGCCGGGTTTTGCATGGGGGTGCGACGGGCGGTCGAAATGGCGCTCGATGCCGCCAACCGGAGCCATACGCCGATCTATACCTATGGCCCGTTGATCCATAACCCCCAAGTGTTGTCCATTTTAGACGAAAAGGACATCGCCGTTATAGACGAGATCCCGGTCTCTGGATCGGGCATTGTCATTGTCCGGGCCCACGGTGTGCCGCCGCAGGACAAGCAGGCCTTAAAGGATGCGGGTTTTGACGTTATTGACGCCACCTGCCCACGGGTAATCCGGGTCCAGTCCATTATTTCCAAACACGCCCGCCAGGGCTACGCCATTATTATCATCGGTGACCGGCAGCACCCCGAAGTCCGGGGACTGCTCGGCTATGCCGGCAACAACGGCTACGTGGTCGATTCCCTGCAAGCCCTTCAACAGCTGCCCGACTTTGAAAACGCCATCATTGTCGCCCAGACCACCCAGAATACGGTTTTTTTCGAAGCCGTCCGGCAGTGGATTGGCCGGCACCATCCAAAATATAAAGTCTTTAACACCATTTGCGATTCCACGGAAAAACGCCAGGCCGAGGTAAAAGCCATGGCCTCGGCGGTCGATAGCGTGATCGTGGTCGGCGGCTACAACAGCGGCAATACCCGGCGCCTGGCCGAAACCGCTCGCAGGGCCGAAAAATCGACCCTGCATGTCGAAACCGCAGACGATCTGGATGTGGAAGAACTCTCGGCCGCTACCCACATCGGCATCACCGCCGGGGCCTCGACGCCGAACTGGATTATCAAGCAGGTATACCAGGACCTGGAAACCCGTTTGATGCAGAAAGGGGGGCGGCTGCGCCGGTGGGGCTATACCCTGATGCGCAACCTCATGATGTCAAACCTCTACGTCGCTGCCGGCGGCGCTGGACTGGCGGTTGCCGGGGCCTGGCTGCAGGGATTGTCCTTTCACCTGTCCTGGGTGTTAATTGCCGCGCTTTATATTTTGTCCATGCACACGGTCAATCACATGCTCGAGCGCAAGTCGGATCGTTACAATGAACCGTACCGGGCCGAGTTTTACCAGAAAAACCGGTACGCCCTGAGTGTCCTGGCCGCCATTTCCGGCGTGGGGGCCCTGGTGACCGCATATCGAGTCGGCCCACTGTTTTTTTTCCTGTTGTTGTGCATGTGTGTGCTGGGCTTGCTATACAACGTGGAATTCAAGTCCCGGGACGGTGAAAAAATCGGCCCCCGGTTAAAGGACCTGCCCGGTTCCAAGACGGTGCTGACGGCCCTGGCCTGGGGTATCGTGGTGGCGCTTTTTCCGGTGCTCGATGCCCGCGGCGGCATCACGGCCGCCAGTGCGGTGGTCTTTTTCTGGAGCAGTGCCCTGGTACTGGTGCGCACGGCCTATTTTGACATTATCGATATGCAGGGCAGCCGCATTGTCGGCCGGGAGACCATCCCGATCCTGCTCGGGGCCCACCGAACCCTGCGGCTGTTAAAGACCATTTTAATCGCCATGGTGCTGCTGCTGCCCGTCGCCGGGCTGCTGGGTATCATTTCCATGGCCGGCAGCCTGTTGAGTCTCTGTCCGGCGGCGATGTGGGGTTTTTTGCAGGCCTATGAGCACGGCCGCCTGTTTCCGGCCACACGGCAGGGGTTTATCATGGAAAGCCATTTTGTCGCCGCCGGTGTGCTGGCGGGCATCGGCATGCTTTTCTTTTAATGGTCAATCCGGTGTGTCGGATCCGCCACCGCGGCCCTTGTCCGACAGCTTCGGTTCGGTCCCGGCGATCAGGCGGCCGATGTTTTGCCTGTGGCGGCCGATTACCATCAGGGCGATGGCTGTGGCGGCAAGCGTTGCAACCACGCCCTTTCCCAGAAGATACACCGTCACCGGAAGGGTGGCCGCCGCGGCCAGTGAACCGGCGGATACGCGTCGACTTGCCGCCACCGTGGCGATAAACAGGCCTATGGCAACGGCTAAGGCCGGCGGCGAAAGCACCAGAAAACAGCCCGCTGCCGTGGCCACGCCCTTCCCGCCGGTTTGAAATCCCAGATAGATCGGAAACAGATGGCCGGTGACGGCGGCAATACCGGTTGCCCAGATGGTGAAGTCTGAGATGCTGCCGGTTTTTGCGGCCAGCCATACGGCAAGGCCGACGGGGATGGCCCCCTTGGCCATATCGCAGATCAATGTCGCAATGCCCATCGGCCATCCCCCGGCCCGCCGGGCATTGGTGGCCCCGATATTTCCGCTGCCGATTTCGCGAAGATCCACGGAGGCAAAAATCCGGGCCAGCCACAGCCCGGAGGGGATGCTGCCGATCAGGTAGGCGAAAAGAATTAGGCAAATCCAGTACATCATAGAGGGTGACAGAAAAAAACAGTTTGGTACCCATTAAGGGGAAAGGAAAGCATCCATGGAAGACGAGCCCATTGAAATTCCCATCACCGACGAGCTGGACCTGCACACATTCAGAGCCGCAGAGGTCAAAGACCTGCTCGACGATTACCTGACGGCATGCTGGGAGAAAGGATTTGAATCCGTCCGGATCATCCACGGCAAAGGGCACGGCGTGTTAAAAAAGCGCGTCCACTCGATTCTGGCAAAACATCGGCTGGTGAGCGAATTTTCCGATGCCGGCGCCAACGCGGGTGGCTGGGGGGCCACCCGCGCATGGCTGGTCCCAAAACAGAATCAATAGGGCCCGAACGAAAAATCGGGTTCAGCCGGTTTTGAAAAATCAGTGTCCGCCGACGCGGATCAACCCGCTGGCCGCCGCCGCCAGAATAAGGACTTCCAGGGTGGCCAGGATGGCATAGACCTTGTCATTGTTTTTAATCAAAGTCGGAATAATGGCCGCGTAGCTGATAAGGGTCACGGCGGCTAGCAGGGCGATGCCGAGAAAATTCAAAAAATCGCTGTAGTTTAAAAAGGCAACCCACCCCCAGCCGTCGGGAATACCCGCGTCATGGAGGTATTTCGTGGAAGACATTGACCAGTAGTCGGCGATCTTGTCCAGCGGAATGTAGGGTGAGATCAGGCCGGTGGCGTAGATGACAAACGTGATCAAAAGAATCACCAGGCCGGCATACATCCCCTTTTCCAGGACTTTTGCGTACAGGTACTGTTCCTCGGTGACGTATTTGGTGTTTAGGTTTGCCATTATATCGTCTCCTTCTATGTTGTCAATTATGACACAATTGATCGATTACATGTTCGGGGTTAGACGCCCAGGCCTTTCATGAGTGCCCGGATGCCCGCAAAGGCCAAAATGGCGATGACCATCCACCGGATGAAGGTGGGCTTGGCGACTTTGAGCAGACGCACGCCGACAAATGAGCCGAGCATGATGCCCACCAGGGAGGGTACGACCATCATGGGAATCACGCATCCCTTGTTCAAATAGATCCATGCCGCCGAGGTGTCGGTGATGGAAAGCAAAAACTTGCTGGTGGCCACGCTGATTTTCAGCGGCGCGCCCATGACCAGGTTCAAGACCGGGACATTGGCCCATCCGGCCCCGAGGCCGAACATGCCGGCCATGAGACCGATGCCCACAAAAAGCACCAGGCCGAGGGGGGTGCGGTGGATTTTCCAGTTGACTTCCTTTCCGGAGCTGTCTTCGTAGTAGATGCCGTAGATGCGCAGTGCGGAAGACAGCTTGTCGGACTCCGGCACATCGGGATATTCGGCTTTCTTGGCGGAGAGCATTAAAATGCAGATGCCGATGATGGTGACGCCGAGCGCGATCTGGACAATGTTGGTGGGCAGCGCCAGGCCGATCATGGCCCCTGCAATGGCGCACGTCGATGCGATCAACGCCACGGGAATGGCCAGGCGCAGACTGGCAAGTCCGGATTTGAGCAATCCCGGCCCGGCGGCCAGCGCCCCGGACAGCGCCACGAGCAGGCCGGCGCCGCGGACGAAATCGAGGTGGAAGGGGAAGAATCCGCTGATGATCGGTACATAGAGCACCCCCCCGCCGACACCGCCGAGAACGGCGAGAACGCCCATGACGAAAGTAACGAAAAACAGAACGATCGGCCAGAACCACCAGGCATGGTCGCCGCCGCCTTCTACGATGCCTGTGGCGTCAATGGCATTTTCAGCAAATGCAGGGCCGCACGTGACAAAAAGAAAAATCAATCCAAGCGCCAGGATCGATAGCCATCCCCCATATTTTCGCATTTTGCCTCCTTTTTTTTACCGAAGCCGCAGGCGGTTGAGACCGCAGGTTGCTTCGGCGAATGAAAAAGCTGATGATTCGTATTTTCCAAACCGTTGTCCATCTTCTTTTCCCTTTATCGAAATCAAAAGCAATAATATAGATTCCATGGCATGTCAAACCCTAAAATCATCTCAAAACGGACCAAGTCTTTGTCTATACGCTTCCATGCCAGTAGGGGTGTTTTTGATCCGCTCTATTTCGGACAAAGTTTCCCAATCATCCTTGGCCTTTTTGGCGGTTTTGCGCGAAAATGGAATACGTCGACCACGTATCTTAATACCGGAGCAAATCCGGATAACCGTATTGCGTTTTGACCTGAATAGAGGTTTGAGGGGCTGCCATGATGTTTGTTGACACAAAACGATATTATGCCGTGATTACGGGAGATTTTATCGGTTTTTCCGATCTGCCGGCCCATACCCGGCAGCAGATGCCCGACGTGCTCGTGCAAACCGGCCGCGGCCTTTGTGGGGCTTTCGGTCCCTGGGTGTACGGGGATGTGTCCGTTTTCCGGGGCGACAGCTGGCAGACATTAGTTGTGGCGCCGGTTTACGCTTTCCGGGCGGCGTTGTTTTTCCGGGCCGCTATCCGCTCGGCCGTCGCGGGCGTCGATACCCGCATGGCCATTGGCATCGGCCGGATCGATTATGTCCCGGAAAAACGGGTGTCGGCCGGTGACGGCCCGGCGTTCCGGCGTTCCGGCAAGATGCTCGAACAGATGACCGGCAGCCGGGCAGGGCGGCTCCGGCTGGCGTTTCCGGATATCGAAGCCGAAGGCGAAATCGATGCCATCGTGCGCCTGGCCGGCACCCTCGGCGACCGGTGGAGCCGCCGCCAGGCAAAAGCCGTCCTCGGCGCCCTTAAGGGGTTTTCCCCCACCCGGATCGCCGCCGACTGGCCCCCCCCCATTTCCCGCCAGGCCGTGGGCAAGCACCTTTCCCGCGCCGGCTGGCCCGCCCTGGCGCATGCGCTTTGCGTGGTGGAAAAGCGGCTGGAAAAAAACTTGTCGGGCCGGCAAATAGAAACCTAAAATAGTTTGAAACTAAAAAGAAACTTAAAAAGATTGACAAAACTTCTTCTCTGTCCCTATTGAACCTACATTGAAATCGAATTGATAGGCACATGTGACAGTTGTTTAAGGCCCGGAGCTGAGCAGGCGATGGGGGCTGCTTTGAGCGATTGTATCTGGAGGCCCGTACGTTTTCTTAGGCGCATCGGGTGGGGGAAGCCCCACCGGATCGAAGTCGGGTCGTTTTGAGCGGCACCGTCGTCATTGACATGGCAGGACTTTGTCGAGCCAAGGGGTAAGAGTGGGGTGGGGGCAGGAATCCCCCGGCCGATGCGCCTTAGAAAACAAGGGCCGGAAGATAAAAGCGAAAAGCAGTGCCCCATCGCCTGCGGCAAGCCGGATCAGGGTCTGGAAATGTCTCAACGATTCCGTTTCCGGCTCACCGGCGTCATCACCAGGCGAAGGCCCAGGTAGTTACCCTTGAAATCCGCATTGACGCTGGCCCGGTAGGTGCATCGCAGTTCGGCGGGGAAATTGCACCAGCTGCCGCCCCGGATCACCCGCCGGTTGGTTTCGTGAAGATGGCAGGGATTGTTGTATTCGTGCTGCCGGTAGGCGTCTTCATGGTAAAAATCGGCGCACCATTCATAGACATTGCCGCTCATGTCGTAGGCGCCGATGCCGTTGGGGGCAAGCGCACCGACGGGCTGCGTGGTCATGCCGGAATTGGCGGAATACCAGGCCACCTGGTCTACGGCTTTGCCCCCCGGGTATTTTTCAGGCTTGCCCCCGCTGCGGGCGCCATATTCCCACTCGGCCTCGGTGGGCAGGCGGAAGTGGTATCGGCCCTTGTTCATGGCAATCAGTTTCTGGCAAAAATCCTGGGCATCGTGCCAGGACAGTTGTTCCACGGGGTATTGGCCGCCCATTTTAAACCAGGAGGGGTTGCTGCCTTTGACCTTAAGCCAGAAAAAGTTGGCCATGACCTGTTTCCAGATCGCCTGGATCACCGGATACCGGGCGATCCAGAAACCGTCGATAAACACCTCGTGCACGGGCTGCTCGTTTTTTTTCCCCTCCCCGGCCCAGGGGCCGCTTCCCATTTGAAACGCCCCGGTCGGCACCCAGACAAATTCCATGCCGGTAATCGGCTCCACCCAGGTATCGCCGATCTGGTGAGGGCCGCTGTTTTTGGGCCGCGAGCTTTTGCCAGTGCCCTGTGTGGAAGGGGCTTGTTTTTTGCGGCGCGGCCGGGGTTTCTCCTTTTTTGCCGCCGGCGGTTGCGGCGGTTCCGGTTGGGCGCTTTCTTCGGTTAAGATCTGCAGGATCTCTTCAAAGCCGGCCGGCCGGTTTTGCGGTGCAAACTGCAGGCAGCGCCGGATCAGGTTGCGGATCTTTGTCGGTATGTCCCGCCGGGCAAAGGGGACGCCTTTTTCCCGGATCAGCCGCAGTCGCTCGGAAAAATCGGATTTTTCATAGGGCAGCGCCCCGCACCATATAAAATAGGCCACAAAACCGTAGGAAAAAACCAGGCTGGCCACACCGGCACTGTCTTTGTGCGTCAAAAGCTCCGGGGCGGACCAGTTGGGTGTAAACTGGGCGTTGGTGCTGGCCGACATGCTGCTGATCCGCTGCAGGCCGCCGAGGTCGCCGACGATTAGCTGATTGTTCTGGTTGATCAGCAGGTTTGACGGCTTTAAATCCTTGACAATGAAAGCGTCCCGGGCCCGGTCGGACAGTCGCTTTAGAATCCGTGCCAACTCCAGCATTAATTGCAGGGCGGTTTGGCGATCAAGGGGATGATGATCCAGCACCCGGTCCAGGAGGTTGGCCGGACAGCATTCCATCAAAATCACCAGGTAGGCCCGGGCCTCCTGCTTGGTGACCTGCTTGTCCATGAGGTGAAAGTCATAGATCTCAATTACCCCGTCGCCTTTGATCTTATGGTAATATTCCTGCACGGCATAGAAATCGTGGGAAATTTTGGAATCCAGTTCATTTTCGGTACGGTAGGAAAGCGAGCGCTCCACCTGGATGGGCACGATTTTCACGGCCCGCTCCTTTAGGTTGTCCCGGACGAGATAGACCACCCCGTAAACGCCTGAGCCGATCTTTCGGACCACTTCATAGGTGGGCAGACATTTTTTGAGGATCTGTTCCATTGATGCGACGCTTCAGTCAATTTCTGGATGGTTTTGGTTTAGCACAATGGCGCGCAACGGCTGCCCCGGAAATCGTTACACAATTTCAACGACGATAAAACTGGTGTTGTCCCGCAGTTGCATTTGCCGGAGCGCATTGTAGAGCCGGGGGCCGTTTTCGATCGGTTCCGGCATCAGCAACTCGTGGATCCGGTCCGCGGCCATGATGTCGGTCAGGCCGTCGGAACACAGCAGATAATAGGCCGGCCGGGCCAGGAAGGTTTCGCGCAGAAAGCTCCTGCGATTGGCCCAGCAATGGACGAATACCGGGCCGATGCCGAATTCGATCAGGTTCCGCTGGGGATGGCTTGTCGCAGAGGCTGCGTCCATGAGCGAGTGATCGATCATTTCCTGGACCCGGGTGTGGTCATGGGAGATATATTCGAGCGATTGGCCGGCGAGCCGATAGACGCGGGTGTCTCCGGCATTGAAAACGATTGCCCGGTCATTGGCCGCCAGCAGGCCGGCCACGGTGGTGCCGGAGTTGTTCGGTAGTTCTTCCAAAGCCGCCATCTGGATGTTTCCGAGAACCCAATGGAGCCGTGCCTCGGAAATCGGGTTTCCCCAATCGGCCTGATGCAGTTTTTCGCAGACGAAGCGGCTGGCCAGTTCACCGCCGTTATGGCCGCCCATGCCGTCGCATACGGCAAGGGCCACAAGCGGGCTTTCAAACTGGTTTTTCCGGGTTAAAAAATCGGCTTGGAATACTTGCGTGCCGTCGAAAATACAGTCTTCCTGGTTGTTGCGGGCGCCGACCATCATGGCGCAAAAGGTCCGGCATTCCATCCGTTGACTCTCTCCTGTGTACCGCCCGGGGCTTGAAACTGGCACCTAAATTGAGCGATTTTCAAGTTTGCCGCAGATACAAGGAAGATGCAGACGAGCTATAGTGGGCTATGCGAGGCTGCATCTGACGCAGTAGATGCGGCAAAATTGGAAATCCCGGAGGGTTTCAGATTTTTAAATATAAATTGCTATAATCCTTTACAAAATAAGGTTTTTAAAAATCTGAAACGCTCAATTTAGGTGGCAATCATTGCTGCATCAAAACTATACTGGCAAAGTCCGCAAAATTATTCAACCCGGAATTGGGAGGAAAAGGTGCAGGACGTTATCTCAGCCGACCCGTTTGCTTTAACTGGTAGGTATAAAAACAGACAGCTGCGGTAATGCCGTAGCCGATAATCAGACCGGTCAACTTTTCGCCGCTGCTGTCGAATTGGGCGAGCTGTTTAAAAAACAGCAGCAGGATGGTGTCGTTGCATATTCTGGCCACGATTAAGGCAGTAAACAGGTAAAAGGCCGTTGCGCGCATTTTAAACAGGGTCACGGCAGCGGCGATATTGAGCGCGGGCAACAGGCCGAAAAGCGACCATGCACGGATCTGGGCCCGGAAGGCCGCAAGCTGTTCGGGGGAAAACGGGCCCGGGTCCCGCACAATGTGGAGATGGACGAAAGTCAGCAAAGTCATTGCCCCGACGCAGAAATAAAATACGGAAATAGCCCAGACCCATAGGGGTTTTCGGGTTTTTTGGGTCGGTTCGTTCATGGCAAAAACGGGCAAGCGGTAAGGTAGAGGTCAAAAAAAACCGTTTGCCCCCGGCGTGTATGGCAACACCGGGAGCAAACGGGGCGGCGGATAATTATTAATACGGGTTATATAGTCCGCCCGGGGGTCAGTGGGCTGCGTCCATGGCGCCGCCCAGGTCGGCGGAGCCGCTTTCCAGGACCTGGCGGGCAGTTTCCAGGATGTGATCCGGAAACCCGACGATATTAAACAATAACATGAACCCGAGGAACCAGACAATGACCAGGCAAATGATCCAGAGCAGAAATCCGTACTTGACGAAATCGATGGGGGCAATCGCCCGTTCGCCGGTATCCGGGTAGGTTCCCAGTCCGTAAACGATGGCGTTGTTCGGGGTGCCGACGATCAAAAAATGGGCAAACGAGGTGGCAAAGGCCACGGCAATACCCGAAGCCCAGGGTTCGGCGGCCACGCCGGACATAATGCCCATGGGAATGACGATCGGGCCGAGCAGCGCCGTGGTGCCCGCATCGGACATGAAGTTGGTCATCAGCCCGGAAAAGGTGGAAAGGCCCACCCAGAGGCCGAAACCCTGGCTCATGCCGGCATAGCTCAAAATTTCCATCACGCTCTGGGCCAGCCACATGGCCGCACCGCTTTCCTTCAGCAGGGCCCCCAGAGTCAGTGCGCCGCAGTACATAAACCAGGCATCCCAGGAGATGCCGCCCAGAATTTTCTGCCAGCTGGTGGTCCGGAAAATAACGGGAATCAAAAGCGCCAGCAGGGCCGGGCCGCCCAGGCCCAGCGAGCTGCTGGCGAAAATCCAGAGCAGCAAAATGGCAATGAGCATGCCGAAGGTGACATATTCGGAATACTTCATCTTCCCCATCCGCCGGGTTTCTTCCTTGATGGCGGCAAGGCCGGGGGTCAGGTCCTTGTATTTGACCTTGCGGGAGAAAAGCAGCAGCATGTAGACGGCGACGACCAGGCCGAGCACCGGCACCAGGGGAAAGCCGTATTTCATCCAGGTGAAAAAGTCCATGGGCACATCGTAGCCCGCCCAGAAGCCCATCATGATGACGTTTCGGCCGCCGGCGGCAGGCGAACCCACCCCGCCGACGTTTAACGCGAAACAAAGGGTAAACAGCAAAAATTTCGCCAGGTTGGGATCATGCTGGATCCGGCCTTCCGGACTGTTGGACGAGACGACGCCGAAGTAGACGGCCATCATGACCGGCGTCATGAAAGCGCACATGGCATGGGCCGATATAAAGGATCCGATAATCGACATGCTGACACAAAGTACGAAAACGGGCCCGTAAAACCCCTTCGTCCATCCCAGAATCCAGGAGGCCAGCCGTTTGTGCAGCCCCACATCCACCACGGCAACGCCCATGGCCAGCACCCCCAGCAGAAACAGGGGGGCGTCGCCGGCAAAGGTCTCGCCGATCATATTTCGGGGCAGAAGGCCGAGAAAATAGGCCAGAAAGGGCATGAGGATACCGGTCAGGCCGATGGGGATGGCTTCGGTGGCAAAAAAGATAATGGCCATGGGGATAATGCCGAGTACGGTCATGGCCTTGTCGGCGGCCTCATCAACGTTTTCCGCCAGCTCCCATTGGATCATCTGCTGGGCCACGCCGCGCTGATCGACCACCTCGATCAGGCTCTCCGGTGTGGGCAGAACAAATGCAATTAAAGCAAAAACCACGATACCTGTGATCAACCAGAAGGTTTTATTTGCGAGAAGGCCGCCGCCTTCACTGGATACCTCAATATCATGACTCATTCTATACTCCTGTGTTCCGATTCCACTTTCCGTTTATCCGGGATCCGCAATTGCCGGGGTAGTGAGCCGTTATTTGTCGTCTAAGGCCGACCACGGAGAGGTGGCATATCGTTCGGCCTTGGCCGTCCGGATCCGTTCTTCCTGTTCCGTTTTGCGTTGTTTGGCGCTGTCAATTTTTTGGGTCAGCGCTTCGGTTTCGGAGGGCTTCATCAGGTAATCAAATGCCCCGAGCTTCATCCCCTCGATTGCGGATTCCACTGTGGCATGGCCGGTTAACATGATGACTTCGGTCAAAGGGCGGACGGATTTGATCCGGCGCAGCGCTTCGATGCCGTCTAATCCGGGCATGGCGACATCGAGGATCACTACATCAAAAAGGTAATGCGAAAGTTTTTCCACTGCTTCTTCGCCGCTGTAGCATGCGGTGACGTCATAATTCCGGAGCTTTAGGCGCTCGGATAGTTGTTCGATAAACTGTTCTTCGTCATCTACTAACAACACTCTGGTTTTCATATGCTTCTCCTTCAAGGAGGCGCGCGGTCAACACAATGGCACGCCGGTTTTTTCTCAAAGGTTGCATGCCTTCATGGCATTGACAACTTCCTTGAACACGTCGGTGAGGCGCAAAATGCCCACGATGTCGCCATTGTTGGTTACCAGCAGGGATTGATGTTGTCCGATGACCAGTTGATGCATGGCCATGTCCATTGAGTCGTCAGCATTTACGTATTCGCCGGGATCCGGCACGTACATGCAGTCTTTGGCCTTGCGGCTGGTGGCTTTTTTGCAGATGTCAACGAGGGGTTTGTCCCAGAGTGCGAATTGCTTGACCATGGAGCGGAGAAATTCCTGGCTGAAACCGCTGGCCATTATCCGGCCGTCGTTGTCGGCGGCATGCCGGTATTTGGGTTCCAGGCTTCTTAAGATGTCGAGTTGGCTGAGTTTGCCGATCACCTTTTTCCGATCGTTATAGACCAAAATGGCCCGGTGTTTGTACTGCGCTTCGGGTTCGCAGTATTCGCTCTGGGCTTTTTCAAGGGCGAGTACCGCATCAAAAAGCGAGGCGTCCTGGTGAATGGTTGCATATTCCTCAAGCGGCACCATGATATCTTTCACGGTCTTTTTTTTCATATACGGTCTTTCTCCTCGTTCGATCCGGTCCCGGCCGCCCTGAATATTTTATAGCGCAAATTTGCTGTTAAAAAGGCGCAAACGGGTATGATCCGGATCTATTTCTTTTTTTTCTTGTCCTTGTCCATGTATTTTTTGGCGGTTTCAAAGTCGCCGGCTTCGGCGAAGGTGCCGGCCATAAAGGAGCTTTCAATGCGGTCCTTGTAGGCCCGCCGGATTTTGTCGACCAGGGTGTCGATTTCCACCGGTTTTTGCAGGTACTCGTATGCGCCCAGGCGCCTGGCTTCTTCTTCGTCTTTTTCCGATCCATGGCCGGTTAGGATGATGACCTGGACATCCGGGTATTTCTTTTTCACCCGCTCCAGCACCTCTATGCCGTCGATGCCGGGCATGCGAAGATCCAACACCATGACGTCGGGCACTTCATTTTCGACCAATTCAAGCGCCTGTTCGCCGTCTAAAGCGACATCGGTGCCGATTTCGCGCATTTTGATCCGTTCGGACAGGGTGCTGACGAATTCTTTTTCATCATCCACGAGAAGGATTTTGATGTTGTCTTTTTTATCCGCCATTTTGGTCTCCTTTTCTGGTTTTCCGTTTTTTGGACTTTTTTTCGGCAATGGTTTTCGCCGTTTCGGCCTCTCCCGCTTCGGCAAATGCCGCGGCTGCCATGACATCCTGATAAACCTGGAAAACAGAGCGACGCTGCCGTTCGTTTTGTTTTTTCTGGCTGCCCGCCGCCTTGATCCGATCCATCAAGGCGTTGATATCGATGGGAATCAAAAAATCATCATAGGCCCCCAGTTTCATCGCGTCAAGAGAAAGTCCAAAGTGATCGGAATTATTGATCGTAATGATCTCCATCAAAGGCCGGCTCTGCTTGATCGCCTTGAGGATGCCCAGGCCTTCGCCCTTGAGTGCGGAAAGGTCGAGGAGGGCGACATCGATTTTCTTTCTTGCCACAAGGGTTTTCGCCTCGGCGAGCCGACGGGCGCACAGCAGAGTAAATCCTTCCCGTTGAAACCGGTTTCCCAGAATTTGCTGGAAATAGGTTTCGTTTTCAATCAATAAAAGGGTGAGCTTCATGTTGAAACAAACCGGCCGGTCAGCCTTCAACCGTTGCCAGTCCGTAGCATACCTGCACGTTTTTCAGGCCCACGTTTTCCAGGAAGTTGTCCAGGGTATCGCCGGTGGGGCGGGTAGCGCGCCGGACCCGTTTTTCGCCTGTCGGCACGCACCGGCCGGCGACTTCGTGGCAGTCGGCTTCCGCAAAGGCCACCGCGGTCATGTTGGACTCCACAAACCGGACGAAACGGGCAATGGCCGTTTTTGCCGTATCGGTCACACCCGCGATCTTTATGGCGGTGCCGTGTTCGCCGGCTTCGGCAAATGCAGTCGCTGCAAACGTGTTTTCAAAGGTTTGTCGAAAGTTGTTTCTCATAATGGCCTCCCGGTTTGATGTTTGGAAAATCGATTAAAACTCGTTTAAATGGTTTGTGCTGCCAATTTACGAAAGCAAAACATGTGCCAAGGAAAGGTGTGTGGTGAAATGCTGCAATTAGAAGAGGTTATAGTTTGGGTATCGAGGGTGGCGGGGAAAGGGGGTGGTTATGAAACGTTTTGATACAAAACAGCTGAAACTTTTTGAGTCAAAATGAAACAATCGCGGCAGGCATTGATTGGGGGTCAGCCGAAAATGACCCGGAAACCGGGGGTTTGTTCATTGCCGGCAATTGCCGCCCCGGTTTCTTCGAGTGCGAACTGCAGTTCGGCCCACGGCGGACTTTGCGACAATTGCCGGGTAAAGTCGGCCGGCGATGGCAGATCCTGGCCGCTACAGTGAATGTCCACGGCGGGTTTGGCTTCTTGTTTCAAAGGCGTCAGGGTAATGCGGCTGTTGGCCGGCAGTACGTTCAAGCAGCTTTCCACGCTGAAAAACAGGACCATGTAGAGCCGGATCGGATTGGTCGTTACGAAAAGGCCCTTTTCGGATGGGTCGGCTGCGGCCAGTTCAATGTGTTTTAACCGGGCGAAACGTTCCGCAAGAATGCGCAGTTGCGGCACCACTTCGGCCAGATCGAGTTGGGCCTGCTGGTAGTCCGGCAGGTGGGCAAACCGGTTAAACCGGGTGGTCAGGTCCATGCCGCGCTGGAGCTGGGTTTTAATCGAGTCCATGGCGTTGTTGAACTTGCCCTGGAACCGCTCTTCCGAAAGCGGGGCAATGGCGGTGATGTCTTCCATCAAGCCGGCCGATTCCTGGATAATGGCCAGGATGTTTTTGACTTCGTGGGTCATGTTGGCGGCGATCCGCCCGAAAAACGCCACGGGTTTGTGGGTGGATGGGTCCATGGGTTTGCCTCGTTTAAGGTTTAAGGTGTAAGGTATGGGGTGTAAGGTATAAGGTTCAAGGTATAAGGTTCAAGGTGTATGGTTCAAGGTATAAGGTTCAAGGTTTAAGGTATAGGGTTCAAGTAAGCTGTTGGGTCTTGGGTGTGGGGTTTGGGGGTTTTTGCCTTACACCCCAAACCTCATACCTTACACCTCATACCTTACACCTCAAACCTTACACCTCAAACCTCATACCTTCTTGTCTTACTCCTTTGTTTTCCCTACTGCCTGGTCCATTTTGGTGATCAGTTCATCGATGTCAAGGGGTTTCATCAGGTAGTCATACGCCCCCTGGC
>JBNJEA010000075.1:0-15147 GCA_051745395.1 Thermodesulfobacteriota bacterium | reverse complement strand
TCCCTCAGTCCCTCAGTCCCTCAGTCCCTTAGTCCCTTAGTCCCTTAGTCCCTTAGTCCCTTAGTCCCTTAGTCCCTCAGTCCCTTCTTCTACATCGACGCCCGGTAATGCGGCCCGACAATGAGCAGGCTGTTGGGCAGCACGGTCTGCACCGTTTCCATGGTGCTGCCAAACAGCAGTTCCTTTAACAGACCGTGACCGTAGGCGCCGAGTATCACAAGGGCGTCATGGGGCACTTGATACAGGTTGTCGCGAAATTGGCCGCTGGTAAAAATGTGCCACTCATTGACGCTGTTTTCCATGTCCCGGTACAGGTTGTGCTCTTCGAGTATCTCTTCATAATCCTTGCGGGTGCGCCGGCCTTCCTGGGTAAACACCTCAACGGGTTTTCCCGACAGCCGGCCGAGCCGAATCCCCAATCGAAGCGCCTTGACCGCATTGGCCGAACCGCCGAAAAACACCGCAATGCTGTTCCATGGCTTAAAAACCGCACTGGGGATCAGCACCGAAAATCTTGCCGACTGAACGATTCGCCGCACCCGGGGGCCGATGTAGCCCAGGCCGATTTTCGAGGACAAATCCGAAATGCTGCGCGGGCAGGTCATGAAATCAAAATCGACGGGGATATCGGGCAATGTTGATGCCGTGAAATGCTTGGGTGTGATAAATTTCGGCGGCTGCAAATCTTCGGCAAGCATGATCTCGGTGGCATGATCTTTGGCCGTATCCGGCGCCCGCAGATATGAATGATCCAGATCCACCTGGACGACGTTGTTTTCAAAATACATCAGAAACTTCAAATGCGCCGGGATGTAGATGACGGGGTTGATCTGCAGGTTTTTGCAGAAATAGGCCGTCTGCAACAGCATTTCCCGCCCGAAGGGCGTATTTCTGAAAATGTGGAGCATCTGTTTTTCCATGAAATATCTCCTCGATCACTAATGGGTGGTCTGGACCATCAATTCATTGCGATACTTATCCAAGAGCGTGGCCTTGGAAATCATGCCCACAAAGCGCTGATTGGCCACCACCGGCATGCTAAACATCCGGTTGGCATCCATTTTATCCAGCACTTCGGACAATTCCTCATCGACTTCCACGGTTTCCACCCCCGTGTGCATGACCTGCTCCAAAAAGACGGTCTCGTACATCAACGGATCAAACAGGTAGGGCCGGATATCATCTAGATGAATCATGCCCTCAAATTCCTCGGTATCGGCATCGACCACCGGGAAATAATTGCGACGCGACTTCTGGACCACGGACAGAAAATCGCCCAGCTTCATGTCCCGGGTCACGGTGATGCAGTCTTTTTCCACCAGTTCGGTAATCCGCAGATCTGCCAGCACCTTGGCATCGGTGCGGGGGCGCAAATACTGGCCCTTTTCCACCAGGTCCCGCAAATAAAAGGACGCGGGTTCAAAGGCATGGCACATGGTGGTGGAAAGCGAAGACACAAGTATCAAAGGCAGTATGGTTTCATAACCGCCGGTAATTTCAACGATCAGAAAAATACCGGTCAAGGGGGCCTGGAGGATGCCGCCGATCAACCCGGCCATGCCCAGCAGGGCAAAACAGCCCTCCTGAACCAGATCCAGTCCCGGCAAAATCAGGTCCAGTCCCCGGTGATACATCAACCCGGTAAAACTGCCGATGACCAGACAAGGCGCAAAAATACCGCCGGAACCGCCCCAGCCGAGGGTCAGGGATGTGGCAAGGATCTTTGCCGCCACCAGCAGGACCACCAGCCCCAGTCCCCCCTTAAATGCCCCTTCCACCATATATTGAATGGCGTGGTAGCCTTCGCCGAGGACTTCGGGTAACACCAAACCGATCAGGCCCACCAGGCAGCCGCCGGCCATGGCGCGCAGCCAAAGCGGAAGGGGAAGTCGGTGGCCGACATCATGAGCCGATCGCATGGCCCGGGTCAACAGGATGGAAACAACGGCGGTAATCACCGCCAAACCAACAGCGGCGAGGGTGGAAACAATATCGACATCGAAACGCAGATGGGTAAAAGCGATCTGGTTGCCCTGCAGCAGGCGGCTGACCTGGGCGCCGGCAACCGATGCCACGGCGATGGGCACGATGTTAATCGCCGACCATTCGCCGACGATGATTTCAATGGTAAAGACCAGCCCGGCAATGGGGGCGTTGAATATCGACGCCAGGGCCCCGGCCGAACCGCATCCCACAAGCGCCACCCGCTGACGTTCATTTAAGGAAAAAAACCGCGCGATGTTGGAACCGATGGCCGCACCGCTCATGACCACAGGGGCCTCGGGGCCGGCTGAACCGCCGCTGCCGATGGTCAAACAGCTCGATATCAAACGGGAAAATGCGGATCGAAGGCGCATCAGCCCGCCATGCCGGGACACGCTGTAAACGACTTCCGGCACTCCGTGACCGGCGCCTTCCTTGACGATGCGTTCCAGGAAAATCGAAGACAGGGCCGCCCCGATACCGGGCAGAACAAACACCCACCAATGGGTTCGATACCCATGCAAATGATTGGCCATTGCATGCAGCCCCAAGTTGAGCGCAACCGAGGCCAAACCGCTGCATATGCCCACGGCAGCCCCGAAAGCGATCAGCAGCAGGCGGTCATCTAAACGAAACCACAGCAGCCGCGATGGAGTGCGCCAAATTTTTCCGATCGAAAATTTTGACAAAATAAATCAGTGAGAATCCCAATCATCTCATAATAAGTCGATTTCCGCCCGCCTATCCCCCGGGCTCATCCAGCCGTTGATCAAATTCACCGGCCTTTTCCAGCAACCGTTCCGGATCGGGCTTTTCCGCCAGCATTTCGAGAAAATGCGCATCCCGCAGGCAGAACGAAATCCGGGAAAGCAGGTGCAGATGGCATTGCGACGTGGGGGCCACCAGAACAAACAGGACAAATACCGGCTTTTTATCCACGGCACTGAAGTCTACGGGTTTTTCGAGAAAACAGGTCGCGATTTGCGCCGGCACTTCGGCTTCGGCAAGCGGTGTCCGCGGATGGGGGATCGCCACCCCGTTGCCGATACCGGTGGACATCATCTGCTCGCGATCCAGCAGGTTTTCATAAAGCCGCTGCTTTTCCTTTTCGCCTGCCGGGGCCTTCATCCGGTCGACGGCCGCCCGCAGCGCCTCGGCAACCGAGTCGCCGGGTACGTCATAGCAGATCCCGCCGCGCTTCATGACCGGCAAAAGGCCCTGCGGTCCTTCTTCCGCCGGCTGAGTTTGCTCCACACCCGGCTTACAAAAGGCCAGGTTGTGCTCCTCGGCCCATTTCTCCAGTGCCTGCTGGCTGAAAATACAGTTGTCGCCTTTGCGTTTCACCGGCATGCGTCCCTGGCGGATCCAGCGCTCGATGGTCGATGGCGGCATGTCCATGCATTTGGCAAATTGGTCCAGGGAAAGCTCCATGTTTTCGCATCCTTAATATAAAAACCGGCAACCGGTATAAAAACCAAAATCCGATTCATGAAAGGTGTATGAAAGGCCCGGATTTATAAACCGAAACACATATTATATCTGCCGGTAAAAATCAAGAGCCTTGACAAAATCCACTTTTTCGACCCCCTGAAACGCTCAATTTGCGTTCTTTTATTCCGCATACTCCTCCATCCACCAGGCATCCCATCTCCGCCGGGTGATTTCTTCGGCCAATTTTCGGCCCAAATCCGTTTTTAATCGCTTCTGCACCACCGGGAGCCATTTTTCCGGGGTTTGGCTGCCGACATCGGAAATCGATTTCAAATCCAGGATAAAAGCCAATTGATCCGCGTCATGGGCCAGCCGGGCCTCAAGGGTGTCCTGCGCGTTGAATTCATCGATTAAACCGGCCAGATCCTTTCCGAACGGCAAGTGCCGGGTGGTATCGGCCACCGCCTTTTGTTCGTCTGCGGTGACGTATTTTTTCTGAACATAATTCAGATCCCCGATCCGCGCTTCGGGAAGGTCATGGACCAAACACATGGCAGTCAGCCGCCCGGCATCGACTTCCGGAGCCATCTGGGCGAGCACATAGGCAATAAATGCGGTGCTGAACGAATGTTCAGCCACCGATTCCCGGCCGGCACCCAAAAAATGGAACCCGGCCCGGGGAATTTCCTTTAATATCTTGGCTTCAAACAACAGATCGGCAATCGCTTTCATCCCAACTCCTTATTCGATATCGTCTTATTTTTGCAAACCCCTTTTATCCGTAATACCCCATGGCCCATGAAATCAGGATGACGCCAAGTGCCGCGGCCAAACACAGCGACTGAATCGACCCGGATACCGGCGGCCGGACCAGGCCGGCATAGCCGATGCCGGCGGCAATGCCCGTGGCAAAACCGAACAGGTGTGCCCCCAAATCCACATGGGGCCCCCCGGAACCGAGGAACCCAAGCAGGGCCAGGCCGCAGGCGATGGGCAGCAACGCCGCCGATCTCCGCCGGCCGGTCTTATGGCGCCGGACAAACTGATAGCCGGACAAAATTCCGATGGCCGCAAAAACCGCCGTGGAGGCACCGATGGACAAGTGATGGGATTCATACATGATCGCGTTGATCAGATTGCCCGCCGATCCGGCCAGCAGTATCAACCCCCCCCCCACGCCCCAGCCGGCCACCTGGCACACCGCAGTGCCGAACACGGCCATGCCGGCCATGTTGCCCACCAGGTGACCGCCATCGGAATGGAGAAACAGCGCGGTGACCGTCCGAAAAATTTCGCCGTCGACAATCCGGTCGGCCGCGGCGCCGAAATCCGACCAGATCGCGCGGGCATGGCCGGTCTGTTCGACAAAAAAGAAAACAGCGGCCAGCACAAGCGCAACCCATACGCCCGCATATTCATGCCGGTAAAAGGCTTCATCGGAAGGCTCCGCCACCTGCCCGGCGGCCTGCCGGTTTTCCCTGAAATAAGCGGCCATGGTACGCCGGGCCAGCAGATACTGTCGCTCATCCACCCGCACATTCCAGCCATTGGGTCCTTTTTTCACCCGATATGTAATGCCGGCAGACTGCAGGACCAGCCCGCAAAGCTCCGCATCATGCTCTGCCAGATTGTCATACAGATCCATCATTTTATTTCAGCACCCGCTATTTGCAGTCATTGCAAGACCTCTCCCCTTGCGTGCACAGATATCAGGATAACATGCTGTTGAAAAGGACATTAAAACAAAATCCCTTCGACCCGCGGCTTCTTTTTACGAAGCCATCAAGGGTTGACAAATTCAAATTCGCACTCATTTTATTGCATTAACCAAGTCCCAATGGATTGGAAAAAAACACACGCGCCCGCCGAACGAGCAAAACCCTTAACACGAAGTACAGGAGTCGCTTATGGCACCAAAAACCGAGACCTATGAATTTCAAACCGAGGTCAAACAGTTATTAAACATTATTATCAACTCCCTTTATTCCAACCGCGAGATCTTTCTGCGGGAACTGATTTCCAATGCCTCCGACGCCATTGACAAGCGCAAATTTGAAGAGCAGACCCATCCGGAAATCATCAGCAAAGACACCGAGGCCAAAATCAAGCTGATCCCGGATACCGAAAACCGCACCCTGACCGTTTCGGACAACGGCATCGGCATGACGCGCGACGAGGTCAAGGAAAATTTAGGCACCATTGCAAAAAGCGGTACTTCCGCATTTTTGCAGGCCCTCGAGCAATCCAAAAAAGAAGAAACCCTGACCCCGGAACTGATCGGCCAGTTCGGCGTCGGATTTTACAGCGCCTTTATCGTGGCCGACAAAGTCACCGTCGTCACCCGCAGCGCCTTTGAATCGGAGGGGACCAAATGGGAATCGTCCGGCGACGGCGCCTACACCATTGAAGCGGCCCAAAAGCAGACACCCGGCACCGATGTGACTTTGCAACTGCGGCCCAAAGAAGAAGATGAAGACGATTTCACCGCCGAGTGGACCATCCGCCGGGTCGTCAAGCAGCATTCCGACTTTGTCCGCTACCCGATCGTCATGGACGTGGAAAGACAGGAACCCGGAACCGACGACGACGGCAATCCGTTGGTCGACAAAGACGGCAACCCCATAGAGGACCAAAAGAAAACCGTCGTTCAGGAAGAAACGCTAAACTCCATGAAGGCCATCTGGGCCCGGGACAAAAACGAAATCACCGAAGAAGAATACACGGATTTTTACTCCCACGTCAGCCACGACTGGAACCCGCCGCTGACGCACTTACACATCAAGCTCGAAGGCACCACCGAATACACGGCCCTGCTCTATATCCCCTCCCAGGCGCCGTTTGATCTGTTTTCACCCGAACGGGCGCACGGGGTGCGGTTATACAGCCGCCGGGTTTTTATCATGGACAACTGCAGGGAGCTGCTGCCCGAATACCTGCGGTTTATCCGCGGGGTGGTCGATGCGCCCGACCTGAATTTAAACATCAGCCGCGAGTTGCTCCAGCAGGACGCCCTGGTCCGAAATATCCGTAAAAATTTGGTCAAAAAGATCTTAGACAAGCTCGAACACATGGACGCAGACGAGTACAAAAAGTTCTATGATGAATTCGGCCAGGTGGTAAAGGAAGGTGTCTACAACGACTGGGACAACCGCGACCGTCTCACTAAGCTGATCCGCTACAAGACCACTAAGTCCGAAGACAACTGGCGTTTACTCGACGACTATGTCAAGGACATGCAGTCCGACCAGCAATACATCTATTACATCACCGGCGACAACATGACGGCCATGTTAAACAGCCCCCATCTCGAAGCGCTCAAGGACCGCGACTACGAGGTCCTGTTAATGACCGACCCCGTGGATGAGTTCGTGATGCAGACGCTGACCGAATATGACGGCAAGCAGTTCAAAAGTGCCGAAAAGGGCGATCTGGGTATCGAGGAAACCGATGAAGAAACCAAGGCCGAGTATTCCGACCTGTTTACCCGGATCCGCGAGCATCTCCAGGACAAAGTCAAGGATGTCAAGCCGTCTTCGCATTTGAAAAATTCGGTATCCTGTCTGTCCGGCGATACCTATGACATGAGCGCCTACATGGAAAAACTGCTCAAGGCCTCCGGGCAAAGCGTTCCGGAAACCAAGCGGATCCTGGAATTAAACCCGAATCACCCGGTGCTTGAAAAAATTCACCAGCTCCACGGCGAAAATGCCGACGACCAATCGCTGAAAAGCTACAGCCAGCTCCTTTATGACCTGGCCGTCATTGGCGAAGGCGGTAAAGTGGAAAACCCCTCGCAGTTTAACAAGATGATCGCCGATTTAATGGCCGAAGCCATTCACCCGTAGCATAGCAGCGACCCGGCCATTGGCAGGATTGGGCCGCGGTGCAGCGTGTAATGAACGAAAAAAATGCCCGATGCGCCGAAGCGCTGCATCGGGCATTTTTTTTGAATCGGTAAAAGCCATCGTATGAAATCATATTATACCATTGAAGATTTGGTTATTTCTTGATATAATAAGTTAAATTTATAATTTTTGCCAATAGACGTATTTTTCCCCTGACCTGATACGACGCCCATGGCCACCAAAAAGAAAAACCGCGTCATGATTGCCGACGACGAAGTCCATGTCCGCAAATACATCAAAGCCGTCATGGAGCGGATGAATTCGGAAGTCGTCGCCGAAGCGGTGGATGGCCGGCAAGCAGTGGAAAAATTTGCCAGGTTCAAACCCAATGTGTTGCTCCTGGATATCAACATGCCTGTCAAATCGGGGAAGACGGTGTTAACCGAAATCATGGAGCGGTTCCCGAAGGCCTTTGTCATCATGCTGACCTCGCTGGTGGATCGGGAAACCATCGAAGACTGCATGGCCCTCGGCGCTTCCGGCTACCTCAGAAAAGATCTGTCCATAGAGGAAATGAAATCGGTGATCAAGCAATCCTGGCAGACCTATAAAGCGGCCCGGCATCAGCAACAGTAAAAAGAGCCCGGCTGTTAAACCGCCTCCGAAACAGTGCCGAAACAAAATATCGATAACCTAATAAAAAGCCAAACAAGAAGGACACGCTTGATTATGGCACCGGCGGACAACAATGGATCCCCAATAGAAAAATTCGATCTAAATCAGATGCGCAGGGAGATCGAAGACGACCTGGCTTCGGAAAGTGTGGATTTCCGGCAGGAATCCGACATTTCCCAGGCCGTGATCACAAAGCTGATGATGGAAAACATAGAAAAGAAAAAAGGCCCCAATGCTTGATGCAAACCCGGCATTCCCCCGCCCGCCGAAAATCGAAAACCCGAAATTCTTCCAGCTGCTGGAAGCCAAAAATATTATCGATTCGGCATTCATTGAGGACCTGCTCGAGGAATTCGACGGCAATGCCCTGGATGTGCTGGCCACGCTAATCCAAAGCGGCGTGGGGACCAAACGGCAACTCTGTCAACTCTGGTGCGATTCCATCGGCATCGCCCACGTGGATCTGGAAAAAACGCTTTTCCAGCCGCATATCGTTCGCAAAATGCCCGAGCGGATTGCCCGGTACTATTACGCCATACCGGTATACCAGATGGGCGATACCGTGACGGTGGCCACGGCCACGCCGGAAAGCCCGGAAATCGCCGCCGCCATTGAACAGGCCATCGGCGGGCCGGTCAGCCTGGTTTTTGCCCTGCCCCAGGACATTGAAGCCGTCATTGAAAGCCAGTACCAGACCAACAGCGCCCTTTATGACTTTTTCAACAAAATCGCCGCCGGCCACCTGCTCAAAACCGGCCAACCGATCACCGAAAAACGCCTTGCCGACGCCGCCGGAAAAGAAGCCATCAATCAACTCCACGTGGCCCTTGCCCTGTTCGGCATCACCCAGGGGGCCAGCGAGATTCATGTGCGGCCGCAAAACGATGCCGCCGTCATTGAATTCTTGGTCAACCAGAAACCGCTGCATCCCATCGCGCTGGATCAAACACTTTTCGAGCAGTTGACGGGGCGTTTGAAAACCCTGGCCAAGCTGGATTTGACAAATGTCTATCGCCCCCAGTACGGGCGGATTCTGATGCCCACGCCCGGAAAAAAAATCGATATCAAGGTCGAAACCCACCCCGCCGGCGACAAAGGCGAACACCTGGCGCTCAAACTCACGGACCGCAAGCCCTATAAAAAAATCGCCGGACTCAAACAGCTCCACCTCGCCCGCCGGGTTCAGGACGAATTGGACCGGCGCCAGGCCTTGCTCAAGGGACATCTCGTCCTCGCCGGCCCGGCCCGACGGGCCGGCAAAACCGCACTGGCCTATGCCATCGCCGATTCGCTGAAAAAAGCCGGAAAGCAAATCAAAACCGTCGAGACGCATTTGAAATTCCTGTTGCCCGGCATCGATCAAAACCAGGTCAATACCGGCGCGCGCATCAGCGCTGCGGACCTGCTTGATTTTTGCCTCAAGCAACAGCCGGATGCCGTATATATCCAACACCTCGAAGAAGCGGAAATCACCAAAATGGCATCCCAGGCCGCCCTTTCCGGCCGGTTTGTCCTGTCCGGCATTGCCGCCGATACAGCCGCCGACGCCCTGGAAAAACTCATGGCATCCGGCGGCGGAACGGCCATCAGTGCCATTTTAACCCAGCATCTCGTCGCCCGGCTCTGCGATCACTGCAAGCAACAATACAAACTGCCGGACAGCCAGGTGGACATGTTGTTTATCCGGCACGACGACTCCGAGGTCTTTGCATGGCGTGAAAACGGATGTGCATATTGCAATTACACCGGTTTTTCCGGTCAGTTGGGCGTCCATGAACTGATGGTGATCGACAACGCGATGAGAAAATTAATTATCGACCAGGCCCCCATTGATCAAGTCCGGTCCCACATTCCGGCACAAGCCCATTACGGCTTGCGCTATGACGGCATGAAAAAGGTGTTGCGCGGGCTGACCACCCTCGATGAAATCCATCGGCTGCCGGAGGCATAAAACCCGGCAGCACCTTTTACAAAGGCGTCTGGACGGAGTTGCAACCGCTTACGCTACCATTGACAATCGCCGGTGGGTTGCATATGCTTTTGAAAAACATGGTCGAAAACATAACGGTACCCAACCCACAACCGCAGGCCATCCCCATGAAAGTCCTCGTCGCTGATGATGATCGCACCAGCCGCGAAATGATCGTCAGCTATTTGCAGAAAAAGGGATTTACCGTCCGGACCACCTCGGAGGGCAAGGAAGCCCTGCACCTCATCGAAACCGAGTCGCCCGGCATCGCAGTGCTCGACTGGATGATGCCCGGGATCAACGGCGTTGAAATCTGCCGGCAGGTCCGGGAAAAACAGCGGCGCAATTATGTCTACATCATTATTTTAACCGCCAAGGAAAGCAGTGAAGATCTGCTGAGCGGTTTTGAAGCCGGCATTGACGAATACATGCGGAAACCGACCGACCTGAAGGAACTCCACGCCCGGATCAAGGTCGGCATGCGGATTGTCAACCTGGAACAGCAGTTGACCGCAAAACAGCAAAAACTCTATGAACTCATCCAGATCAAAAACAAGTTCATCGGCATCGCCGCCCATGACCTGCGCAATCCGGCCATCTCCATCCGCGGCTTTTCCGAATTGCTGCTCAAAGACGGCGACAACCTCACCGACGAACAGCAGGAGTTTATCTCGATTATCCAGTCGACGAGCAACAACATGCTCGACCTGTTAAACGACCTGCTGGAACTGTCGCAGATCGAAAGCGGCAATCTGGAGCTGAAAAAAACGGCGGCTTCGCTCAAAACCCTCATTGAAGAACGCCTGCGCCTCTATCGGCTGCAGGCCGATAACAAGCGCATTACGCTGCACCATGAACTCGCCGACCTGCCGCCGTTTGCATTTGACCACAAGCGCATCGGCCAGGCCATCGACAACCTGATCAGCAACGCCATCAAGTTTTCCCCCCAGGGCGCCAATGCTTATCTGTCGCTGCAGACCGACGGCGACGACGCGGTTTTCAGCATACAGGACGAAGGCCCCGGCATTCCTTCCGAAGAACAGGACCTGCTGTTTAACGAATTTCAGCGTTTGAGCGTCCGCCCCACCGCCAGCGAATCGAGCACGGGGCTGGGCCTGGCCATCACCAAGCGGATCATCGATGCCCACGGCGGCCATATCGCCTTTAAAAGCCACGTGGGCGTCGGCACGGTCTTTACCTTTAAGCTGCCCATGACCGTTGATGAAAGCAACGCAAAATAAAGAAGTATTAGAAACCCAACAAGGCAAGAGCTGTCACCGATGACCACCGGCCCCAAAAAACGGACCACGCATCATTTTCAGCCATCCTGGTGCAAGGGCTGCGGCATCTGTGTCCACTTCTGCCCCGGCCGGGTGCTGGCCCTTGATGACCATCAAAAGGTTTACGCCGCCCGGCCTGAAGACTGCATCGGCTGCCGTCTCTGTGAACTGCGGTGTCCGGATCTGGCCGTCGAAATTGAAACCGGAAACGAGGGATCGCAATGACGACGCCCGTAAAGTTTCTGCAGGGAAACGTGGTCTGCGCCGAAGCCGCCCTTTACGCCGGCCTGGACTTTTTCGCCGGCTACCCGATTACCCCGTCGACCGAAATTGCCGAACATTTGGCGGCGCGCCTGCCGGAAACCGGGGGCCGGTTTGTCCAGATGGAAGACGAGATTGCCTCGATCTGCGCCATTATCGGGGCATCGCTTACCGGCCAGAAGGTCATGACCGCCACCAGCGGCCCCGGATTTTCCCTGATGCAGGAAGCGCTCGGATACGCGGTGATGACCGAAATCCCCTGCGTGATCGTCGATGTGCAGCGCGGCGGGCCGTCGACCGGCCTGCCCACCCATGCCGGCCAGGGCGACATCTACCAGGCCCGCTACGGCACCCACGGCGACCATGCCATTGTGGCGCTGACCGCCTCCAATCACCAGGATGTGTTTCAAATGACCGTGGAGGCGTTTAACTTCGCCGAAACCTACCGGACCCCGGTGATTTTGCTTTTAGACGAAGCCATCGGCCACATGCGTGAAAAGCTCGTGGTTCCGGCGGACGGCGACATCGGCCTGGTCGGACGCCTGAAAACCTCGGTGCCCAGCGGCGTGGACTACCACCCTTACCTGCCGCGGGAAGACGGCCGGCTGCCCATGTCGGATTTCGGCGGGGTCCACCGCTACAACGTCACCGGCCTGTATCACGACATGTGGGGATTTCCCTCCGAGGACCCGAAAATCGTCTACGGGCTGATCCGGCACCTGGTGGACAAAATCGAGCACCGGGTCGACCAGATGACCCGCTACCGCGAATTTTATATCGCCGATGCCGATATCGTGCTCGTCTCATACGGCGCGGCGGCACGCTCGGCCCGCCACCTGGTGGAAAACCGCCGGAAAAGGGGCGAAAAGCTGGGCCTGCTCGAACTGCAGACCCTGTGGCCCTTCCCCGAATCCCTTGTCCGGGAAAAATGCCGGCACGCCGCCTACACCGTAGTGGCGGAGATGAACATGGGTCAGGTGATGCTCGAGGTCAAGCGCACGGCCGTGTCTCCGGACAATGTCTTTCTGGCCAATCGCATCGACGGGGAACTGATCACGCCCACCGATATCCAGAACGTGCTGCGGATCATTCAAGGCAGAGGGGTCTAGACAAATGGCGATCCAGGACTATATCCGGCAGCGGTTTTTCCCCCATATCTGGTGTCCGGGATGCGGCCACGGCATGGTGTTAAACGCCATGCTCCGCGCCATCGAAAAGCTGGGCCGGGAAAAAAACGAAATCGTCATGGTCTCGGGCATCGGGTGTTCGGCCCGAATCGCCGGCTACGTGGATTTTCACTCCATGCATACCCTGCACGGCCGGGCGCTGGCCTTTGCCACCGGCGTTAAAATGAGCCGGCCGGAACTAAACGTCATCGTCCCCATGGGCGACGGCGACGCCCTGGCCATCGGCGGCAACCATTTCATCCATGCCGCCCGCAGAAACATCGACATGACGGCCCTGGTGATGAACAACCGCATCTACGGCATGACCGGCGGGCAGTTCTCGCCGCTTTCCGGCTACGGCTCGCAGGCGACCACCGCCCCCTACGGCACCATCGACCACGGCTTTGACATCGTGTCGATGGCGAAGGCGGCCGGGGCGACGTTTGTGGCCCGATCGACCACTTATCACGTGCGCGAGCTGTCCGGCTACATCCGGCAGGCCATCGCCCATGAGGGCTTTTCCGTGGTGGAGGTTCTCACCCAGTGCCCCACCTATTTCGGCCGGCAAAACCGGGCGGGTTCGGCCGTGGAGATGCTGGAATCCTATAAAGCGCAGACGGTTTCCCTGAAAGAACAAAAACCGGAAGGGCAACAAGCAGAAGCCGCCGGTGACAAAATCGCCCGCGGCATTTTCGTGGAAAAAGACTTGCCCGAATACTGCCGGGAATACGAACGCATCATCGAAGCCGCACAGGACCGGAGATGAACGAGACAGGCCCGCAAATGGAAAAATGCCGACTGGTGTTTTCCGGCGCCGGCGGCCAGGGCGTAATC
This sequence comes from Thermodesulfobacteriota bacterium, assembly GCA_051745395.1. GTDB lineage: Bacteria > Desulfobacterota > Desulfobacteria > Desulfobacterales > Desulfosalsimonadaceae > JBNJEA01. The sequence goes on along the minus strand of JBNJEA010000075.1, from coordinate 1,703 downwards.
ACCGCCGCGGTCCTGTTGGCCGAAGCCGCGGTCTGCCATGCCGGGCTAAACGCCGTGCAGACCCAGAGCTACGGCGCCCAGGCCCGGGGCGGCGCGGCCCGAAGCGATGTGATCATCTGGGACCGGCCGATCCACTTCCCCAGGGTTCTCCAGCCCAACGTGCTGGTCTGTCTGACCCAGGCGGCTTTTAACAAGTACCATCCCGATATCCGCCCGGGCGGCGTACTGATTACCGATTCCGGGCTGGTAACGGTTGAAAAAAACATCGACGCCCGCTCCGTTGCCCTGCCCCTTTCCGAAACGGTCCGGGAAAAGCTCGGCAAAACCGTGGTGCTAAACATCTGCATGCTCGGCGCTGTTGCCGCAATAACCCACATCATCGACCCGGAAGCCATCCGCAAAGTCATTGAAACCCGCTTTGCCGAGCACCTGCAGGAGATCAATTGCCAGGCGCTGGATCTCGGGTTGAAATTGGGTCAGAAATCCCCCACAACCGCATGACATTATCCCCGGCAACGGCCCGCCGCGTGGCCTCGTCAACCGGCAGCCGCATCACCTTGTCCAGCTCCGCCGGCGGATGGCCGAAGGGGAAATCCGAGCCGAACATGATCCGGTCCGTGCCGTAGTTTTCCAGGTAGTCCAGGATCTCTTGGGGCGAGGCCAGGCTGGTGTCGGCATAAACATTGGGGTTTTCCCACAGCCCGCGGGCGGCGATCGCCCGGTAGCCGCCGTTTAAAAAGCCGAGATGGGGAATGATGACGTTGACGCCTTCGGCAATTTCATTGACAAACCGGACCGTGTTTTCCAGGGTCTCCTCTAAGACCACGGGCAGGTTGCGGCGCCGGATTTCTTCGACGGCGTAGGCGCAGGCCGGGTCATCATAGTGGTAGACCGGCTCGTCGGCGTGCCGGTGCCACTTGATGCCGAAGTGCTGCTCGGTTAACTGGTCCACGGCAAAATCGTTCCAGATGAAAAAATACGGGTATACGGCGATCTCCCGGTTTTCAAGCGTTACCAGGTAGACGTTTGATGCCGCGCGCTGCTTTTGCCAGGCGGCATCATCTTCAAAGGCCGGATCATCCCGGTCATAGATTTCGGCCACCGGTGAAAACATCGCAACACCTTCGATAGAACTGCCCTTTACGGCGGCCAGGTAATCCTCGAAGGCCTGCGGCGGCATGCGGTCGTAGATGCCGCAGTGGGCGTGGGCGTCGATAATCATGGTAGCTCCTTTTTCATTTTATTCACTATCGGCCATTGACCATCCGCAATTGACAATTCAAGTAACGGATCATTTTCAATGGTCCATTGCCGGTTGACTTTTCTTTTTGCCATCTTTGAACCGGCTTGCCGCAGGCGACTGAACCGGCTTGCCGCAGGCGATGGGGTACTGCTTTTCGCTTTTATCTTCCGGCCCTTGTTTTCTAAGGCGCATCGGCCGGGGGCATTCCTGCCCCCACCCCACTCTCGCCTCCCGGCTCGACAAAGCTCTTCTTTGTAATTGACCTTTGAGGCATTCACCACATTCCGACTTCGATCCGGTGGGGCTTCCCCCACCCGATGCGCCTAAGAAAACGTACGGGCCTTCAGATACAATCGCTCAAAGCAGCCCCCCCATCGCCTGCTCAGTCCCCGATCCGTCCAGAATACCAAATATTGCCATACCACGGCAAATGGGCAAGTACAGCGTCGCCCTGCCGGGG
>JBNJEA010000219.1:0-4041 GCA_051745395.1 Thermodesulfobacteriota bacterium | reverse complement strand
GAAAAACGGAATGCAAAAATCGTTTTCTGGTGTGCTTCCCCCTTTATGTTTGCCGGTTTGCTGCGGTTGTTTTTTCTGTTTTTTTATTTTATCTACGGGATGATATTGCTATGGATAGCAGGCGGCGAATATCATTTGATCATACTGGCAATGGCATCGGCAACCGCCGTGGGATTTGCCGTTGCCGTGGTGCTGCTGCTGTATCGGGGGTTTAAGAGGCATGTCCTCGGCAATGATAACTAATAGATTATAATCTGATGTGGAGTAACTCGACAGTCCAAAGTTCTGTCATTCCTGCGAAGGCAGGAATCTATAACCCTTAAATATATACTGGATTGCGGCTGAAGCCTTGAACTGAGACCCGCCTCCCGAAAGTATCCGGGACAAGTTCGCGGGAATGACTTCGAGAGACAATGCGGTTTACCTAAAAAATTAGAAAGTTAAACAAAACTTTTGACTGTCTAGAAAATTATAACCCGAAGTAATATAACAAAATAAGGACCCATCCAAATGAACGGCGGAGAAGTCATCGCACAGATCATGCAAAAGCAGGGGGTAGAGTATTTGTTTACCCTTTGCGGGGGACATATTGCCCCCATTCTCGTGGGGGCCCACAAGGAAGGAATTCGGATCGTTGACGTGCGCCATGAGGCAACGGCCGTATTTGCCGCGGATGCGGTGTCCCGGCTGACCGGGCTGCCCGGCGTGGCGGTGGTGACGGCAGGGCCCGGTGTTACCAATTCCATAACGGCCATCAAAAACGCCCAGATGGCGCAATCGCCGCTTGTGCTCTTCGGCGGGGCGCCGGCAACGGTGCTGCAGGGCAAGGGAGCCCTGCAGGATATCGAACAGATTGAACTGCTTTCCACCATGGTGAAGTGGTCGGCGTCCATCCAGCAGAACTGCGATCTCGTCTCCATTGTCGAAGAGGCCTTCGACGTGGCCAAGTCCGGCGTTCCCGGCCCGGTGTTTATCGAATGCCCCATTGACCTGCTCTACGACGAGGAACTCGTGCGGCAGTGGTACCTGGGCAATTTCGAAAAACCGAAAAACCTGGTGGACCGGGTCACCAACTGGTACATGCGCCGACACGTGGACAAGCTGTTCGCCTGTTCACCCCGAAGTGTGGCCAACGCGGAAGAAAATGAGATTGTGCCGTTTTCCATGGATGTCGGTGAGCTGGAAAAAGCCTGGGACCGCATTAAGGAGGCCCGGGCCCCGGTCATGGTACTCGGCAGCCAGGTGACGCTTCGCAGCGAGAAATTAAACCAATTGGCCGAACGGTTGAAAACCTTCGGCATCCCCGTGTACTTGACCGGCATGGCCCGCGGGCTTCTGGGCGCGGATCACCCCCTTCACCTGCGCCATGGGCGTTCCCGGGCCCTTGCCGAAGCCGATCTGGTGCTCATCGCCGGCATGCCGTGTGATTTCCGCCTTAATTATGGGCAGCACATCAACGACTCCGCCGAGCACATCGCCGTCAATCGAAGCGAAGCGGACCTGAAGCTCAATAAAAAGCCGGACCTGGGGATTTTTGCCGATCCGTGCACGTTTCTGCTGGAACTGACGGAAAAGTACGACTACAGGCCCCGCCCCGAGGTCGGGGATTGGATCGCCCGTCTGCGCGAGCGGGATTCTGAACGGGAAAATCAGATGATGCAATATCTCGCGGAAGAAACCGCGCATGTCAATCCACTGCGGTTGTGCGAGCGGATGAATACGGCAATGGACGACAACAGCGTGGTTGTCATTGACGGCGGTGATTTCGCGGCCACTGCAGGCTATCTTGTCAAACCCCGTGCGCCGCTTTGCTGGCTGGATGCCGGGCCTTACGGCACGCTGGGGGCGGGGGCCGGATTTGCGCTGGCCGCCAAGCTGGTCCGCCCGGAAGCCGAAATCTGGCTGCTCTACGGCGACGGGGCGGCCGGGTTCAGCCTCATGGAATTCGATACCTTCGTCCGCCATAATATCGCCGTCATCGCAGTGGTGGGAAACGACGCGGGCTGGACCCAGATCGCCCGCGACCAGGCGTCGTTTCTAAACGATACGGTGGGCACGGATCTTCGCTATACCGGTTACCATAAGGTGGCCGAGGGCCTGGATGTGCCCGGTTACCTGTTGGACGACGAGGCCGATATCGAATCGGTGCTGCAAAAGGCGAAAACGGTTTGCGCGCAGGAGGGCCGGCCGGTGCTGGTCAATGCCCTGATCGGAAAGACGGATTTTCGCAAAGGCTCTATTTCTATTTGATGGTTTTCAGTCGATTTGACAGATGGTGACGGGGCGATAATACTTTGTATCATACGTTGATAAGCAGTATTGTGCACCTGAGTTTGATATAACCCACTATCCTGCCTACGGACGGTTTCATGGATCGACGCACGTTTCTTAAACTCGCCGGCATGGGAAGCCTGGCCTTTGCCGCCGCGTGCACGGCAGAGCGCGAGAAACGTTTGTATTCCCTGGTCCAATCCCCTGAAGACATGGAGTCGGGCACGGCCCGATGGTACGCCTCCACGTGCCGGGAGTGCCCGGCCGGCTGCGGCGTTCTGGTCAAAAACCGGGAGGGCCGGGCGATCAAGATCGAGGGCAATCCCCTGCATCCCATCAGCCGGGGCACCCTGTGCATGCGCGGCCAGGCCGCCCTGCAGGCCGTCTACAACCCGGATCGGTTGAAATCTCCCCGGATCAAGGAAAACGGCAAATGGCGCTCGATCGACTACGCCAGGGCCCAGCAGATTCTCAATGAAAAGGTCGGGACCGCCGCCGCGGCGGGCGAAAACCGCGTCCGGATGATTACGGCGATCGAGGGCGAAAGCCTGCTGAACCTGTTTGAAAGCACCCTGTCGGCGGTAAATGCAGAAAAGCCCCTGGTGTATGAGCCCATCGCCTACGAGAACCTGAAAGCGGCCAACGCCGTCGTTTTCGGCGAACGCGGCCTTCCCGCCTACCGGATCGATGAAGCCGACTGCCTGGTCGGCTTCGGCGCCGATTTTGTCGAAACCTGGCTGTCGCCGGTGGAATACGCCCGTCGTTTCAAGGCCATGCACCGCTATGGAAACGGCCGGAAAAACCGGTTTTATCATGTCGCACCCAGCCGTTCGCTGACCGGCGCCAACGCCGATGCCTGGCTGCAGTGCCGGCCCGGCGGAGAAGCCGCCGTCTGCCTGGGCCTGATCCGCGCCCTGCTGGTGCAAAAGGATACGACCGGCCTCGATAAAACGCAGCTTCAGGCGCTGACACGCATCGCCGAACCCTACACGCCCGAAAAGGTCAAGGCCGTTTCCGGCGTATCCGCAGACCGCTTCAGCGGGTTGATCCGGGACCTGCAGCGGGCGGAAAAACCACTGGTGCTGGGCACCGACGCCCTGGCAAACAGCGGAAACGACCTTGCGGCCAATATCGCCGTCAACCTGTTGAATGTCCTGCTCGACCCCTCGCTTTCAATGCTGGACTTTTCAAACCGCCACCGGATCGAGCGGGCCGGCGGCCGGCAGGCGCTTTTGGATTTTGCCGCCCGCCTGGACGGCGAAGACGCCGACGTGCTGCTGTTACACAATGTCAACCCGTTATATGATCTCCCGCCGGGTTCGCCATTCGAGGCCGCTTTGAACCGGAAAAACCGGTTCGTGGTCAGTTTTTCGAATTTTATGGATGACACCGCGCAGGCGGCCGACATGGTGTTTCCCGTGTCTCTACCCCTGGAATCCTGGGGGGAATACGGCGGCCGGCAGGAGCTGCTGTCCACGCTGCAGCCGGCCATGCTGCCGCTTTTTGACGCCCCGCACATCGGGGATGTCATGCTCCGGTTGGCGGGCAATAAAGGCAAACCCGCCAAAAACGTGAAGCAGCATTTGATCCAACAGCTCGAATCCCGCTGGCAGGTCACCGATCAGCGCCGGTGGCTTGAAACCCTGCGCAACGGGGGGCGTTTCGAGCCGGCCCGGCCCGGCGGGCGCAGAAAGACATATAACATTCAGCCGGGTTTCGAAAAGTATTTCAAGGACCTGGATGTGCCGGAAGGCCGTCAGCCGGCATTTA
>JBNJEA010000218.1:0-4057 GCA_051745395.1 Thermodesulfobacteriota bacterium | reverse complement strand
CGTTCCGCTCGGCGAGGTATACCACCCGCCCACTGCGGCTTCGATATCGATCAACGGCAGGGCGACAGCGGATACAGGCAGCATGACAAAGGCGACCAAACACGTTAAAACGACCCATTTTCGCATCATTTTTTCTCCTTGATTTTATAACGGATTTTATGGCGTTTCGTCTTCGTACCTGTTCCAGGCCCAACAAAGGATTTGAACAGATATTAAATGCTTGACCAAAACGGATATAAAAGTATATATAAATAAGTTTTTAAATATCCAACATCTCTTTTTAATATTTTACCGTTTTCCGGGGCAAAAATCAAGCCCGATGCCGCACAAACAGAAAGAAGGACTCTTTGTGATGAAGGATGGAACCATGAACGATTACGCCACACTGACAATCAACGGACAGACCATTGAGCTGCCGGTCATCGAGGGCACCGAGGGAGACAAGGCCATCGACATGCGCATGCTGCGCCAGCAGACCGGCTATATCACCTATGACCCCGGCTATGGCAACACCGGCAGCTGCAAAAGCCAGATCACCTACATGGACGGGGAAAAGGGCATTCTCCGGTATCGCGGCATCCCCATAGAGGAACTGGCCCAGCATTCTTCATTCGTTGAAACCTCTTACCTGCTCATCAACGGGGAACTGCCCACGCGCGAGCAACTCAACCGGACCAGCGTGATGCTAAACGACCATTCGCTGATCCACGAGGACATGCAGAATTTCTACATGAACTTTCCGCGCGCCTCGCATCCCATGGGCATTTTGTCGGCAATGGTCAATGCCCTGAGAAGCTTCTACCCGGAACTGGTCACCACGGACGAGGGCTTTGAACAAACCTTTCTGCGGCTGCTGTCCAAGGTACGCACCATGGCCTCCATGTCGTATAAAATCTCGCGCGGACACAAGGTGGAATACCCGCGACCGGACTACACCTATTGCGCCAATTTCTTGAACATGATGTTCAACACGCCGGTCAAGCCCTACATCGCCCGAAAGGAACTGGTGCGGGCCTTAAATGTTTTCTGGATCCTGCACGCCGATCATGAGCAGAACTGCTCCACGGCCGTTGTCCGAAGCGTGGGCAGTTCCCGGACCAACATCTACGCCTCTCTTTCCGCCGGTGTTTCCGCCCTCTGGGGGCCGCTGCACGGCGGGGCCAACCAGGCGGTTATCCAGATGCTGTCCGATATTCACGAAAAAGGCGTGCCCATTGAAGAAGTCATCCGCCGGGCCAAGGACAAAAATGATCCGTTCCGCCTGATGGGCTTCGGCCACCGGGTCTACAAAACCTATGATCCCCGGGCCAAGATCATGAAGACCAACTGCCACAAGGTACTGGAAAAGTTAAACTACCAGGACCCGCTGCTCGATATCGCCATGGAGCTGGAACAAATCGCCATCAGCGACCCCTACTTCATGGATCACAACCTGTATCCGAACGTGGATTTCTACAGCGGCATCATGCTGCGGGCCATGGGGATTCCGACCAACATGTTCACGGTGATGTTTGCCATCGGCCGCCTGCCCGGCTGGATTGCCCAGTGGAAGGAAAACCTGGCCGATCCCGAACAGCGCCTGGCCCGGCCCCGGCAGGTGTATACCGGCTACAACCAGCGTGACTACATTCCCATCGATGAGCGGAAAGACTTGACGAAAAATAATAAGACAAAGTGATGTGCTTGGGGTGCGCTGCCTGGGTGTCAAACCTTGAATTGTGAATTAATTAAAAGGGCCTGCGGCCTACTTTTAATTAATTCACAATTCAAGGTTTGACACCCAGGCAGCGCACCCAGGCCTACCCCGCGATCTTATCCCGCAGCCGCCGGTACTCCACCAGCGCGGCCAGCGCCCGCGCGGCGCGGTTCGGGCTGGGATACACCGGCGCCCCGGCTTCATACAACCCCCGGATAAAGCGGCTTTCGCCCGCATAATAGGAAAACCCGATCAACGGCTTTTCCGCAGACAGCATCAACTCGCCCATCTTCCGGCTCTGATCGTCGATGAACTTGTCGGTTTCCTGATCGGCCACATCGCCGGTAATGCCCAGCGATTCCATGGCCCGCCTTACCGAATGCCTGGGCATCATCAAATACATCAGCATGGCGTCGGTGTTTTCGTCATCGAGCAGCACTTGGGGGATGCCGTCCATGTAGTCCGTGTTGCGCTTGGTAAAGGTCAGGTCGATGGGGTTGTTGACGCTGGCGGTATGCGGCACGTAGGACTCGAGGTTTTCCCTGGTGGCATCGGCGATCGCCGGCAGCACCAGGCCGTTTCGGTCGCATGCATCGGCGGCCACCGCCCCCGGCCCGCCGGAATGGGTCTGGATAATCACCCGGTTGCCCCGGGGCAGCGCGCATGTGCCCAACGTCCAGCAGCAGTCGAACAATTCCTCAATGGAGTATGCCCGGATGACGCCGCTCTGGCGGAAAACCCCGTCGTAGACCCGATCCGGGCCGGCCAGCGCCCCGGTATGCGACAGGCCCGCACGCCGTCCGGCCTCGGTGCCGCCGGCGTAATAGGCCACGATCGGTTTTTCCGGCACAATGGACCGGGCTGTTTCGATAAATTTACGCCCGCGCCGGATGGACTCGATATACAGGCCGATGACCTTCGTGTTCGGACACCGGGCCAGGTACTGCATGCAGTCGACAATGTCGATGTCGGCTTCGTTGCCGATGCTGAAGCCCGTGGAAAACCCGAGGTTGAAACGCTTCAGGTAAGCAAACATCTGGGTGATAAAGCTGCCGCTCTGCGAGGCCATGCCGATAAAGCCGGGGGCCTGCTCATAGGGCAGAAACGTGGCGTTAAACCGGTGATGGGCATTGACCGCACCGATGCAGTTGGGCCCTAAAAACCGGATGCCGTAGTGTGCGGCCGTGTCCTTTAACCGCTGCTGCAGGTCCTTGCCCTCCTCGCCGCCGCTTTCGGCAAAACCGCCGGAGACCACGATGGCGTGGCGGATGCCTTTTTCCCCGCATTCGGCCAAAACGTCGGGCACAATATGGGTGGGCAAAACGATGACGGCCAGGTCCGGGGTTTGCGGCAGATCGGCAACGGACGGGTAGGCCGGCAGATCCAGCACCTCGGTTTCCTTGGGATGCACCGGGTAAATCGGCCCTTCAAAACCAAGGTTCAAAATAACCGACAGCACGCTGGTGCCCATGGCCGTGTACTTGTTGGACGCGCCGAAAATGGCGATGCTTTCCGGGTTGGCGATGCGATAAAGCGGCGACTCTTGAATCGTGTTATGCATGATCACCTCCCTTGATCACCACCAGGGCGTCTGCGGCCACCAGCCGGCCGTCGGGGCCGATCATCATCGGGTTGATGTCGATTTCAGCGATCTGGTCATGGTCTTCGCCGATTCTACCCAGCCCGGTCAGGCACCGGCCCAAGGCGTCCATGTCGGCCGCCGATTCGCCCCGAAAGGGTTCAAAAATCTTGGCCGACCGCAGCTCCGCGGCCATGTCTAAAGCCTCTTTTTCATCAAAGGGCGCCACCCGGAAGGCGGTGTCGTTTAACACCTCGGCCATGACGCCGCCGATGCCGAGCATCACGCACGGGCCGAACTGGGGCTCGCGGTGTAAGCCGAGAACGATTTCGCGCTTTGCCGACACCATTTCACTGACAATGGCGCCGTCCATCTGATCGCCCAGCCGCCCGGCCAATCGGTCAAATGCGGCCGCGGCCGCATCGGCATCCGTTATATTTAACACCACGGCGCCGGCTTCGGTCTTGTGCATCAAATTAGCGCTGGAGCCCTTGACGACCACGGGAAATCCGATCTCCCGTGCGGCTTGCGCCGCTTCTTCCGCGCTGTGGACCAGCGACTCCCTTGTTACCGGAATGCCGTATGCGGAAAGCAGCCGCTTGGCCTCGAATTCACTTAACGCCCGCTGACCGCGGGCCACTGCATTTTCAATAATTTCCATTTTTCCTCCAGTTTTGGTGTCGCGCCAAGGTGTCAAACCTTGAATTGTGAATTAATGAAAAAGGCCCGCGGCCTATCTTTCATTAATTCACAATTCAAGGTTTGATAATCATATAAAAGGC
>JBNJEA010000074.1:0-15248 GCA_051745395.1 Thermodesulfobacteriota bacterium | reverse complement strand
AGCTTTTTCGACCGGCTGCCGGGCAAGGTCCGGATCTGCACCGACGACTTTCCCCGGGGCCGCTACGTGGATGCGGCACTGCTTCAAAAAGGCGACACCTTCCGGGTGACGGCGGATGAAGCCCTTGCCGGCGACGGCCGGGTGATTGCGGGCGCCGGCAGCGTCGATGAAAGCGCGCTGACCGGCGAGGCCCGTCCGATCGAAAAGCAGGCCGGCGACACGGTCAGCAGCGGGACCTGCTTGATTTCCGGCGATATGCGGGTGCGGGCGACAGCGGTCGGCGAAAACGCAATGGTCGGGCAGTTGACGGCCATCATGGAAAAGGCCCTGTCGGATAAAACCGCCATGGAAGGCGCCACCGATCGGGCGCTTCGCTATTTCGTCCCGACCATCGTGCTGCTGGCCGCCGCCACCGGCAGCATTTGCCTGCTTGCGGGTTTCGGGGTGCGTGAATCCATGATCCGGGCGATCACGGTGCTGGTGATTTCCTGTCCGTGCGCGCTGGGCGTGGCGATTCCCCTGGCCCGGGTGGCCGGAATTTCGCTTGCGGCAAAGATCGGCGTGCTGGTCCATGATTTTTCGGCATTCGAAGGCATCCGGAAAATGGGGGCCTACGTGTTCGACAAAACCGGCACGCTGACCCGGGGGCGCTGGGAATTTCTCGACGTGGTTCCCGCCGACGGCCGGCGCGCGACGTCGATTCTGTCCATGGCCGCGGGCCTTGAGTCTTTTTCCGGCCACTGGGTGGGCCGGGCCATCGCCTTCGCCGCCGAGCAGCGCCATATCGGGGCGGCGGCAACACCGGCGGATGCAACCGAATATGACAACGGCATTGCCGGCACCATTGACGGGGTTTCGGTGAAAATCGGTTCGGCCCGGTTCGTGGCGGACGTTTTGGGCAATATCGAAAATCGAATTGACAACAGCGGCGTTTCGGAGGAAACTGCCGTCTCGGCTGTCTACATGACCATAGGGGACGCGCTTGCCGCCGTGTTTTATTTCGGCGACCGGGTGCGGGACTCCAGCGAAGCGGTCATTGCCGCGTTACGGGAAAGGGGCAAGACGCTTTGCCTGATTTCGGGCGACGGCAGCCGGACTACGGCACAGATCGGCGGGATGCTCGGCATTTCCGATTGTCACGGCGGCATGCGCCCGGAGGAAAAAGCCGCCTTCGTAAAAAATCTCAAACAAGAGGGCCACCGGGTGGTCATGGTCGGCGACGGGGTAAACGACGTGCCGGCCCTGGCGTCGGCGGATCTCGGCATCGCCGTGCACGGCGGCCATCAGATCGGCAACGAGGCCTCGGCCGTTACCCTGATGGGAAACGACCCGAAACAGATCCTTGACTTTGAAAGGCTGGCGGGCCGGGTGGCAAAGACCATCCGGCAGAACCTGGTCTTTACGTTCGCCTACAACGCCGTGGCCATACCGGTCGCCATGAGCGGCCTGTTAAATCCCCTGGTTGCGGTCACGGCGATGCTTTTGAGCAGTTTGAGCGTTACGGGCAACACGCTGCGGCTGAGCGTGGGCGGGGTGCCTGCGCATAGTCAAGAAGAACGGCCCGCGCAATTTCCAGGATCGGAACTGACGAAAGAAACCGCATGAATTCGAAACAGATCTTCAAAACAGTATATTACTGCTCGCTGCCGGGGCAAAAGGGGCCATCGGCTCAACGCTTGCGGTGGCGGTCAACGCGATCAACGAAGCCCCGGACCTGGTCATGCCTTACCTGATGACGGCGGGAAAATTTCCGACGGTTGGAGAACCCATGCCCATGGCCATGGCCGGCTGGGATAGCGCCGAAATGTCGATGACCGGGGCGCTGGCCCGGCACGGCGTGCTTGAAAAAGGCATCTGGGCCCCCTATGGGCGGGCCGTAGACGATACGCCGGTGAAAGCCGCCCCGGACCCAAACAGCCGACTGCGCGACCAGGTGGCAAAGATCAAGGAAGACATGCGGCAGTTTTTATCGGCCTTTCCGGATCGAACGCCGGTGCTGGTCAACCTGCTGCCGTCGGGCGTAAGCCATGATCTGTCAAAGTTTTCCACGGTCGAGGAATTATACGCCCATACCGAAGTCTCCCCCCTTGCCGATATCGCCTATGTGTTGGCGGCCGTGGAAACGGGAGTGCCCGTAGCAAACTTTACGCCCAACGAGATCGAAATTCCCGCCGTCGTGGATGCGGCGCAAAAAGCCGGCATCCCCCTGGCCGGGCGCGACGGCAAGACGGGGCAGACCTACCTGAAAGTGGTGCTGGCCTCGGCGTTTCGGGCCCGGCAGCTGCAGGTAAACGGCTGGTACAGTGTGAACATCCTCGGCAACGCCGACGGCGAAAACCTGATGGATCCCGGCCATGCCGCCTGCAAGCTCGACAACAAGACCGACGTGCTCGAAAACGTGCTCGGCTACGCACCGGGCATGAGCCGGTACGGCAAGTCCGCCCACAAGGTCTGCATTGACTATTATCCGCCCCGGGGCGATGCCAAGGAGGCCTGGGACGTCATCGATTTTGAAAGCGTGTTCGGCCTGCCCATGAGCCTGCGCCTAAACCTCCAGGGCCGGGACTCCATCCTGGCCGTACCCATGGTGATCGACCTGGCGCGATGGATGGCCGTGCTGCACCGAACCGGTTTTTCCGGGCTGGTGCCGGATCTGGCGTTTTATTTCAAAAAGGGGCTGGGCCGGGATGCGCCGGTTGGCTTTCAGGAGCAGTTGAAGTGCGTGGAAGGGCTGGAGGCGATCTGCCGGGAGCGGCTGGCGGAGATCTGAATTTTCGGTTAGAAATTATGAATCAACGGAATCCAACTGCATTTTCGGATATATAATTATATCAGAAAAATAAGTTGTTCCGGGCGTCATGCCTGCGGAGGCAGGCATCCAGTTTTCCAGATTGCAAGAAAACCCCTGGATGCCTGCCTTCGCAGGCATGACGGACGCAGCAAATCGCTTTTTTATTAAATCTTTGCAACTCATGTAACTTTATTCAGCATAAAGAATCACTAACAGAAATATTTCGATAAACATTTTGGGAAAAAACCCCACCGGGAGCGGAAATTGATATTCGGTTACAGCACCAACGCATTCGTTCAGTACACCCTGACGGAATCCATTGAAAAAATCGCCGGGCTGGGATTTGCCGGCGTGGAGATCATGTGCGACCGGCCGCACCTGTATCCGCCGGACTTTGGCAAGGCCGATCTGAAACAGGTGAAGGCGGCACTCGATGCCCATGGGCTTTCGGTGACCAACCTGAACAGCTTCACCCTGTTTGCCGTGGGCGATACCTATTTGCCGTCCTGGATCGAAGCCGAGCCGGCGCGGCGCAATATCCGGATCGAACACACGCGGCAGTGCCTTGAGATTGCGAGTTTTCTGGGGTGTAAAAACATTTCGATCCCCCCGGGCGGGCCCTTAAACGGCGCATCGCGCGCCGGGGCCATGAAACTGTTTCATCGCGGCATCGAGGCGGTGGCGCCCCTGGCCGAGGAATTGGACGTGGGCCTGCTGGTCGAACCCGAGCCGGATTTGATGATCGAGCGCACGCCGGAGTTCAGGGATTTTATAAAGGACGTGGCCTCCCCGGCGGTGGGCATCAATTTTGATATCGGCCACTTCTTCTGCGCCGGGGAAAACCCGGCCGCGGCCCTGGAGGAACTGTTTGAGTGGGTGGGCCACATGCATATCGAAGACATCGGCAAAAGCCGGATCCACCAGCACATCGTACCGGGCGACGGCGCCATTGCCTTCGAGGAGGTGTTTTCCGCCATGAAGCGACTGGGCTACACCGGCGATATCTCCCTTGAGCTCTACCCCTATGTCAACGGGCCGGAAATCGCCGGGCAAAAAAGCCTTGAATATTTGAAACCGCTGTTTGCGGATGCCGGGATTGAGATCGTGTAATGGCACCGGCGATTGAAAATATTGATTACCGGGAGATTGCGCATTTCAGCGAACAGGCCCGGTACTGGTGGGACCCCAAGGGGCCGCTGGAGGCGCTGCACGACATTAACCCCCTGCGCCTGAACTTTATCCGGCAAGGGACGGCGATCCGGGGCCGGCGGGTGGCAGACATCGGCTGCGGCGGCGGGATTCTGACCGAGGCCCTGGCAAGGGCGGGCGGAAACGTCACCGGCATCGACTGGTCCGAATCTGCGCTGGCCGCGGCCCGCGACCACATGAAAAAATCCGGCCTTTCCATCGACTACCGGCACGCCACCGCCGAAATCCTTGCCGAAGAGATGCCCGGGCGTTTTGACGTGGTGGTGTGCATGGAAATGCTGGAACACGTCCCGTCGCCGCAATCGATTCTTTCGGCTTGCGCCGCCCTTGTCAAACCCGGCGGGCACGTGTTCGTGTCCACCATCAACCGGACGCTGCTGTCGCGATTTTTGGTGATTTTTGTCGCCGAGCGGGTGCTGGGCGTGGTGGAAAAGGGCACGCATGCCTATCCGAAGTTCATCAAGCCCCGGGAAATGGTCGGCTATGCCGAAAGCGCGGGTTTGGTTGAAAAAGACGGCACGGGTTACATGTATTTGCCCGTGTTGGGGGCGGCCTGGGAATGGCCGTATAAGAGCATGAATTACATGATGCATTTTATAAAAGAATTGGACACAAATGACATTGCGTAAATATTCCGACTGGCTACCCGACGATGAACGGCAGAAGATGCTCGATGAACATATCGAGCGATCCGGCACGGCCTGGTTCGGCGTCGAGCCGATGGATGCCGGGGAAAAGGAAAAGGCCGTCGAGGCGCATTTCACAAAGGTGGCGCCGACATACGACTTCATGAACACCGTCATGAGCTTCGGCATCCATTACGCCTGGAAGCGCAAGGCCGTCCGGATGCTCGACATAAAGCCGGGCCAGCGCGTCCTTGACGTCTGCGGCGGCACCGGCGACCTGGCCGTGCTCTGCGGCCGGCGGGTGAAAAGCAGCGGCGAAGTGGTCATCTACGACATGAACCATACCATGATGCAGGAGGGCCGCCGCCGGCCGGAAAACGCCGCTTTTCAGGACCGGATCGACTATGTTCAGGGCGATGCGGAGACCATCGCCTTTCCCGACAACCGTTTCGATGTCGCCATGGTGGGTTTTGGCATCCGCAACCTGACCCATTTGAAACGGGGCTTTTCCGAGATGTACCGGGTGCTCAGGCCGGGCGGCAAGGTCATGTGCCTGGAGTTTTCAAAGCCGGTCAACCCCTTGTTTCGGCAGCTCTATGATTTTTATTCCTTCCATATCATGCCCTTTATCGGCTACCTTCTGGTCGGCAACAGCCGTCCCTATTCGTGCCTGTCCGAAACCATCCGGATGTTTCCCACGGCAGAGGAGTTAAAACAGATCCTGGAGAGTATCGGATTTGTGGATGTGGGATTTAAACGACTGACAGACGGTATTGCGGTGATTCATATCGGGCACAAGCCGGCGTAGCGGGTTGCCGGAATAAGGAAAAACTCCATTCGGTTTTCCGGTTCGCTCCCCAGTAAGTGACGAGTCGTCGAGTTATTTTTTTCTATTCTCGCGCAAAGCCGCCAAGAGCGCCAAGAATGGCTTGAAAACTTTGCGCCTTGGCGTCTTGGCGCGAAAATTGGCTGTTACTGGAGTAAAGCGGATAACCGAATAATGAAATTGCATTGCCGTAAAAACCCCCGCCGGCCCAAAACCCGCCGGGCGGATCACCAAACCCCTGCAAGTCATTGAAAGGAGTCCGGTCATGAGCGAGGAATTTTTAATCCGTGGTGTCAAAGACGTCGAGGAAGTCGAAAAGACCCCTCTTTCTGAGCGAGTCAAAGAAAAAAATACCATTGAACTCATCGAAAACGGGGCCAAAATCAATCCGGAGGCCACGGCGATCAGTTTCCTGCAAAACGGGGATACCTATGATTCGCCGATCCAAATTACCTTCAAGGACTTGATCGGCAAAATCCGCCAGACCGCCAACATGTTTTCCGATCTGGGCATCGGCAAAAACGACGTGGTGACCTACGTACTGCCTAACCTGCCCCAGACCCACTACGTGCTCTGGGGCGCGGAGGCCGCCGGTATTGCCAACCCGATCAACCCGTTGCTTGAACCGTCGACCATCAAGGACATCTGCACCTCGGCGCAAACCAAGGTCATCGTATGCCTCGGCGAAACCGAAGGCAGCGATATCTGGGAAAAAATCGACGCCATCCGAAACGACATTCCCACCCTTACACACGTGGTCCGGGTCATGGGCCCGTCGGACAAGGCCGAAAACATATTGGGCTTCGACGAAACCGTGGCCGAATACCCGGCCGACCGTTATATTTTTGACCGCGACATCGACGCCGACGATATCGCCTCGCTCTATCACACCGGCGGCACTACGGGCACGCCCAAGCTGGCCCGGCGCACCCATTACAACGAAGTGGTCATGGCCCATGACTTAAAGATCATGGGCGGATTTCAAACCGGCTCCACCCTGCTGTGCGGGCTGCCCCTGTTTCACTGCAACGGCACCATCGTCACCGGCCTGGCGCCCTTTTCCTTTGCCGGCCACGTAGTGATGCTCTCGCCCGCCGGCTACCGGGAGCCAAGCATCATGAAAAACTTCTACAAGATCGTGGAAAAATACCGGGCCGAGACCTTTTCCGCCGTGCCGACGATCCTGTCGGTGCTGCTGGACCTGCCGGTCGGCGATGCCGACATTTCTTCTCTGAAATACGCCATCTGCGGCGCCGCCCCGCTGTCCGTGGAACTGTTCAAGCGGGTCGAGGCCCACACCGGCATGAAGATTTTAGAGGGGTACGGGCTGACCGAAGGGGCGGTGGCCTCTGCGATCAACCCGAAGGACGGCGAAAGGAAAGTCGGCAGCGTGGGCATCCGGATGCCCTACCAGTCCATTAAAATCGCCATATTCGACGACAACGGCAACTATGTGCGCTACGGCCAACCCGGCGAAATCGGGGCGGTGGCCATCAAGGGCCCCACCATTTTCAAGGGCTACGTGGAGCAATCGCACAACCAGGGCATCTGGCTGCCCGACGGCAGTTTCAACACGGGCGATCTGGGCCGCCTGGACGAAGAAGGCTACCTGTTTCTCACCGGCCGGAAAAAGGAACTCATCATTCGCGGCGGCCACAACATCGATCCGGCCGCCATCGAAGAGCCGCTCTACCGGATGCCCGATGTCAAGATGGTCGCCGCGGTGGGCCGTCCCGACCCCTATGCCGGCGAGGTGCCGGTGGCTTATGTGCAAGTCTCCGAGGGCGCCGGAGTGGATGAACCCCAGGTCCTGCAGTGGGCCAAAGACAACGTGGGCGAAAAGGCGGCGGTACCCAAGGAGGTCATCATCACCGATCAGATCCCGTTGACCCCGGTGGGCAAGATCTTCAAACCCGCGCTTCGCTATGACGCCACGCGCCGGGTGTATGAACAGGAGCTCGAACAGCTCGGTGACATGGTCGAGGATCTGAAAGTCGAGGTGGGCGAAGACAAGGTCCACGGCACCCGGGTGACCCTTTCGGTCAAGCCGGCCGCCGGCCATGACATGGATGCGGTAAAGGAGAAAATATCCGAGCTGCTGGCCCGGTATACGCTGTATTATGAAGTCAAACCGCTGTCGTAGCGGGATGCGACGACATCGATGGTTTTGCAGGCTCGGCAATCAGGGAACTGGATGTTCGTTTCCCGAAAGTATGCGGGACAGGTTCTGTTTTACAGAAAGAAAGAAACAAAAACCCTGGATGACTGCCGTTACAAGCTGTCATTCAGGGTTTCCTGTGCCATCAATCCTGATGGTCTCATAAAAAGTCGCTTTTGGCATGACAAAGTAAAAAGTTCAAGATCACAAGCATCGGGGACACAGATATTGGACTTTTTACTTTGCCGTCAATTCTGAACCGGCTTGCCGCAGGCGATGGGGGACTGCTTTTCGCTTTTATCTTCCGGCCCTTGTTTTCTAAGGCGCATCGGGCGGGGGCATTCCTGCCCCCACCCCACTCTCGCCCCCCGGCACGACAAAGCCATTATTTGTAAATGACCCTTGAGGCATTCAAAATATTCCGACTCCGATCCGGTGGGGCTTCCCCCACCCGATGCGCCTAAGAAAACTTACGGGCCTCCAGATAGAATCGCTAAAAGCAGTCCCCCATCGCCTGCTCAGTCCTCGATGTACCCGAATTTTCCGGGCAAACAGGTGGTAGTTTTTCCAGCTTACTGCGGATATTGTCCGGCGCTGCCCTGGCGGTGTTGAGAAAACGGGGTTTCCGAGCGAAGTTGAGCGTTTTGCCGAAAAAGGCCGGGCATTTTCGCCGCGTTAAAATTTCTCACTGTCTGAGGGCGAATGCCCGAGTTTGAGAAATTTCGCGGCGGAAATGCCCGGCCCGGCAGAAGGCTCATGAGCGAGGAAGCCCCGTTTTTTCAACACCGCCAGCCGACAAAGCCGCGAGGGGGTTTCCAAGGAAGTGCCTTTTTGCGTTTTAACGAAATTGTACTCTGTTGCCCTGACGGCGGCATCGATCTTAATCACAGCCTCTTCCCTAAAATCAAGCTGTTTGGGCCTCTCCCGCCGTCGGTATGGCAGTGACCGGTACCGGAGAGCTCTTGATCACCCGTTCGGCGACGCTGCCGAAAAAATCACTGCTTTTCCCGCCGCGCGTGGCCATGACCACCGTATCGATATTTTCCTGCTCAATGAAATTTAGAATCTCTTTGGCCGGGTCGCCTACGGCCACGTGCCGGATAAACAAGGGGCAGCCTTCCAGGTGCCGCTGGCAGACCTGATCCAGCCGCTCGGCGGCCCGATCCTTGAGCTTTTCTTTCAGTTTTTCAATGCGATCCCTGCCGAATTCGCCGTACCAGCTTTCGTGATGGGCGATGTCCTCAATGACATGCAGCACATGGATTTCAGCCTGAAACTGCTGGGTCAGCGACTGCACATAGGGCAGTGCCACCTCGGCCTGACTCGAAAAATCCGTAGGCCACAACACTTTTTTGACATCCATTTCCGCCTCCTTCTTATCTTCATGGCTGTATGTTTTGCCGATGCTATTGCAATCCATTTTATTTCCAAGGATGCCCCTTCGTTTGAAAACGATATTGCATCCTTTTCTTTTTTACGAATTCCATGGGAACCAGATAAAAAGGTAAGACAAAACCAGGCGTTTTCAAACCGAGACCTAAATTTGTTGATGGAATCGTAAAAAGTCTGATTTTAGGTGGCGCCGTAAAAAGTTCAAGATCAAGGCTTGCGCAATTTCGAAGAATGCAGCGTACTTAGCTGTACGTGAAATTCTGAGAAATTGCGCGTAACGCAGATATTGGACTTTTTACGGTGCCATCAAATTTAGGAGAGATATAGGGCAAAAAAAGCCGGCAGCCCAAGACCGCCGGCTTTTGCAATGGATTGGCGCATGTCGAGACGTTGCGTTATCGGCATTCAGGACGACTGCAGCCGGGACCGATCCACAAAATGCAAGTCCAGCTTCCGAAGGGTTTTGGCGGTGGGAATCCCGTTTGCATCCCAGCCCCGGATCTTGTAATAGGCGGGCAGCATCTTGTCCAGGGGGACTTTCGATTTGCGGTCCCCGGGCTTTAACTCTTCGTCCGTAAACCGCTTGGCCAGCCTGTCCTGGGATTTTCCAATGCCTTCGCGCAGGTTAAACAGCCGCTCCAGGTTATAGCCGCGCGCGCCGGCCAGCAGAAATTTTCCGAAATCCATCTTCATGCCGGTGGCCTGCCGGATCAGCCGGGGATGCGGCAGAACCGGCAGGTGAATCTTTAAAATCGCCGGCGGGATCTTGAGCAGCAGCAAAATCATCAGCCAGGTATGGGTCAAAAACTTCGAGACCAGCCAGGAAGCGGTTTTGTAGCCGGGCAGTTTATAGGCGAAATTGGGCACGAACGTCCACGCCGTAAACAGGCAGTTGCCGCCGGCGCTGACGGCGGCCATGAGGTTCTGGTCCAGCACCGTCCAGGACGGCTTGGAGCGGTAATGCTGGGGATCGAGCGTCATGGGGCCGTTTTGCTCGAAATAGATCACGTAGCCTCCGTCCAGGTGGCAGGCCCCCCGGTTGGCCGTGGCATAACCGAGCGCATGGCCCACCGCCGCCCGCGGGGAGTACCCGGCGATCTCCAGTCCCTTGACCTCGGCGGCAAAATCGCTGCCGCCGTATTTTTCCGAAAGAAAGCGCACCCCTTCGGCCAGATCGTCGCCGATGCCCTTGCGATAGGCGATGTTTTCGATCAATTCGGAGATATTTTCCTTTTTGCCGAACTCAACGCCGTTGTCCCACATCCCCTTTTCGTTTAACTCCGCGGCAAACCCGAGCGTATTGCCGGTGGTAATGGTATCGATACCCAGCAAATCCATTTCATAGTTCCACTTGATGATGGCTTCCATATCGTCGATTTCCAGGTTGGAACCCATCAGGCACAGGGTTTCGTATTCCGGCCCCTTTATCTGCTTGCCCTCGTATTCCACCACCCGGCCGCACCGGATCGGGCACGTGGCGCATCCCGAGTTTTTCTTCAAAAAATCGGCCGCCATCCGCTCGCCGCTGAGGTTATAGGCGCCGGGAAAGGTCCCCTTGGCAAAATTGCGGGTGGGCAGACAGTTTTTGGCCGCCAGGGTGTTGACGAACTGGGCCGTGCCGTAGCGGGGCGACAAATCGCCGGTGGCGGGGTGTTTTTTTAACATATCCACCCATTTGCGGACCCCTTTTTTAAACTTTTCCGGCTCGGCCACCTCAATTTTTTTCTTGCCGCTGGCCACCACGGCCTTCAGGTTTTTCGACCCCATCACCGCCCCCATGCCGGTTCTGCCGTGGACGCGCTCCTGGCTGACGACAACGGCATACTTGACCCGGTTTTCGCCGGCCGGGCCGATGACCATTTTACCGCCCTTGCCCAACGCGTCCTGGGTCTCTTCAGTGTTTTTGCCCCAGAGGTCTTCGGCGGAGACGATCTGCACCTCGTCTTCATTGATGTCGATATACACCGGGTTTTCCGCGCGTCCCCGGACCACGACGCCGTCATAGCCGGCGCGTTTTAAATGAATGCCGAAACGCCCGCCGCTGTTGGAATGGCCGATTCCGCCGGTGGCCGGGCTTTTGGCGGAAATATCATACCGGCTGGAAGACGGGGCCCCGGTGCCGGTCAAAGGCGAGGTCATGACCACCAGGATATTGTCGCCGGACAAAGGATTTACACCGGCGGGCAATTGGTCCCACAGGATCTTGGTGCTTAAAAACCGGCCGCCGAGAAACCGCTCCCGATCGGTGTCGCGTAACGGATATTCGCCGATGGCGCCTGTGCTGAGATTGACATCCAGGATTTTTCCGGTATACCCCTTATACTGCGTGGCCATGACAACTCCCCTCCCGTTTTTCGATTGAAATGCAAGTTGAAATTTGAATGTATATTGGAATGAAAGTCGTACTATATCTAAAAGTCCTATTTTGTTCAACCACTTAAAATCCGTACCATTGACAAACTTGACGAATCGGCCAGCAAGATTATTTTTAATAATCAGATTTTCAGACAAAAGAAACCATCCATTACCCAACCAACATCTGAGGATAAGGAGGCACTGCCATGACAACACAAACCGGATCCACCCCGCAACACTGCCCGGGTTTTGAACAGTTTAAAAATTTAAGCGCCTTTACATGCAAATGCCCGGAATGCGGCGCTGAAAATGAAATCTTTTCCGATGAATTCGACAAGCCGCATAAATGTGATAGCTGCAACCAACCAATTGATTTTAACCAGTGCAGCATAGAAGGTGCCGGCGGGGCGAGCGAACCCCGGTAGCCGCAAGCACGGAAAAAAACGCAGCACTTTTTTCTCCCGAAAATGCGGATACCGGCGTATACCGAATGCGCCATAAACAGAAAGCCCCGACAATGCGGTCGGGGCTTTTTTTACGGCGGCAATCGGCTTCACATCCGGTTTATCCATATCCATAGAGGGCTTTATGAATGCCAAACACATCCGGTTTACCAATCGGGGCGGCCAGAAGCTGGCCGCCCGGATCGATTTGCCGATAGACGGCAAGGCCGGGGCCTATGCCATTTTTGCCCATTGCTTTACCTGCAACAAGAACCTCAAGGCGGTCCACAACATCAACCGGGCGTTGACCCGCCACGGCATCGCGGTGATGCGCTTTGATTTCACGGGACTCGGCGAAAGCGAAGGCGATTTTGCCGACACCAATTTCACCACCAATGTCAGCGATCTCGTGGATGCCGCCGGCTACCTGGAAGCCGAATTTGCCGCCCCGCAGATTTTAATCGGCCACAGCCTCGGCGGTGCCGCGGTCTTGCAGGCGGCCGGCCAGATTGCATCGGCCAAAGCCGTGGCCGTCATCGGCGCCCCCGCCAATGCCGATCACGTCCTTAACCACATCACCGGCTCCCGTAAGGATATTGAAACCGAAGGCGAAGCCGAAGTCCAGTTGGCCGGCCGGCCGTTTCGCATCAAAAAGCAGTTCATCGACGACCTGGAATCCCGGCAGATGACCGGCACCATTTCCAAACTCCGGCGGGCGCTGCTGATCCTGCATTCGCCGACAGACAACACCGTGGGCATCGATCATGCCGCACAAATCTTCAAGGCGGCCAAGCACCCCAAAAGCTTTATCTCCCTGGATCGGGCCGATCACCTGATCTCCGATGCGGCCGATTCCCAATATGCCGGGACCATGATCGCCGCCTGGGCGCAAAAATACATCCAAATCGAAGAACATACCGACAGAGACGATGCCGCGGCAGACCACCGCATCGTGGCCCGCAACGCAGAGGCCGGCTACACAACCGAAATCCTTGCCCGGGGCCACAGCCTGGTTGCAGACGAACCGCTTTCCGCCGGCGGAAACAACATGGGCCCCAACCCCTATGATTATCTGGCCGCATCACTGGGCGCCTGCACGGCCATCACCCTGCGGATGTATGCCGACCGGAAACAGTGGCCGGTGGAAACCATCCGGGTCAACCTGGCCCACAAAAAAATCCATGCCGATCAATGCGAGGACTGTGAAACCCAGAAGGGATATCTCGACGTCATTGAACGAAACATATCCCTGACCGGAGACATCGATTCGGACCAGCGCGAGCGCATGATCCAGATCGCCGACCGCTGCCCGGTGCATCGCAGCCTGACCGGGGAGATCAAGATTGATACTACGTTGGAAGAAAACGAATAAAGGAGCATTGCCATGCCAGACCCCATCCGCCTTGGCGTCAGTTCCTGCCTGCTCGGGGAAAACGTCCGCTGGAACGGCGGGCACAAGCTGGATCATTTTTTAAAAGACACCCTCGGCCAATTTGTCGAGTTCGTGCCCGTGTGCCCGGAAGTCGAAGCCGGCTTCGGCATCCCCCGCGAAACCATGCGGCTCGAAGGCGACGCAGACAATCCCCGGCTTGTGACGACGAAAAGCAAAATCGATCACACCGAGCAGATGCGCCAGTGGGCCGAAAACCGGGTCCGGCAACTGGAAAAGGAAAACCTGTGCGGCTTTATATTTAAAAAGGATTCGCCCAGCAGCGGCCTGACCCGCGTGAAGGTCTACAACGCCAAAGGGATGCCGGAAAAAAAGGGGGTGGGCCTGTTCGCCCGTGAATTTATCCGGCATTTTCCGCTCATCCCGGTCGAGGAGGAAGGCCGCCTTCATGATCCGCGCCTGCGCGAAAACTTTATCGAACTGATTTTCACGCTCAAACGCTGGCGCGATACCGTGGTCCAAAAGCCCGGCATCGGCCCCGTGGTGGATTTCCATAGCCGGAACAAGCTGCTGCTCATGGCCCACAGCCCGGAAAAAGCCCGTATGATGGGCAAGCTCGTGGGCAGCGCCAAGCAGATGGGTGCCGATGCCTTCTACCGGCAGTATGAAGAAAAGCTGGTGGAGGCCATGCGCCTTCAGCCCACCGTCAAAAAACACATCAACGTGCTCCACCACATCATGGGTTACTTTAAAAAGCAGTTGACCGCGGACGAAAAAGCGGAACTGCTCGAAATCATCGAACAGTTCCGTTCCGGCTACGTGCCGTTGCTCGTGCCCATGACCCTTATTAATCATTATGCGAGAAAATACGATCAGCCCTACCTGCGGCAGCAGACGTACCTGAATCCGCATCCCATTGAGCTGAAACTGCGGACTTACAGTTAACGGCTTCATAAAAAATCCAATATCTTCGTCCCCGATGCTCGGGGTCGAAGCGAAGCGGAGATCCCGTCCAAAGCCGCTTAAGGCCAGGGGCTGAGCAGGCGATGGGGGGCTGCTTTGAGCGACTCTATCTGGAGGCCCGTACGTTTTCTTAGGCGCATCGGATGGGGGAAGCCCCACCGGATCGGAGTCGCTCCGTTTTGAGCGGCACCGGCGTCATTGACATGGCTGGGCTTTGTCGAGCCAAGGGGCGAGAGTGGGGTGGGGGCAGGAATCCCCCGCCCGATACGCCTTAGAAAACAAGGGCCGGAAGATAAAAGCGAAAAGCGGTCGCCCCATCGACTGCGGCAAACCGGTTCAAATTCGGGTTAAAAAAACACTTCACTCCACCTGCTCAAACGGCTTCCAGTACCAACGCTTAATCGTCGCATACCGGCCGGCCATCCACGCCGGGGCGGTGGCCACGATGGAATACAGGGTGGGCACCACCACCAGGGTCAAAACGGTGGCCAGGGCGAGGCCGAAGATGACGACCACGGACATGGACTTCCAGTATTGGGCGGTTTCGCTGACAAGCGAGACGGAAAGTTCGCGGAAGTTAATCGATACACCGGTAACCATGGGAATCAGGCCTAAAATAGTGGTAATCGCGGTCAGCATCACGGGCCGAAACCGGGTGGCCCCGGCGGAGATGATGGCTTCATTTAATTCAAAGCCTCGCTCGCGCAGCTTGTTGATATAGTCGATTAATACGATGGCGTTGTTGACCACCACGCCGGCCAAAGAAATCACGCCCACGCCGGACATGATGATGCCGAAGGGATAGCGCATCACGGTCAGTCCAAGGTAGACGCCGCCGAGCGACAAAACCACCGAGGTCATGATGATTATCGGCTGACCCACCGAGTTGAAAATCGTCACCAGGATAAAAAAGATCAGAAATATCGCCACGACAAACGCCTTGGACAAAAACGCCTTGGATTCTTCTTCGTGCTCGTGCTGGCCGGTGAACTGGATCTGATAGCCGGCCGGGAGGTCAAGGTCTTTTAGCAGGCGTTCGGCCTGCCGCTTGGCCACCGCCCCGGGGATCCTGGTTTCGTCCACATCGGCCTGGAC
>JBNJEA010000217.1:0-4069 GCA_051745395.1 Thermodesulfobacteriota bacterium | reverse complement strand
GAAACAGAAACTGCTGATCGCCAGCACCGCCGGCTACGGGTTTGTCACCGAAATGGACAACCTGCACACCCGCAACCAGAAAGGAAAGGCCCTGCTGACTTTGCCCGAGGGGGCGCGGCCGCTGGTCCCGCAGTATATCGTGGGCACCGAGACGTTCTACGTGGTGGCCGTCACCGGCGCCGGCCGGATGCTGGCCTTCCCGCTGGCGGATTTGCCCGAACTTTCCAAGGGCAAGGGTAACAAGCTCATCAATATTATAAGCAAGGAGTTCAAAGCGGGCGAGGATTATTTAAAGCACCTGGCCCTGCTGCCGGAAGGCGGCACGCTGACCCTTTTTGCCGGCAAGCGTCATTTTAAACTGGTCTTCGGCAACATGGCCAATTTCATGGGCACCCGCGCCCAGCGAGGCAAAAAACTGCCCCGCGGTTTTCAGAACGTGGATGCGGTGACGGTGGAAAAACCGGCGGCGGCGGAGCCGGAGGGAGCGGAAAGAGAGGACGGCGCAGAAGGGTTTGATTGATGACCAAAAAAACGACGATCCGCTGTAAAAACCATCGCTTTTGAAAAAAGAGCAACCCGTTGCTGTTGTTTTAAATAACAACCAAAATCTGGATTCCTGCTACTGGATAATAGATGCCAGCCAGCGAAGGCCTAATGGCAAGGGCTAAAGAATCTATGGAAAAAACCTTTTATGTATACATTTTAGCCAGCAAACGCAACGGGACCTTGTATATCGGCGTGACTTCAAACTTGGTCCAGCGGATATATCAGCATAAACAAGGATTTATAAAAGGATTTACAGATAAATACAAGGTTCATCATTTAGTCCATTATGAAATCCATCAGGAAGCTGAAAGTGCGTTGACAAGGGAAAAGCAGCTCAAGAAATGGAAAAGAAGCTGGAAAACCCGGCTTATAGAAGAGGCAAATCCGTACTGGCGGGATTTATATGATGAGATAAAAGGGAGTGTTTAAGTCTGGATGCCTGCCGGAACCAGTCGACTTTTCAAAAGACTGAAATACCTCCAAGCTGTCATGCCTGCGAAGGCAGGAATCCAGTTTTGTAGATCGCTTCAATGCTACTATGAAAGTCTCTGCAAATAGATTCCTGCCTTCGCAGGAATGACGCTCGAGACAATGTGCTATTATGCCTGTTATTACCTGCCGCCAGCCCTTTCAGAAAACGAAAAAGCGGCCACCGGCACAATCCTGAAAGATTGCACCGATGACCGCCGGTTAACGCCTTCCACCTTACACCTTACACCTTACACCTTATACCTTACACCCTACACCTTATACCTTACACCCTACACCTTATACCTTCCACCTCACACCTTCCCTACCCCCCAAACCCCGCTTCCGGGATATCGACCACGGCCTTGCAGCCGCCTTCGATGGCGCTGATTTTGCCGGCGGTCACGGGCAGGATGGTTTCGATGAAAAATTCCGCCGATTTGATCTGGCCTTCATAGAAGGCGGCGTTTTTGTTCTTGCCGATCTTTTTCGCCCGTTCTTCGCCTTCGAGACCGCCGACGAGCTTGGCCAGCTGCGGTGCGGCCGCGTTGGCCCGCCACAGCAGCATCCAGGCCATGACAGTATCGCCGACCACGTCCAAAAACGAGGTGGAATGGGCAAAGGCGACCTTAAAATCCTCCGACATGGCGGTTTTGCCCATGTGCATGGCCACGCTGCCCAGCCGGTTAACGGCTTCTTCGAGCCCGCCGGCCAATGATTCCAGGCCGTCAATGTTTTTGGCATCGGCGATGGTTTTCTGCATCTCGCCCAGAAAGTTCATAAAGACCGCGCCCTTTTTCATGCCCAGCTTGCGGCCCAGCAGGTCCATGGCCTGGATACCGTTGGTGCCCTCGTAGATGGAATTGATCTTGGAATCCCGCAGCAGGCGCTCGATGGGATAATCCGCGGTGTAGCCGTAGCCGCCGTAGCACTGCATGGCCTGCACGGTGCATTCAAAGCCGCGGTCCGTACAATACGACTTGATCACCGGAGTCAACAGGTCGACCAAATCCTGGCAGGCGGTCCTTTCCTCCTCGGTTTCCATGCATTCGATCTTGTCGAACAGGTAGGAAATATAATAGACAAAACTGCGCATGCCCTCCACGTGGGATTTCATCCACATCAGCATCCGCCGGACGTCCGGGTGCCGGATGATGTTGACCTGCGGGGCGTCGGCGCTTAGCATGTCGGCCAGGTCCCGGCCCTGCACCCGCTGCCGGGCGTAATCGAGCGCATAGAGGTAGGCGCAGGATCCGTTAAACAGCCCGATGGCGCCGACGCCGAGCCGGGCTTCGTTCATCATGTGAAACATCACCTTCATGCCCTTGTTTTCCTCGCCGAGCAGCAGGCCGCGGCATTTTCCCTTTGCGCCGAAGGCCAACTGGCAGGTCGGGCTGGCATGGAGACCGAGCTTTTCCTCGATGCCCGTGCAGACGACGTCGTTGGGCTCCCCGATGCTGCCGTCCTCGTGGACCCAGTACTTGGGCACGATAAACAGCGAAATCCCCTTGGTGCCGGCCGGGGCCCCCTCGATGCGGGCCAAAACCGGATGGACGATGTTGTCGGTCAGATCGTGCTCGCCGGCGGTGATAAAGATCTTGTTGCCGGAAATCGAATAGGTGCCGTCGCCATTGGGAACCGCGGTGGTGGTGAGATTGCCCACGTCCGAGCCGGCCTCCGGTTCGGTTAAGACCATAGTGCCGGTCCACTCGCCGGAATACATCCTGCCCAGAAACATTTCCTTCTGTTTTTCCGTGCCGAAGATCTCGATCATCTTGGCCGCGCCGTGGGTGGCAAAACCGAAGGCCGCAAAGGAAAAATCCGCACCCACAATGTATTCGCCCGCCACCTGGGAAATGATGTGCGGCAGGCCCTGGCCGCCGATTTCGGGATCTTCGGTCATGGCGATCCACTCGCCTTCCCGGAGCAGCCTGTAGGGCCGGTGGAAACATTCCGGGACCTTGACCTGGTTGTTTTCAAAGGTCAGCCCCTCCTTGTCACCTTGCTCGTTGACCGGCAGGATCTCCTTAATGGCGAAATTGCGCGCCTCGTTGATGATCATGTCAAACATTTTCCGGTTCATGTCGCTGTAGCGGTCGTACTGAGTCAGCGACGCCACGTCGAACTGTTCATAGAGAACAAAGTCAACGTCTCTTCGATCTGCAATCTGCTGTGCCATGGGCCCTTCCTTTCGTAAATATTTTTAAACGGTCGTAAATGTGAACCAAAATCGAAAGGAAGATATTAACGACAATTTTTCGAAAAAGTCAACGTCAACGTTAAGGTCAATCTTGATTTTTTTTATAAAGATTCATGCCGGGGCCAGGCCCGGACAAAATCGCGCTGGGTTTCATTTTCCGGGGACAATCGGTGGGCTTTTTTGTCCGTGGTGCGCAGGCGCTGGATCTGGTCGATGACGTCTTCGCTGTTTGCCATGCCGTGTCGGATCAGATAGCATCCTACCACCGTGCCGGTCCGCCCGACACCGCCCCAGCAATGGACATATACAGGGTTGCCCCTTGCGATGGCTTCATCGATGGCATCGAGCACGGCGCGCATCAGATCCGGCGCCGGGACGCCCAGGTCTTGGACCGGAAACCGACGGACGGCGACCGAAACGCCCCGCTGTTCAGCGAGTTCGTTCAAACGGGGCTCGTATGCCGGTGTATCGGCCTTGCCGGGCCGGTCGACTTCATCGGCTGCCATGAGGCTGATGACCTGCCGGATACCGGCGTCTATCAGGCGGCCGAGCTTGTAGCTCTCGTTGGGCGGGTCGTAGTCGCCGGGGTATTCCCCGGCCAGCAGCCAGCCCGGTACCACCCAGTAGGACCAGGGGTACGGGACGGGCGAGTCGGACCGATCAGGGGGTTGCATGGGCATATTACACCCTAACTAAAAATCCGGGCCCAGAGGTCCAGATTTTTCAAATTTCAATAAAGCGTTTCAAATTTTTAAAAACTTGATTTCGGTTATCCGGAATATTCCAGTTATGGTTTTGCGAAGTGAATTCGGGCATCCGTAAAACCCAAACCAAACAAAAAAAGTAGTTCGTCCC
>JBNJEA010000216.1:0-4084 GCA_051745395.1 Thermodesulfobacteriota bacterium | reverse complement strand
GAACTGCCCGATGATGCGGAAGGCTTTGAACTCGACGAAATCGCCAGGTCCCTGCTCGACCAGTGGTTGACCGATCCCAAGACCGTGGCCGACGCCCTGGGTGTGGACGAGGCCGACTTGCAGCAGATGAGCCCGGAGGAGCTGATCGAGTATTTCAAGGAGCGGCTCAAGGAACAGACCGAGCGTCATGACGGCGGCAACAAGTGGATCGGCACCGGCGGCACCTCGCCGGTGGGCCATTCCGGATATCATCCCGGCGGCATGCGCATCGGCGGCGAGTCCCGGAACAAGTCCGCCGTCAAGGTCGCAAACGAGCGCCGGTACAAGGATTATTCCCGCACCGGCCCGTTGACCCAGGCGTCCATGGGCGAGGCCTTAAAGCGCCTTCGCAACCTCGTGCCCGCCGGCCCCAAGGACCAGGTCAACGTGGATGAAAGCATCTACCAGACCATGAAAAACGGCGGCGAGATCGAGATTGTCTTTGACCGGCGGTTGAAAGACCGCCTGAAGGTGATTCTGGCCATCGACAACGGCGGCTACTCCATGGACCCCTATGTATCGGTGGTCCAGACGCTTTTCAACTACGCCCGCTCCCAGTTCAAGGAACTCAAAACCTACTTTTTCCACAACACGATTTATGATACCCTCTGGGAGGATCCGGCCCGCTACCGGCGGCCCAAGCCCGTGAGCGAGTTTGCCCGGATGGACCCGGAAACCCGGCTGATCCTCGTCGGTGATGCCAGCATGGCCCCCTATGAGTTAATGGCCCGGGATGGGTCCATTTACATGCAGGAGCGCAGCGGCCAGCCGAGTATCGAGCGGCTTCAATTGCTGGCCGATACGTTTCCCAACAATGCGTGGCTTAACCCTGTGCCGGCCCGCATGTGGCCCTATACCCGGACGATCCATATGATCCGCCAGATTTTTCCCATGTACGAGCTCTCCATCGACGGGCTCGAAGCGGCGGTGACCCAGTTGATGGCGGCGTAATTTTCCTGATAAACGATTTTTGTGAAACGGGCCGGGGGCGAAAACAATCCGGCGACAGGATCCGGAGAAAACGACCGGACCGGCATTTGGAGGCGATTGCATATGCAGCAAGATCAAGGGCGATCCCCTGTTTGTTTGATCCAGTGGACGTTGTTGGCGGCGGCGGTCCTGTTTGCCACCGCTGCCGCAGCCGGGGCCGAGCGGCTGACGGTATCCGTGGACGAGGCCAATATCCGATCCGGCCCCGGCACCGATTATCAGCGCCTGTGGCGGGTGGAAAAATATACCCCCCTGGAAATTATCGAAAAACAGGACAAATGGTATTTTTTCAAGGACTTTGAAGGCACCCGGGGCTGGATTTATGCGGACCTGGTCGACGACATCGACGCGGTGATCACGAAAAAGGGCAAGATCAACATCCGCTCCGGGCCGAGTACCAACGACCAAGTGGCGTTTCAGGCCGAAGCCGGTGTGCCGTTTAAAGTGCTCGACCGCAAGGGCAAATGGTTCCATATCCGACATGCAGACGGCGACGAGGGTTGGATCTACGAAACACTGGTCTGGTAAATAAAGGAAAGGACAAGCGATAATGGCGTTTGAAATCAAGGGGAATAAAAAATTGATCGTCGGGGTCGGCTCGGCCCTGGTGGATATGCTGGCCCGGGAAAACGATGATTTTCTGGAAGCGATCGGCGCGGCCAAGGGCGGCATGACCTTAGTGGAGCGCGAAGCCATCGACGAGATGGTATCGAAAACCACCAACCGCCCTTCGGTGGTGCCCGGCGGCTCGGCCTGCAACACGGCCATCGGCGCGGGGATACTGGGCGGTCCCGCCCGTTTTGTGGGCAAGCGGGGCGATGACCGGATCGGCGAAATTTTTGAAACCGAGCTGGTGAAAAACAACGTGTCGCCGAAGCTGCTCAAAACCGCCACCCCCACGGGCCGGGTGCTGTCGGTGATCACCCCGGACGCCCAGCGCACCATGTTTACCCACCTGGGTGCGGCTGCGGAAATGCGGCCCGAAGACATCACCGCAGAGAGTTTTGAAAATGCCGCCGTGGTCCACGTCGAGGGTTATCTGCTGTTTAACCGGGACTTGATGTATGCGGTATTGAAAGCCGCCCGCAACGCCGGGGCCAAAATCAGCCTGGACCTGGCCAGTTTCAACGTGGTGGAGGAGTCCAAGGACCTGCTCGATGACATCGTGGCCGAATACATTGACATTTTAATCGCAAACGAAGACGAAGCCCAAACCTTTACCGGTCACTCCGACGAAGCCCGCGCCCTGGAGGTGTTGTCACAAAACGCCGAAATCGCCGTGTTAAAAATCGGCCCGCGCGGCAGCGTGATTTCCGGCTACGGCGAAACCGTAACCGTGCCCCCCATGGGCGACGGCACGGCGGTCGATACCACCGGCGCCGGGGACCTGTGGGCCGCCGGGTTTTTGTTCGGCATGGTCAACGGCTACGGTTTTGAAAAAAGCGGCGCCCTGGCCTCGGCCTGCGGATACGAGGTCTGCCAGATCGTGGGGGCCAAAATCCCAGAGGACGGCTGGCAGCGGATCAAGCAACAGATGGGGCACTAAATATTAACCAATCGGAGTAAATACAATGGCCCAGGACAAAAAACAATCCCGGGAGGAACTGCTGGAACAACCGGATGCGGTCACCCTTTATCTGCAGCAGTTTGCGGAATTTATCCGGCGCTATCAAAAACAGCTCATTGTGGCGGGCGTGGTCTTTGTCATACTGGTTCTGGCGGCCTCCGGCGGTGTGTATTACGTCAACAAAGCCGAAGATGAAGCCTCGGCCATGCTCGGCAGGGCCATGGACCGTTATGAATCCGTTCAGGCCCAAAACGGCGACCCGGCCGCCTATGAGGCCCTGAAAAAAAAATTCAAGACGGTCATGGATCAATACGGGTTCACGGATGCCGGGGAAATGGCCCGGGTCCAGTATGCCAGCATCTGCTATGAAAGCGGCGAGTACGAAAAGGCCGTTGAAGCCTACGAAACCGCTTTGGACGAATTCGGCGGCAACCCGCAGTTTAATGACATGATTGTAACCGGACTGGCCTATGCATACCAGGCCACCGGCGACTATGACAAC
This sequence comes from Thermodesulfobacteriota bacterium, assembly GCA_051745395.1. Lineage (GTDB taxonomy): Bacteria > Desulfobacterota > Desulfobacteria > Desulfobacterales > Desulfosalsimonadaceae > JBNJEA01. The sequence continues at coordinate 986 of JBNJEA010000216.1, read as the reverse complement.
GCGGTGAAGTATTTTGAAAAAGTCGCCGAAGACGAATCGGCCGTAACCCGGGATCAGGCCCTGTTTAACCTGGGGCAGTTGTATGGCCGGCTCGGAAAAACCGAGCAAAGCCGCAAGACGTACGAAAAAATCGTTTCCGAGTTTCCGGACTCGATCTACGTGGAGCCGGCGAAGATGGAGCTGGCCGGGTGAATGGTTTAGAGGTAAGAGGGAAGGTTAGAGGTAAGTGGTAAGTAAATTGTAATCCGCTGCTTTTTTTCTCTCCTCTTATCTCTCATTTCTACCCTCTTACCTCTCGCCTCTTATCTCTTCATTTTCCGCGTCGTCGCTCATGAACCCATCCCAAGCCCATCCAAGCCAACTGACCGGTCAGATTGAACGGGTCACCTATACGAATCCGGAAAACGGCTACACCATCGCCCGGATGCGGGTCCGCGGACAGCGGGAGCCGGTGACCGTGGTGGGCCGCCTCATGGCCCCGACGGTCGGGGAAGTGCTCGAGATGACGGGCCAGTGGAAAATCCATCCCCAGTACGGCCAACAGTTTGAAGTCAGTGAATACCAAACGGCCGTGCCGGCGTCTGCCGAAGGGATCAAGAAATATTTGGGCTCCGGGCTGATCAAGGGAATCGGGCCGGTCATGGCCGAACGGATTGTCGATCATTTCGGCAAACAGGCGCTCGAGATCATTGAAAACGATCCCGGCCGGCTGGCCGAAGTCGAGGGCATCGGCAAAAAACGCGTTGAAATGATCGGCCGCGCCTGGGCAGAACAGAAAGAAATCCAGAACGTGATGCTTTTCCTCCAGTCCCACGAGGTCAGCGCGGCTTACGCGGTCCGGATTTTTAAGCGATACGGCCAGGACGCGGTGGAGGAGGTCCGGGAAAACCCGTACCGGCTGGCCTATGATATCGCCGGCATCGGGTTTTTGACCGCAGACCGGATCGCGTTCAAGCTCGGGTTTGAAAAAAACGATCCGCTGCGGA
>JBNJEA010000215.1:0-4084 GCA_051745395.1 Thermodesulfobacteriota bacterium | reverse complement strand
ATATATTCGGCAAAAAAGGATACAAACAGCATCACGAAAAAAGCGGCGACAAATGCCAGGGCGACGTTGAGCACCATTCGCGGGCCCACCGGTGCCGGGGAACGAATCGGTTCCTGGAGCTGCTGGAGGTTTCCGACGCTTTTCTTTTCAAATTCCAGTTCCCTGATTTTTTCATTTGTATAAGCCCGGTCGCTTTTTGCATCCTGGATCTGGCTTTTCAAACGATCCATTTCGGACTGTTTCTGTTCTTTGACATCTTCGAACCGGGCTTGCGCCTTTTCGATATCCTGTTGATATCCTTCGGCAGATGCCCTGGCCTCGGAAACCTTGTTTAACGCTTCGGTTTTCTGGGCTTTCAGAGTATCCAAGTAGCTGATGTTCTGCTGGATGGTATTGCTGTATATAATGGAGGAAAGTATATTGTCCTCATTTTTTAACTGCTTGAGAAATGCATTGCGCTGATCGACCAAATGATCCGTATTTTTGGCCACCCGGTCGATTTCTTCTTCAATTTCCGCAACCCGTTTTTGTTGGTTTTCCATCAAGTTCTTTTGAGAGGCCATACCGGCTTTCAGTTTCTCGATTTCGCTTTTGATGGTATCCATTTCCGTCTGCATGGAAGATCGGGTGGCTTTGATATCACTTTTCAAGCGGCTTACCCGGTTTTCAGTTTTGGTAATGGCGGTTTGCGCTTCCTGGATATTTAATTCGTATTTCTTTTTAAACCGTTCCACGATGGGTTCATAGTAGTTTTTCAGGTGATGGTGCAGTCTTTCGAGCACAAACAGCCCCCGCTCCACAAAAGCAGTTTCATAGGAGACCTTGAGCGTGTTGGTGTTATTTGTCAGCTCAACGCCAAAATCAAGCTTTTCGACCTTTTCCGGGTTTTTGGCATCTTTGCCCTTGTCCAATTCGCCGTTTAACTCACTTAAAATCCGATGGTTAAAGGTTCCCGCCCCGATAATGGCCTTGATGTTTTCTTCGCTGTCGATATAAATATAGCCGCCGTCTTCCTTGATTTCCGCCACTCCGGGCCGCAGGACCATGTCCACGCTGTAGACCTTCGGCTGGTTATAAGTGATCGCCCCGGCGATTACCGCGCACAGGAGTGTGCCGCCGATAATCAACCATTTCCATTTCCAGACCACTCTTAAAATATCGATGAGTTCAATTTCGTCGTCAGGATAATTTTCCCGGGTGTCATCCATATCGATTCCTGCCTGATGTAAGTGTATTCACGTTTGTGACTGTCGAACGTATCGTCAATCCAGTTCAATCCCTATGTTGCCATTAATACAAAAACCCGGACAGGTCAATCACTCCTTACGTTGCAACGGAATTTTATTACCGGAATGCGGACAATTTCGAGCTTTTTCTTGACACTTCAGCGGCAATGAACCTATATTTTATAGTATTTATATATCAATTCCGACAATCCGGATTTTTTTGCAAATGACCGATAACGCAGACCGACACGATTCAGAGTTTATCAGGATCTCGGCGATAGACAACACCTTCGAGGCGCAGCTGGTAACTTCCATTTTGGAGGAACGCGGCATTGCCCACCGGCTGGTATCGCACCATGACACCGCCTATGACGGACTCTACCAGTTGCAGAAGGGATGGGGCGAGATCCTGGCACCGGCATCGTACGGGGACAAAATCCTTGAAATCATTTCCGAGGTCCGGGCGCAAGCGCCGGACATAAAAGACAGGTAAACCGTCGATTGCGGATACGCAACAACATTTTTCATTCCAACCAAGGGAGCGAAGCGATGACGTTACAACAATCCGAATATCTCAAGGCATTTGAAAAAGCGCTCCAGATCGGCCGGCCGCCGAACGTGGCCGCCTTGTTTCCCAATTCAAAGGCGCTGATCGTCAGCGGCAAATACATCGACCGGGCCATGCTCCAACGGGGCAATGCCATTGCCATGGCCGCCAACGGCCGGAACTTTTTTGTCATCCGCGGGGCCCTGAAAGCCGCCCAGCGGGCCAATTCGGCGATCATTATCGAAATCGCCAAGTCCGAGAGCAACTACTGTGCGGTCAACTACTGGAACATCGCCCGGTTTGTCGACGACCTGTGCAACGAGTTACACATCACCGTGCCCGTGGCCGTCCATGCAGACCACTACACCATAAAAAGCAAGGAGGACATCGAAGAGGCCAAAACCATGATCCCGAGCATCTTTGATGCCGGCATCACCTCGACTTCCATCGATGCTTCTCATTTGCCGGATGCCGACAACCTGCTGGCCAGCATCGAGCTCTACGACTATGTGCCCAAATGGGCCGGCTATGAAACCGAAGTCGGCGAGATCAAGGGATCGGCCGGGCTTTCCACGGCCGAGGAAGCGCTGTTTCTCATCCGCGGCCTAAACGCCCACAACATCTTTCCCGAGTGGATCGCCTTGAACAACGGCACCTCCCACGGCATCGAATCCGGCTCCGAAGGCATCCAGGTGGAACTGACGGCCGAAATCCATGACGCGCTTTCGCCCTACCGGACTTCCGGGGCCCAGCACGGCACCTCCGGCAACAGCTCGGAGCGGTTGACCGAAATCCGGGAAAAAACACGCACCACCAAGGCCAACGTGGCCACGGCCCTGCAGATGATCGGCTGGGGGCTGAAGGTCAACGATTACGGCAACGCGCAGCTCGATGAAAACGGCAATTTCATCAAAGTTGAAAACACGGGTGTTTCCGAAGATGTATGGACGAAAATGACCGAATACGCCGCATCCAGGGGCCTGAAAAAGGGCGATTACAAAAAGATCAACCTCCCCTTTGAAAACATGCTCCTCGCCCAGGACCGGCAGGTACGGGAACGGATGTCCGATGCCATCGCCGAGTTTGTCTACGACATGCTGGTCAATGTCTTTAACTGCAAGGATACCGCCGAAATCGCCGTACACGATATCCTATCGGCCGGCTCTTACGACCCCGGCCCCAAGGCCGAACGTATCGAAAACCCGGATGAATGGGGGCCGGAAAAAATCCGGGAAAAAGGCGGGCAAATCCAAAGCGACAAGGGGCCGGCCGGCAATTTTGAAGACTAAACTTTTCTGCCCGTATTGCGGGCACCGGTTAATCGATAAAACCATTGAGGGGCGGGTGCGGCGCTACTGTGAACCCTGCGCTTTGCCCCTCTATGAAAACCCCGTGCCGGCGATCTGCATGGTCACCGTGGATGAACACGACCGGATTCTGCTGGTCAAACGCAGCGTTGCGCCCAAAAAGGGCGAGTGGTGTTTGCCCGGCGGGTTCATGGAACTTGGCGAAACCCCGGAAGATGCGGGCTTGCGGGAACTATACGAAGAAACCGGCCTTTCGGCCCGAATCGATATGCTGATAGGGGTGGGCTCGCATGCCGGGGCCATCTATGACACCATCCTCATGACGGCCTTTCTGGTCCGGCAATTTTTTGGCACCCCCACGGCCGGAGATGACGCAGATGCGGTGGCCTGGTTTGCCCGGGCCGATCTGCCGGAAATCGCCTTTACCAGCCACCAACAATTTATCAATACCTATTTTGCCGCCTATGCATATTCCATCGCACCAGGTCAATAACGTATTAAAGGCCTACAAAAACCTGCTCATGCGGAAAAAACAGGCAGACGGAGCCGAGGAAGTATCGGCAGATGCCTCTGGTATCGAATTTTCGGACAAGCGCCGGGTCGTGGCCGAAAAAATCACCCGCGACATTGCCAGGCGCATCCTGGAAGAAAAAAGGCAGGAACCGGAAAATTCCGCTGCCGCCGAAGATACGGGCCAAAACCATTTCCCCGCCCGGGGCTTTTTGTACAACAGCGTCACCGGGCAAAACGGCAAGGTCGCCCGGCGCCTGACGATAGAGGCAACGGATTTTCTGGCGAACGGGGCGGAAGAAAAGGGGTAAGGTATAGGGTGTAAGGTTTAGGGTGTGAGGTTCGAGGTTTAGGGTGTAGGGTATGTGGTTTTCGGTTTGATCCCATAGTTGACGGGTCGGGTGCTTATTTTCTATTCTCGCGCAAAGTCGCCAAGAGCGCCAAGAAAGGCTTTAAAACTTTGCGTCTTTGCGTCTTGGCGCGAAAATGGAATA
>JBNJEA010000073.1:0-15344 GCA_051745395.1 Thermodesulfobacteriota bacterium | reverse complement strand
AACGAGCAGGGACTGGTTAATGGCGTTTCTGCGCCGGGGACGGTTTAAAATAATCCAGGCAATGCCTTCTTCTTCGGCTTTGAAAATAACGGGGGCTTCTTCCATGGGTTTCTCCGTCTTATAATGTGTTATCATTAGTATACCCGAAAGGCGCCACGATAGGCTGTTAACGATTGACATTTCACCATTTACACCTGACTCCAATAGTGTCCGTTCAACCGACGATTTGTCAATATGATTTGCCATGAAAACACATTTCCGGCCGCTTAAATCGCGCTGAATAAAAAAGGCTTCAATCCTCCTGCTCTTTTTCTCCCCTGTTTTGCCGTGCATACCCAACAAAAACGATATCGTGTTTTGACATCCGCAGAATCCAATTTTATTCTTTGAGTTAAGAAAACGTCTAATTCACCCATTTTTCGAAATCCGTTTGGTGGCCGATTCGACAAATCCAAGTAAAACCGATTCGGCAGGTGAGAGATTCCCCCTTAGCTTTCCAGAAAGGAAAAGGAGGTTTTTCATGTTTAATTTTTTCAAAAACGGCAACCTGGGCTACGGCATTGCCCTCGGCGTCGGGGCCACGTTTTTGCTGCCGGTGGCCAGCCGGGTGGTGGCCGGTGCCGCAAAACCCCTGCTCAAGGAAACCATCCGGGGCGGCCTGTACCTCTATGACACGGGCAAAGTTGTTGTGGCCGAGGCCCGGGAAAGCATTGAGGATTTAAGCGCCGAGGTCAAAACCGAAATGAAACAGTCGGCCGAAAAGCAAAAAACCGCTTCGAAAGCCGGCTCCTCCGGCAGCCAAAAATGACGGCTTCGTAAAAAGCTGTTACACCCCGATTTTCCGGTGTTTTTGCAGAAAGGAACTTTCGAAAACCTGTTTTTTAACCACAGAGAGCACAGAGGACACAGAGAAAACATTTCTTTATATGAAGCCTTCTCCGTGATCTCCGTGTCCTCTGTGGTTAATATTCATTCCGGCATCCGGGATGCCATCATGTAAGGAGGTATCAATTTGCCGCTGCCCGAAGCCCGAGTGGTGCACCGCAGTGCGGGACGATTGCGCATCCGGATCCCTGAAAAGCGAGACGACACCGCTTTTTTCAGCCAGGTGGAAGAAAAGCTGCGTCAACGGATGAAGACCCGGCAGATTGCAGCCAGTGCCGCCACCGCGGGCGTGCTCATCACCGATGCGGGAGCGGATGCCGAAGACAAGGTGAAACGCTTTGCCCGATCCGAACACCTGTTTGAATTGGCCGGCCAAAGCCCCCCTGCCGGTCAATCGGCCCGCCGGCAGGTGTATGCCTCGTTTTGCCAATGCAACGAAACGGTCAAAAGGACAAGCCGGGATAATCTCGACCTGCCAGTTCTGCTTTTCGTCTTTCTGGTCGGCTCCGGCATTTATCAGCTTCTGCGCTACGGTTTCCGGCTGCCGCCCTGGTACACGGCATTCTGGTATGCCCTCGGCATTTTCACCAAATCCTTAGTCGATGAAAACGGAGGCGATGATGACGGTGCAGATGCCGGCGGCGACGACGGCGGCGAATAGCCGCAATCGGGATTCAAGCCGATGGACGAGGTAAACAGACAAAGGCAATCTGCGGCATTACCGGTGCACACTGCCGTCCCCGGCCGGGCCCGGATAAAAATCCAGGGGCTTAGAAAAAATCAAGCCGTCAAAAACCAACTGGAACAAATCCTTGCCCGCCGAGAAGAAATCGCCCGGATATCGGCCAATTCCGTCACAGGCAAAATCCTGGTCCTCTATGATCCCGCGGTCAACCTTGACCGTATTCTTGCTTGCATCGAGTCGGTCATCGACCAAATCAAAACCGCCGGCAGTCCGGTCAGTGAAAGCGCCGGCCGGCAAGATGCCAACGGGGGCGTCGATTGCGACCTCCATGCCATGGCCATGGACACCGTTTGGCACCGCCGCAGTTCGGCCCGGGTCATCGAGGCCTTTGAAACCGACGCCAGCCGGGGGCTTTCCAAAGAAAACGCACAACTGCGCCTGCAGGAAGATGGTGCCAACCGGTTGCCGGAGATCGCAAAACGTTCGGCCTGGTCCATGTTCATTGAGCAGTACAAGTCGCTTCCGGTGGCCCTGCTCGGCGGGGCGGCCGGGCTTTCCGTGGTGACCGGCGCGTTTATCGATGCGGCGGTCATCCTGGGCGTACTCACCGCCAACGCCTTGATCGGCTTTGTCACGGAAAGCCGCTCCGAACGTACCATCGAAAGCATTCAACGCACGGAAATACCGCCGGCAAAACTGTTGCGGGACGGCAAACCACAAAAAACCGCCGCCGAGCAGATCGTGGCCGGCGACATCCTGGTACTCAAACCCGGCACCTATGTCCCCGCCGATATCCGGTTAATTGAGAGCCGGCATTTGAGCATCGATGAGTCCGCCCTGACCGGCGAAAACTTCCCGGTTGAAAAAACCGCCAAAGCCCTGAAGAAAAAGCACCTGCCCATCTCCGAAATCAACAACATGGCCTTCATGGGCACCGTGGTTTCTGCCGGGTATGGCAAGGGGGTGGTTGTGGCCACCGGTGCGCAAACCACTTTGGGGCAACTGCAGTCCCTGCTGCAATGCACACGGCCCCCTGCCCCGCCGATACAACAACAGATGGCCCGCACCGGCAGCCGCCTGGTAATGCTTTCAACGGGCATCTGTGCTGCGGTGTTCGGCATCGGCTGGGTGCGGGGATTTACATTGATCGATATGCTGCGCATCTCGGTTTCCCTGGCCGCCGCCGCCATACCGGAAGGGCTGCCGGCATCGGTGACCACCACCTTTTCCATCGGCATCAACGAAATGCAGAAGCACGGCATCCTGATCCGCAATCTGCCGGCCGTAGAGACCCTGGGGTCCGTCCAGGTCATCTGCTTTGACAAAACCGGCACCATCACCCGCAACAAGATGACAGTGGCGTCGATTTTTACCGGCGGCAAGCACATCGACCGCGGCGAGGACCGGGTCCTTCGAAGCGACGGCAAAACCATTTCCGCAGAGGAAATACCCGAACTCAAACAATTGCTGACCATTGCGGCCTTGTGCAGCGAGGTAAAAATCGACACCGTCAACGGCAACGGCGAGCAGGAACTTATCGGCTCGCCAACGGAAAACGCCCTGGTGGAACTGGCCCTGGAACAGGCCATGGACGTCAAATCCATCCGGAAAAGCCACCGACTGGTAGAGGTCAAACTGCGATCCGAAAAAAGCCGTATCATGAGCACCCTGCATGCCCTGCCCGACGGGGGGATGCTGCAGGCGGTAAAGGGCAATCCGGTGGAGGTGCTGGAACTTTGCGCCCACTTGTTAAAAGACGGCAAGGTGCTCGAAATGACCGAAACCGACCGACAGGCGATCCTGGACGAAAACGACCGCATGGCCGGCCGTGCCCTTCGGGTGCTGGGCACAGCCACCCGGACGGTGGGCAGCAGGGCCGGGGCGCAAAAATCAAACGGTTACGTCTGGATCGGACTGATCGGGATGGTGGACCCACTCCGCCCGGGCGTCAAAGCGGTCATCGCCGCCTTTCACCGGGCCGGTATTGAAACCGTTATGATTACGGGGGATCAGGCGCTGACCGCCGAAACGGTGGCCCGCCAGTTGAATTTGAGCCAGGGCGCCCCCCTGCAAATGATGGATGTGGCGGAACTCGACAAACACAGCCCCGAAGACATGAAAGACCAGGCCGGAAAAGTCCACCTCTATTCCCGGCTCAGCCCGGCCCACAAGCTCAAGATCGTCCAGGCGCTGCAATCGGCCGGCAAAGTGGTGGCCATGACCGGCGACGGCATCAACGACGGCCCGGCGCTGCGCGCCGCCGATGTGGGCATCGCCATGGGAAAAGACGGCACCGATGTGGCCCGGGACGTGGCCGATGTGATCCTGTCAAGGGACCACTTAGACACCATGATCGAATCGATCCACCACGGCCGCACCACCTACGACAACATCAAGAAATCGATCGGCTTTTTCCTGTCCACCAATTTTTCAGAAATCCTTCTGACGACCACCTCGGTGGCGGCCGGCACCGGCGCGCCGCTTGCGCCCATGCAATTGCTGTGGATCAATACCATTTCAGACATATTTCCCGGCCTGGCGCTTTCCCTTGAACCGCCGGAAAGCCAGGCCCTTTCCTGTGCGCCCCGCGAACCGGACGCCCCGATGTTTTCCCGCAAAGATTACCAGCGGATGTTAAGGGAGTCGTCCGTGATCACCAGCCATGCCATGAGCGTTTACGGCTATGGCCTGCTGCGATACGGCATCGGCGCCCGGGCCTCGACGCTGGCATTTCACAGCCTGACCCTGGGCCAGCTGCTCCACGCCTACGGGTGCCGCTCCGAGCGGAGCTCGATATTCCGCCCCGCCCGGCGCCCTTCCAACCACTGGGTCAACCTGGCGGTGCTCGGCTCCGTAGGCCTTCACCTGCTGACCCTGTTCTCCCCCTCGCTTCGAAGCCTCTTGGGTCTTCGGGCCATGACAGCTGCTGAGACCGCCCTGGTTTTCGGCAGTGCCGTTTCTGCTTTAACAGTCAATGAAGCAATTAAAACCGCTTCCGGCCGATAAAAATCACATACCGCCACATTCCGAAGTAGGCGGTATAAATCTGGAAAAAGATCGGCTCGAATGTGTCGCGCAGCAATCCGGACAAATGGCCGTCCATGCGGACATGGTTGACACCCATCCATTTTTTGAAAGCGCAAACCGGCGAGTCATGGAAATCCACCACGGCAATGAGCCCGCCGCTGCACAGGTCCCGGGATGCCGACCAGATGGCCTGCCGCCAGCCCGGGTTGAACATGGAAAGCGCGTAGGAGAAGACCACAAGGTCAAATTGATCGGGATAAACCGGCTGACGGTAGGAACGGTTCATCAGCGCCACCGGATAACCGGCGTTGCCAAGCTTTTTTTCCGCGATGGAAAGCATTTCGTTTGACAGATCCAGACCGGTAAGTTGTGCTGCCGGAAACCGCCGGGCCATAGCTGCCAGGTTTTTCCCGGTACCGCAGCCGACCTCCAGAACAGAGGCCGGGTGGTCAATACGTGCAATTTCTTGGATCAGCCGATCGCGCCCGAACAGAAAACTCCACCGGGTGACATCGTAGATCCTGGAATGGATGCGGTAGTACTTTTCGACCGCCGTGGCCGCTGTCATAAGCTTTTTCCTTTTCAGCAGATTTCGGCGAAATGCAGACTGCCGTATGTCCCCACCCGATCCTGCCTGTGCAGCCATTGGGTCCTGCCGGGTTGAAACTGAAGCGAGGCCGTGACGTGGGCGGGCAGAAAATCACAATCCGCCCCTGCGGATCGGAACAGCACCCTGGTGCCGGGCCGGCTGTTTTGCAGAATAAAGTCCCATTCTTCAGCCAGCGCCTGCGGGGCGTGGCCGGCCATCCAATCCTGGTGGTCCAGCAGAATAAAGTGGGTGTAGGCGTCCGGGTTATGCCGCAAGAAATCCGTGATGGTCGTGGTATGGGTGCGGACCCGGGAAATGTTTGCGCGCAGGGTTTCGAAGTTTTCTTCCTTCAGGTATTGCGGACAGCAGTCCCGCGTATAGGCCCCGGTGATATAGACCCGCCAGAAATAATTGTGCTTTACCGACACTTCCGTGAAAACATGGCGGATCTTGTCACGCACGTACGCGTTCAACCCGCCCGGATACTGGCTCTCAATCAACCGGATCTGCGGGGCGGGCACGCCGAGCATCGACATCAGCGTCGACTGCCGGACCAGCCAGGCATTGAGGCGGTCCCACAATACTGAGTCGATTTTTTCGAAAATGCGCTTCTGCTCCTGCCGGCTTTCGGCGTCGAGCAGCTCGATCACCAAGGGTCCGGCTTTTTTCTTGATCCGTTGCAGGTAAAACCGCATGGCGCAGGCCACCAGCCCCGAGGTGCCGTGGAAATAAAACGAATTGCGCCCCCCGCTTTTCGGCTTAAAGTAATGGATTTTCGCGTCCCAGAACTGCCGGACCATGGCCGGCAGCCGGTTGCGGATTGCCCGGTAAATCTGTTCATAGCGTTCATGGCGGCCGTTGCCGAACATGTGAAAAAAATCCTCGTAATCCCCCCGCTCGATCAAGGCCCGCTTTAACTCAAAAAGGGCGTTCTGGCGGAAGTTGACATCCACGGCATGAATCCGGCCCGGTCCGTCCAGCAGGTAATCCAGCGCGTTGCAGCCGGCGCTGGTGATCATCACCACCTTGCTGTCCGGCCCCAGGCCCATCAGTTCCCGGTCGATCCAGGGGTCTTCCCAGCACGTGTTGTAAATCAACTGGCTGTTGTGGATAAATTGAAACACGCGGTCCTGTAATGTTTTCAACATGATTGAATTTCCCGATGCGGCTTTTGCCGCCTGTCATACATTTATCTTGATCCCTTGTGCCACCGGGCGTTTTCCGGTCGTCAGGACGCCAGCGGCAAAATCGCCTCCAACGGCGTTTTGGGCTCGACGGTCTGCGACGCCTGTTTATACAGATCCCAGGTCCGCAAAAAATTCTTTTCAAAGGACCGTCCCTGCATGTACAGGCGGGCGGCATTTTTCATCCGCGCCATTTCGTCCGGGTTGTCGTATAGCCGCTCAATTGCGTCGGCCATGGCATCGGCGTCCAGGGCGGGCACCACGTGTCCGGTTAGCCCCGGCTTTACGTTTTCCTGCGGGCCGCCCTGGTCGGTTACGATCACGGGTATGCCCGAAGCCTGGGCTTCCAGCACCACGTTGCCGAAAGTATCGGTCGTGGAGGGAAAAACAAACAGGTCGCTTGACGCATAGGCCTGTGCCAGCCGATGGCCGGTCAAAAGGCCGGTAAAAAACGCCCGCGACCCTTTCAGCGCCGCCTGCATTTCCTTTTTGTACGGACCGTCGCCAACGATGATCAGGTCAATATTTTTTCCGCTCGCCTCCAGCCGGCGGAATGCCGCCACCAGGGTTTCCAGGTTTTTCTCCCTGGAAATGCGGCCCACGTAAAGCAGTTTCAGGCTCTGTTGGTCCAGGTCGTATTCCGATGCCCAGAATCCGTTTCGTTTGTTCGGATGGAAACGGTCGGTATCAATGCCGCGGGGATAGCGCTGGATTTTTTGCTCTTTTAGTCCCTTGGCGGCAAGTTCCCTGCCCGTTGCCGCCGACGGCACGTACACCATGTCCATCTGGTTGTAAAACCAGATCATGGCCTTCCACATGAATTCCTCGATGTCGTTGTCCCCCGTCAATTCGGCGGCATACTGGGGAAAGGCGGTATGATACGTGCCGTATAGCGGCAGATCCAGTGTGCGGGCCACCGCCAGTGCACAAAGCCCCACGGGTCCGGGTGTTGAGGCATGGATCTGGGTAACACCGTTTTCAAAACAGTAGTCAAGCATCTGCAGAAACGGGGGATAATAGAGTTTGATATCCGGATACTCCGGGAGCTGATAGCAGCCGATCGGGGAAAACGTCACCGCCTCGCCGCCTTGTTCCGGGTGACAGGTAATGACGGTAAAATCCTTGCCATATTTGCGCGCGGCGTCCACCTGCATGCGGAGGGTGAGCGCCACGCCGTTGGTTTCATGATAGGTGTCGGTAAACAGGGCAACCTTGGCTTTTTCCGCCCTTGGCGCCGAAGCCCCGCCCACGCATTGCGCGTGACATTCGTCGGCAAACCGGCGGTCCTTGGTAAACAGGCGATAGGCCATGAAATACGGCGCCACCAGGGTCGCCACCGACCCGGCCGAGCCGATGGTCTGAAAAATATTGAAAAGCTTGGCCTCGGACAGGCTCTTCAACGTGGTGTCGGCCAGGTTGCGCATGATCTGCTCGGATACGTCATTGACGAATTCAAACCAGATGCCTTCCTTTTCCTCGCCCATTGCGCCGCGCTGGCCCAGCATCGGCTGGTATCTTGCGTGCCGGGCCAGAAAGTCATTGCCCTTCTGCTGTATCAGGTCGGCAACCCCCGGCGTCTTGTCATGAAAAAAGGAAACCGAGGGCCGGCGCGCAATCAGAAAATCCTGAAGACGGGTCAGCAGCCCCTTGCTCCGGGGATCGGCCTGGGGCAGCGTCAGCGCCCGGTCGACGAATCGCAGCAGCGGTTCCTTGTCCACGTAACAGTCCAGCTTGAAGGTATGCTTGTAATACTGATAAGCGATGCCGTAGAGGTTATGCGCCATGGTCTTCGGCGTGGCCGGCTCACCGGCGGCGCAGGTGTTGCCCTGCGCCATGGCCGCAAAAAAATCTTCCTTGGTTGTCGCACCCGGTGCAACCGTATACATCCGTGCAATATTCAAGGAAGAATGGTCATCCGAGCCCCCGGTGATATTTTTTTTCCAGGGCCGCTCACCTGTGGGGACGATGTTGTGCTTGTCCGCCAGCCATTCGATATCTTTCGGACCGATGTCCTTTAAAACCGATTCAAGCACCCGGTTCTGATAATCGTCGCGGGCGCCGTTTCGTTCGAAATGGGTAAACAGCAGCAGCATTTTTTCAAAATGCGACAGGGTCAGTTTATGGTTGATATCAAACAGGGGATGGGCCAGCACGTGCGGAATCTGCTGCTGTTGCAGATAGGCCACCAGGTCATAGACGTTTTGACGGAGCCGCGAGATGTCTTCGTGGTGCGCTTCCGTAATATCTAATGCCAGCACGTGGAGCTTGCAGTGGTCTTCCGGAAAATAGGTGGTGATTTCTTCGCTGACGAACGTATTGGGCAGATGGGCGATTTCCAGGCTGCCGGTGATCCGGTTGTGGTCGCTGATGGTCACCAGGTCCATGCCCCGCTGCCGGGCCACCTCGTAAATTTTCGCCGGTGCGGTGAAACTTTCCGGGCAGCTTAATTTCTGAAGAATCCACTGCGAGGGGCGGTCCGACATTTTCGAGTGAACATGCAAATCCACTTTCAGTCCCGGTGTATTCATTTGTCTGTCTCCCTTTTTGTCATTTGCGGTTTCTGCAAACCGACGGCGAACCGATCCGGGATCGGCTGCTTTACGGAAGACAAATTAAGGTAGGAGTTTGACGAAAAAGTGACGGAGAAACGAAGATTTACGACAAATCATGTGGTGATTCTGTGAAAACAGCGATGCTGTTTTTTCTGGATCTTTCCTGCGGCTGCGATGACACAAAGACGACATCGGAGTTTCATAAAATTGTTGCATTCATGCGTTACGCTTACCTTTTTTTTCAAAGAAGGTAAATTATGGCTGAATTTTCCCTGTTGAAACAGATTTGGGGCAGTTACCGCACGTATTTCCGGTTGTGCCGCAAAACATTTTTCCGGACCGGCCACACCCAGGCCCGTCTGACGGTTAAGCGCGGCCTGGTGATGGCCGGCTTTCTGCCGCTTTTGTTTATTGTGCAGAGTGTCCATTGGCTGGGCTTTGTGATGGACGAGGTGCTGTTTTCCGGCTACCGCAAAATAACGGTCAAGGCGCCCCTGTTTATCGTGGGCGTGCCAAGAAGCGGGACCACCTTTTTCCATCGGCTGCTGGCCGAAGACACCAACCGCTTTACCACCGTGGCGACATGGGAGCTGATCCTGGCGCCGTCGATTACCGAGCGCAAAATCATCTTCGGCCTGGGCCGGGTGGATCGATGGATCGGAGCGCCGATTTCCCGGCTGATCGGCTGGATCGAAAAAAAGGCCTTTGCAAGCCTCGATGCCATCCATCAGATATCGCTATCCGACCCGGAGGAAGACTACCTGGCCCTGGTGCCGGTTTACGCCTGTTTTCTTCTGATCCTGCCGTTTCCGTTTCCGGAGGAACTGGGGTACCTGGCGCGGTTCGACGATGCGGCCTCCCCGGAGGAAAAAGAGCGCGTCATGGCGTTTTATAAAACCTGCCTGCAGCGCCACCTCTACGTGCACGGCAGCCAACGGGTGCTGCTGTCGAAAAACGTCGCCTTTGCCCCCATGATCGAGGCGCTAAACGAAACGTTTCCGGACTGCCGCATCATCGGCACCGTGCGCAACCCCCTGGCGGCGATTCCATCGCATCTGAGTTCCATGGCATCCGGGGCCGCCATATTTGGAAACGATACCGGCACCGCGTTTTGCGAGCAGATGATCGCGGTACAGCGTTATGCCTATAGTCACCTGGCGCAGGCGCTGCCCTCTCTGCCGGACAGTCGCCGGGATCTGCTGCGATACGAAGATGTAAAGACAAAGCCCGCCGAAATCGTAAAATCCGTCTACCATCGATTCGGTTATGCCATAGCGCCGGAATTCGGGGACCGGCTGCACGCCATCGACCGGCGGCAGCAGTCTTACCAAAGCGGCCATCATTATGATCCAGCCCAATTCGGCCTCACGGAAGAAGACATCTATAAACGCTTTTCCGATGTGTTTGACCGCTACGGCTATGACGCCCCCAACGGCTTGACCCGGACAAATGTCCGGCGGCGCCCGGCAATGTAGCCGCCGGTTGGGGGAAGTTTTCCGGGAAATATATATCGCAAAATAAAAAAGGAGTTTCTATGTATCCGGCCAATACGGTTTCTGCTAAGCACAGGCCCGCGTTTTGGAAAAACCCCAAAAAGCTGCGGGTGCTGTTTCTGTCCGACGCCATCGCCAGCCGAAACGGCGTCGGTTCCTACTACGAGGACTTGGTCGACCACTTGTCCGATCACGTGGAAATCGCCGAACTGATGAGCCCCGGCGTCGTGTCTGCCGACGATCTGCACCGGCTGACCCTGTCTTTGCCGGGGGATGAAACCCAGCGGCTCTACCTGCCCAAGATACAACCGGTCTGGAAACGGCTGCGGCAGATCCGCCCGGACGCGGTGGTCATCCCCACGCCCGGCCCATATGGTCTCTACGGTTTTTTAATGGCACGCTACCTCGGCATCCCGATTTGTTCGGGCTATCACACCCAGTACGACAAGCTCACCGACTTGTACTGGAACAGCGTTTCCAGCGGCTTAAGCCGCCTGGGCATGCGGGGATTCAACCGGATGATTTTTTCCGGAAGCGACGTGGTGGTCGGCAACAGCGGCGAGATGATCGACGGGGCACTGCGCGACGGCGCCCGCCGGGTGAAAATGATCGGCACACCCATTGCGCGCCCCTTTTTGTCCGCCCCGTTTGCGCCCTTGCACCGCGATCTTTCCTCGGTCTGCTATGCCGGCCGGCTGGCGCAGGAAAAAAACGTCGGAGAGGTGCTCGAAGCCGCCGAGCGGCTGCCCCGCATCCGGTTTGTCTTTGCGGGCGACGGCCCCTTGCACGGGGCGGTCGAGGCGAAGGCCGCCCGGATGGAAAACGTCGAATACGTGGGCTGGGTTTCGCGAAACCGGGTCCGGGCGGTCATCGATGCCGCGGACATGCTGGTGCTGCCTTCAGCGGTGGAGTCGTTTGGCACCATCGCCCTGGAGGCCATGGCCAGAAGGCGCATGGTCCAGGTATCCCACCGGTGCGGCATACTGAACTGGCCGGATCTGGCCGAAGGCGTCTACGCCAAGGGTGCGTCGGAACACCTCGCCGATGCCGTGGACCGGCTTTACAACATACCCTTTGGCGAGCGTCTGGCGGTCACGGAAAAGGCCCATGCCGCCGCAACGGATTTTAACCGGCTGACCGTCGCCCAGTGGGTGGACCTGCTGGAGCAGATCGCCAAAAAGAATGCATCTGCCGAAACCGGCATTCGGGCGGCCGGCTGAGGATCGGGAAAAGGCGGAATCAGATGACCATGTATCAAGGCATCAATGGCCCCGGCGCAGCCATTGTCTCCATTCACGATGTCACGCCGGCGGCGCTGCCGGACGTGGCCGGCATTATCGAGTGGCTCAAAACACTTGCCGTTTGGCCGATCACCCTGCTGGTGGTGCCGGATGCGGGCTGGTCGGTTTCCGAAATCGTCTACCTGGAAGGCCTCCAGGACGAAGGCGTCGATCTTGCCGGCCATGGCTGGGCCCATCATGCCGCCTCCCGGCGCACCCCCTGGCATCGGCTCCACGGCCAGGTATTGTCCCAGCACGAAGCCGAGCATTTGTCGCGCAGCGCCGGTGAGATCGAAACCATCATTTTGCGCTGTCATGACTGGTTCGAGGCCATGGTCCTAAACGCCCCTCAACTTTATGTACCGCCGGCGTGGGCCATGGGAAGGATTTCCCGCAAGGCATTGAAAGCCCTGCCGTTTCGCTTCTACGAAACCCTGTTCGGCCTCTATGACAGCCGGGCGGACCGGTTTTACCGGATGCCCGTGGTCGGCTACATGGCCGACAACGTCTTTCGAACCCGCACCCTTCGCATATCCAATACCTTCAATCGGTTGATGGGAACCCCGCTGCGGGTGGCCATCCATCCGAAGGACCTCCACCTGCCCTTAGCCGGTGACCTGCAACGCCTGCTTTGCGGCACCCATCGCTTTTATCGGTACGGCGACGTCTGTCACCGTCTCGCGAGGCAGGCCGTACCGGTGAAGTGCCGGGCGTATTAATAAAAGGATGTTTGGTTATCCGGAAAAATCAAGTGAAAGACTTCAGGCTCTTTAGCAATACGGTTCGAATATCCGAAAAAAACCCCGCAAACAATACGCTTGAAGGGTTAAAACGTTTTCAGAAAAAATATGATGATCAGCGGCGGGCTAAATAAATGCCGAAAGCAGGGCCAATCGGCTGCCCTGCAGGGCATGGTCGACAAACAGGTTTAAACAGGCTTTTCCCACGAAGTGGCCCGCCCTGGACACAGAGGCGGTTAATTTTTCATCCAGTGATTTGGCCTGGTAGACATCCACATATTCACAGTCGTGTAATATGGACAGGATCTGGTCCGATTTGATTTCATTGGGGTCGTATCGGATCAGGGCGCTGCCGGTTACCGGACTGACCTTGATATGCTCAATGCCGGCGGCTCCCCTGAAGCATTTCTTGACATCTTCTAACATCTGATGGTTGTTTTTCAACAACTGGCTACGAATCCGCAATCGCCCCGGAACGTGATGGATGTAGTGTGACATTTTATTTTAACCTCCTGGAACAATCTCTCAACAGTCGGCATCCGTACCCGTCTAACTTACTGAGCGCAATGTAAAGCCCTTTTGTTACAGCCGCGTGACCAAACCATGATATTTTCAAGACATCTCAAACATTTTTCCGGACTTTACCCAACCACCGATTCGCGGTATCCGAAGGCTTTCGGCAACCGCCGAAACGGAGCAGACCTTTCAAGCCCCCAATTTCCAAGACGCAGCAGATGAGCAAAATTGAAAATCAAGGTTTGCATTACCGCCTATGCCGCAAGCGTGCTCCGCTGGATAATCTCATCCTGTACCGCCGGGGCAAGATCTTTGAAATATACCGTGTATCCGGAAACCCGAACAACCAGGTTCGGGTAAAGCTCCGGGTTGTCCCGGGCTTTTTTCAGCTCTTCGGGATCAATCACGTTTAGCTGCGCCTGCATGCCGCCCTGTTTGAAATAGGTTTTCAGCAGGGCGGAAAGAAGTGCCCGCCCTTTTTCACCGCTTACCGTGTGGGGATAAAACTTGAGATTGAAGTTAATGCCGTTGGGAATGGTTGTAAAATCAAACCGGTTTGCGGAATTGAGAAGCGCGGTGGGGCCCTGTCTGTCAAAGCCGTTTCCCGGGGATATGCCCGAGGGAAAACTCTCGCCCTTCCTCCGGCCATGGGGCAGAGCACCGGTGATGCGGCCGAAGTACTCATGGATCGTATCCGAATAGATTCCCATCACGTACTTGCCGCCCCGCGTGTTTTCATACCCCTCAAGGGCCCTGCCAAAGGCGTCGGCCACGTAAAGCGTCCATTGATCCACGTCTGCATAGTCATTGCCGTACTTTTGAAGCTGCTTTAAGCGGGCCGCCCATTTCGGATCCGGGATATTTTTCTTGAGCATCCGGACCAGTTCGGGCAGCGTCATCCGGCGATCCTTGAATACGACCCGGTCAATGGCATAGAGCGCATCGCCCACTGCCGAGGGCGCCACCGCCTGGATGCCGGAAAAATTATAGACCGCCCCGCCGGCGGTGGTGCATCGGCCGGAAGCAATACAGCCCTCGTGCAGCATGCTGGTAAACGGCGTGGGATGATACACCCGGTTCGCCCGCTCCAGTCCCTGAAGATCTCCGATAAGTTTTTTGACCCGCCACGCAAGCTGGGTCTCAAACGCGGCCGTAACATCCTTTATGTCCGCCATCCGGGATGCCGCCGGGGTTTTTGCCCCGGTGCGGACGGGCGAGCCAAACCGCCGGCCCTGGTTTACGGCAAGCTCCAAAAGCAGCGGCACATTGACCATGGCCGCGTTTGTGGAGGCAAAGGTTTTGCCCGGCGCAATCGGTTCCACGCACCCCACGTTGGCGTAGTTTCTGGCATCTTCCGGGGCGTAGCCGTTTTTGCACATGGTCTCAATGATCACGTCATCGTTGTAAAGCGACGGCGTGTTGGCGCCGGTGCTGAGATTGAAAACCACCCGGTCAAAATAGGCCGCCGGCATATGGGCATGAAGCCTGGCATGATAGTTAGGCTCGCGCATGCGAAGCGCATTCATCACTTCCAGAAAAATATGGGTCAGCTCGTTTGTGGCATCATGGCCGTCTTTATCCACCCCGCCCACGGTGACCACCTGGGCATTGTAGAAACCGCCGTGAAAATTCACCACCCGCTGGGGAAATACCGGCACCAGCTCGCACATCTTGATGGAAAACGCCGCGACAAGCTCTTTTGCCTGCTCCGGTGTTAACCTGCCGCTTTCAATGTCTTTTTTATAATAGGGATAAAGGAACTGGTCCATCCGCCCGAGCCCGATGGAGTTGTCCAGGCTCTCGATCATTATGGCAATATGGGCCAGATAGGCAAGCTGGAGCGCTTCCCGGAAGGTGTTCGCCCCGTTTTCGGGGATATTTTTAAAACACGCGGCAATTTCTTCCAGGTTTTGCCGGGCTTGCGGGTCCGGCTCAACAGCCGCCATGTCTTCGGCAAGCGTCCTGTATCGCTTGCACAACCGGGCAAAGGCATCCGCGCTGATTTTTGCGGCTTCATAGAAGTGCCATTTTTCGGAACCGGCGGCCGTCTGGTCCTGATGCCCGGAAATTTCGCTGATAATACCGTTTGTCCCTTTGGCAAGCAGTTTTTCATGATCCGGAATGGTATGCGCAATCCCCCCGGTTTCATTCATCACGTAAAAATGGGACCGCAGCTGGCTTACCAGTTTCCAGACCTTTTTGACCGGCGACTTGTGGGCCTTGACTGCAAGAAACCGAAACGCCCAGAAGGGAAGAATGGACAAAAGCTGAAATGTTTCCCGGCGCGATATCTCCAACGGGCTTGTCTTTCGCCGGGAATACCGGAAAATGTCTTCCATCGCCGGCACGCCCAAAAGCTCCGGCAGGATTTCGCCGCCCACGCGCTTGGCGGT
>JBNJEA010000007.1:0-43545 GCA_051745395.1 Thermodesulfobacteriota bacterium | reverse complement strand
CCGCCCAGGATGTGGAGGCGGTCGACCACCTGCTCCAGTCTGTAGGTCAGCCGTTTTCTTACCGTTTCCGTCCGGAAGGTCAGCCATTCGGACAGCAGTTCGACCAGGTTTTTGACCCTCGGCTTGTAATCCAGGCCGATCATGTTGAGATTGACCCGGGAGGTTTTTTCCAGGTCCGTGGTGGCAAACAGGTGCAGCATCAGGTTGTCGCGGTCCACGCGGGGCGAAGACGGCGTGATCACCACGCGCACGGGTTCTTCGTGATCGGATTCATCCCGGACGTCTGCGACCATGGGCAGTTTCTTCTGGTCCATTTGCCCGGCGATCTGTTCGATGATCTTGGCCGGCGAGACCTGGTGGGGCATTTCGGTGAGCACGATGTCGCCGTTTTCCTCGCGCCAGCGGGCCCGGATTCGCAATGTCCCCGTCCCGGTTTTGTAAATATCGACAATATCGGCTTTTTCGGAAACGATTTCCGCTCCGCCCGGATAGTCCGGCCCCTGGATGTGTTGGCACAGATCATCGACGCCCGCTTGCGGGTTGTCGAGAAGGTGGATACAGGCGCTGACCACTTCGTCGATGTTGTGGGGCGGAAGATCCGTGGCCATGCCCACGGCAATGCCCATGGTGCCGTTTAACAAGATATTGGGCAGCCGGGCGGGCAGGGTGGCCGGTTCCTGGAGCGAGCCGTCGAAGTTGGCAATCCATTCCACCGTGCCCATGCCCAGTTCGGACAGAAAGATGTCGGCAAAGGGAGAAAGCTTGGCCTCGGTGTAGCGCATGGCGGCAAAGGACTTGGGGTCGTCGATGCTGCCGAAGTTGCCCTGGCCGTCGATTAAGGGGTAGCGGTAGGAAAAGGGCTGTGCCATCAACACCATGGCCTCGTAGCAGGCCGTGTCGCCGTGCGGGTGGAACTTGCCGAGCACGTCGCCGACGGTGCGGGCGGATTTTTTGTGCTTGGCCGTGTTTTTCAAGCCCAGTTCGGACATGGCATACAGCACCCGGCGCTGGACGGGTTTCAACCCGTCGCCGATAAACGGCAGCGCCCGGTGCATGACCACGGACATGGCATAGTTGAGGTAGGCCTTTTCGGTGTAGTCCTCGATGCGGACCGCTTCACCGCCGTTGGGGATCGCTGTCTCGCTCATAGTGAAACATCTCTTTGCAAGTCAATAATTGATTGGTTATTCCGGAAAACTGTCTCCAGTTATGGATTTTTTGCGCTTCGATTGGCAAGATATATCAGAAAAGCCGGTTTGTCTCGTCTGTCATGCCTGCGGACCTGTCCCGAAAGTGGCCGGGACAGGTCCGCAGGCATGACAGACGTAGCAAATTGCTTTTTTCGGGGGCTTGTCAGTTCATGATGCCTTGTTCAGCTAACGAAATCATTGTCTGATATATTTCGGATAAACAGAAAGCCATCCACCAAGAAGCCATCATAGCTCAACCTGGTTTCCTTTCTCTTCAAGCCACCGCTTTCGGGCCGAGGCGTGCTTTTTGCCCAGCAGCATGTTCATCAGGCCGTACATGGTGTCGGCGTTTTCCTCGTCAACGGTCAATTGCAGCAGCCGGCGGGTATCCGGGTCCATGGTGGTCTCGCGGAGCTGGACCGGGTTCATCTCGCCCAGGCCCTTAAACAGGTGCACCGTGGGTTTCTGTTTTTTCTTGCCGGCCTTTTTGACGATGGCGTCTTTTTCGCTGTCATCCAAGGCGTAATGGACCTGTTTGCCGATATCGACGCGGTAGAGCGGCGGCAGGGCCACAAAGACCCGGCCGGCTTCAATCAGGGGCTTGAAATGTTTTAAAAACAGGGCGCAAAGCAGGGTGGCGATGTGCAAGCCGTCGGAGTCGGCATCGGTCATGACGATGATTTTGCCGTAGCGCAGGGGGGCGATGTCCTTTGCGCCGGGGTCGACGCCGATGGCCACGGCGATGTCGTGGACTTCGCGGGAGGCGAAGATGGATTCGGGCTCGACCTCCCAGGTATTTAAAATCTTGCCGCGCAGGGGCAAAATCGCCTGAAACTGGCGGTTTCGGGCCTGTTTTGCCGATCCGCCGGCCGAATCGCCCTCGACCAGAAACAGTTCACACTGCTCGAAATCCTGGCTGACGCAGTCGGAGAGCTTGCCGGGAAGCGTCGGGCCGCTGGTGGCCTTTTTGCGCACCACCTTCTTGCTGGCCTTGATCCGGCGCCGGGCGGAATCGATGGCGATTTCGGCGATTTTTTCCCCGATTTCCGGGTGGTGGTTGAGCCAGATGCTGAAAGCGTCCTTGACCGCCGCGGATACAAAGGCCGCGCACTGCCGCGAGGCAAGCCTTTCCTTGGTCTGTCCGGAAAAGCGCGGGTCGGTCAGTTTCACCGAAAGGACAAAGGCGCATTTTTCCCAGATGTCGTCCGGCGAGAGCTTGACGTTTTTGGGCAGCAGTTTGCGCAAATCGCAGAACTCGCGCAGGGCGTTTAACAACCCCTGGCGCAGGCCGTTGACATGGGTGCCGCCGCCGATGGTGGGAATCAGGTTGCAGTAGCTTTCCGCCACCGCCTCGCCGCCGTTTTCCATCCAGGCCACCGACCAGGCCACGTATTCGTCCGGTCCTTCGAAATCGCCGGTGAAGGGATTTTCGGGCACCAGCTCGGCGTCTGCCATCCGCTGGACCAGGTATTCGCCCAGGCCGGTTTTAAACTGCCAGGAATCGGTCTCGCCGGAAATCTGGTCGGTGTAGTTGACGAGCAGCCCGGGGCAGAGCACGGCCTTGGCCCGCAGGTTGTGCTTGAGCCGCGCGGTGGCGATGTTGATGCTGTCGAAATACTCCGGATCGGGCCAGAAACGGATGGTGGTGCCGGTGCGCCGCTTGCCCACGGTGCCGGTGACTTCGAGATCCCGGCTCTTGTAGCCGCCTTCAAAGGCGATTTCATACTTGCTGCCGTCGCGAAAGATTTCGATTTCCAGCCGCCGGGACAAGGCGTTGACCACCGAGACGCCCACCCCGTGCAGTCCGCCGGAGAAATGGTAATCCTTGTTGGAAAACTTGGCCCCGGCGTGCAGGCGGGTCATGATGACCTCGACGCCGGAGATGTTTTCGGTGGGGTGCATGTCCACCGGCATGCCGCGGCCGTTGTCGGAGACCGAAAGCGAACCGTCTTCGCCGAGCACTACGTCGATGCGGTTGGCGTAGCCGGCAATGGCTTCATCCACGCTGTTGTCGATGACTTCCTGGGCGACGTGGTTGGGCCGCTGGGTGTCGGTGTACATCCCGGGCCGGCGCCGGACCGGATCCAGGCCCTCCAGCACCTCGACCGAGGCGGCCGTGTAGCTCGAGGCGGCTTTGCCGTTGTTTTTAAACAGTTCGTTTTCTTTCAATGGTGTCTACTTTTTCCGAAGGGTTGATACGGGTGAAAGGTGCCGGCCGGCTGTAAAGCGTCACGGTTTCCACGAAAAACCATGATCATATTGCCGTGGCCTGACATATAGCAAGACAGCCGGTATTTTTCAAGTTCGGAAGCAGGGCTTCACTGGGACCATGGTTCTAATACAACGCATGGCAAGTGGATGCCTGCCTCCGCAGGCATGACGCTCGTGGAAAAAGGTGTTTTTCTCGAAGGTGTAACGGAAACCGTAGAATATTATCATGTTGGTTTTTTTACCATTTCAGCAGCTTCGGCAGGCCCGGAAATACCAATAAAAAAAATTTCTTCCAAGCCGTCATCCCTGCGAAGGCAGGGATCCCGTAGTTTTGTCTGGTCCCCTGCAAATCTGAATGCCTGCCTCCCGAAATTATCCGGGACAGGTTCGCAGGGATCCAGAAAAATTGACTGCGGCGCCCCTTACTGGTTGACCTCTCTTGTATTGTAAAATTCAATATCGGGCCACTGCTCCATGGTAAAGCCGAGCTGCCAGGGGCTGGTGGTCAGAAAGGCGCGGCAGCCTTCGGCATCCACGGCCATGTTGGATTGATTTTTCCTTTCAAACTCCTCGAACTTTTTCTTGTCCGGGCAGTCCACCCAGCGGGCCACCGTGATGTTGATCGGCTCATAGATGGCATCCACGCCGTATTCCGTTTTGAGCCGCTCCATGGTCACGTCGAACTGGAGCATCCCCACCGCGCCCAGGATATAATTGTTGGACTTGATGGGCCGAAACACCTGAATGGCGCCTTCCTCGGCCAACTGGGTCAGGCCTTTCTGCAACTGCTTGGCCTTCATGGGGTTTTTCAGCTGGATCCGCATGAAAATTTCCGGGGCGAAGTTCGGGATACCGGTGAATTTCAACGGTTCCTTGTCGGTGAAAGTATCGCCGATCTTGATGGTGCCGTGGTTGTAGATTCCGATAATATCTCCCGGATAGGCCTCTTCCACGTTTTCGCGGTCCCGGGCCATAAAAATCGTGGCGTTGGAAAAGGTGACCTCCTTGCCGAGCCGGTGGTGGTAGACTTTCATGCCGCGTGTGAATTTGCCGGAACAGATGCGGACAAAGGCGATCCGGTCCCGGTGGGCCGGGTTCATGTTGGCCTGGATTTTAAAGGCAAAGCCGGAAAACTGGTCTTCATGGGGCGAGACCTCCCGGGTGACGGCCGGGCGAGTGTTCGGGGCCGGCGCCATTTCGACAAAGGCGTCGAGCATTTCCCGGACGCCGAAGTTGTTGATGGCGCTGCCGAAAAAGACCGGTGTCTGGCCGCCGTTTAGAAAATCGTCCATGGAAAGGGGATTGGCCGCACCTTCCAGCAACTCGATGTCTTCTCTCAACTGTTCGGCCTGGCTGTCGAGCAGGTCGTCTAATTTTGAATCGGACAGGTCTTCGATGACAATGCCGTCATTTTTGCCGTCCAGCTTGTCGCTGCCGGCTTCAAACAAGTGCAGCTGCTGCTCGACCCGGTTGTAGACGCCCTGGAAGCGCTTGCCCATGCCGATGGGCCAGGAAAGCGGCGTGCACTCGATCTGGAGTTTTTCCTCGATGTCGTCCAAAATTTCCAGCGGCGACATCCCGTCTCGGTCGAGCTTGTTGATAAAGGTGATAATCGGCGTGTTTCGCATTCGGCAGACCGCCATGAGCTTTTCGGTCTGGGGCTCGACCCCCTTGGCCGAGTCAATGACCATCAAGGCGCTGTCCACGGCGGTCAAGACTCTATAGGTGTCTTCGGAGAAATCCTCGTGGCCCGGGGTGTCCAACAGGTTGATTTCGTAGTCGCGGTAATGGAATTTCATCACCGATGAGGTCACGGAAATGCCGCGCTCTTTCTCAATGGCCATCCAGTCGCTGGTGGCGTGGCGTGCGGCCTTTTTTGCCTTCACGGACCCGGCCTGCTGGATGGCGCCGCCGAACAGCAGGATTTTTTCGGTCAGCGTGGTTTTGCCGGCATCCGGGTGGCTGATGATGCCGAAGGTCCGCCGGCGGTCGATTTGTTTTTTATGTTGTCGTTCCATATCTCTTTCGGTCGCTTTTGTAATTCGCTGCGTTTTTCTCTTTTCCGTCTGCCGTTGCGAAAAGTGGCTGTCAGGCCCAGCCCGGCAGCCGGCCCGGGGCAATGCTTCCATCGAGGATACCCGATAACCCAGGTTTTGAATTGTTTATCGGCAATACGGGGCGGGTGACACGGACACTGTGCTGCGGTCAAGTGGGGTAACATAACAACATGGAATCGGAATGTAAAGGCGAGGTTTTTTTGCCTTTACGTAAACAGCCCCGGCTGCATGAGCGATTCCAGTTGCCGGCGTTTTTTTTCCACGCCGTCGCGATCCGCAATGGCGGCCACGGAGATCATGTCGCCGTAGCGGATTCTGACTTTGGAAAACGGCTTGGGGATGAAAAACCGGTCCCAACTGTGAAATACCCAGGCCGATTCCGCGGACACGAAAACGGGCACCATCACGGCGCCGGCATCCCGGGCGATTTCCACCGCACCGCGCTTGACCACGCCGAAAGGCCCCCGGGGGCCGTCGAGTATATGGGCGGCAAGGCCGGTTTGGCGCAGCCGGTCCACCATCTGTCCGCGGGCCGTCTGCCCGCCCCTGGAAGATGAGCCGCGCACCGTG
This sequence comes from Thermodesulfobacteriota bacterium, assembly GCA_051745395.1. Lineage (GTDB taxonomy): Bacteria > Desulfobacterota > Desulfobacteria > Desulfobacterales > Desulfosalsimonadaceae > JBNJEA01. Next base: position 37,517 of record JBNJEA010000007.1, on the reverse strand, counting down.
TGCCAGCCGGTCAAATTCGCCACGCCCGCGATAAGATCGCCGTCGGCGCTTTGGCTGATCATCAGGCTCGGCCCATGGGGTTTGTAGGCCCGGTAATACCGGATCAGGGAGAAAAACTGTTGGTGCCAGACACACAGCAAGACCCGCCCGCCTTTTTCCAGATGGCTGCGCCATGGCTGTTCATTTTCCACGCGCAGCCGGAACAAAAGGGAATAGAGGCGGATGGATCGATACACCACCCGGATGAAAAGTTTTGAGCGCAGCAGCGATTTTGTGTTTATACGCATCGGCATGCCTTTTTATGTTTTTTGGTGATTCAATCCGGTAACAGCCACTGCATTTTCGCGCCAAGACGCAAAGCCATCCTTGGCGCTCTCGGCGGCTTTGCGCGAGAGTATTTTTTTGTCATCAACCCGGCCCCCGTAATCGATGACCCGTAATCGATTCGTCGTATGATTTCAAGAAAAATGATTTTCCCGTTGACAATTATGGGTATATGCTTAGAATGGATCGCGTTGTTTGACCATCCACTGCTACGAGGAGAAAAGCCGATGGCCTTTCGCATTCACCCCCTGTGGTGGCCGTTGCTGGCGGGGGCATCCCCGGCCGTCATTCCGGCAATGGCCGTAAAACGCAAGCGGTTTTTACATAACGCGGCAACGGCGGCACAATTCAACCAGGAAAGAATCCGGCGGGCCCGATTGCTGGATCTGCCGGAGCTCGAGGAATTGTCTTTGACCGTTTTGGTGGAGGAAAAAGCCGAAGACGGCTTTTTGGGCGATGCCGGCGTTTCCTACCTTTTTTCAACCGACCGGGGCAGCCTGCTCTATGACGTCGGTTTCGGGCCGGAACGACCGGCGCTGGCCCATAACGCCGTGCGGCTGGGTTTTCAATTGCACCAGGCCGATGAGCTGGTCATTTCCCATCTTCATCCCGATCATATGGGCGGCATGAAGGCCGTTTCCGCCGGAAAAGTCGCCATCCCGGAGATTCTGGGATCCCCCCACGGCCAGTTTTGCTATTTTCCGGATTGCGCCGGTGCGCCCGGTTTTAACGAACAGATCGTACAGGAGCCGGCGGTGTTTTCCAGCGGGCTGGGCACCACGGGACCGCTGGCCCGGAGCCTGTTTTTCATGGGACTGACCGAGGAGCAGGCCATTGTCGGGCATGTCAAGGGCAAGGGGCTGGTGGTATTTACGGGATGCGGACACCCCACGGCCGAGGTCATCCTGGAGATGGTGCGCCGCCTTTCCGATCAGCCGCTGTATGCTTTTGGCGGCGGCCTGCATTTTCCGATTACCGGCGGCCGGGGCAACCGGCTTGGCATTCAGTTACAGCAGGTCATCGGCACCGGCAAACCGCCGTGGCAGCGCATCAATGACGAGGACCTGAGCGGCACCATCGGGGCGATCAACCGGGCCGCACCGGAAAAGGTATACCTGTCGGCCCACGACACCTGCGATTACGCCCTGCAACGCCTGCAAAACGAGCTGTCGGCCGAAACCACCGTTTTGAAAGCCGGCGGGACGTATTTTGTTTAAATTGGTTCTTGTGGTGAATTCAATTAAGGGGCCTCGTAAAAAACGGTTTTATGCCGCGGCGGTGTTTTTGCAGAAAGAAACCTTCTTTTGGTTTTACGGCTGACCGGCGGCGCGAAAAAGTAAGTTTGCTCGCTCCAGGCGCCGAAAAGAGGCGCAATTTCCGCTCGCAAACCCACTTTTCCCCGCCGCCGCTCAGGGCAACCGTGTGCCTTTTCGCAAATGAGTAAAAAATCATGCCGGATTGTGTTAGAAAATGCCCCCACGATTGGCCGAGTTTTTCCAGGGGGCAACGTAGAAGTGTTCCCCCCGGGGCTCGCGCCCAAGACCGAGCCTATAAGTCACTTTTTCTGTCAGTATAGCGGGACTCGTGCACTGGCACTTTTTACCTTGCACCTTATACCTCAGACCTTGAACCTCGAGTTACTTAGAAGTAACCCCCTCCCGGGTTTGACCCGGGAGACCGAGCCGATAAATAATTCTGGAAGAGCAGGCACTGAGGCACTAAGGCACTAAGGCACTGAGTTTTTTAAACCTTATACCTTAAACCATAGACCTTGAACCTCAAGTTACTTAGAAGCGAAAAGACAGGCAGAAGGGGTTGTCCAGCCCACGGTGAGCTAGGCAACCCCTTCTGCCTGTCGACGATACATAACAAAATAGTTTCTGAAACGCTCCATTTGGGTTCGGATTACGCAAACCGAAACGTCGGCCGGGCCGCCGGTCCGTCCGAATACTTGTCGCCCGGAAAAAGCCGGGCGCCGAAGGCGACCGGTTTGCCGATCAAGTCCATGGATGCCCGCGCCGGGTCCATGTCATAAAGGTTGCCCATGATCCAGGGCCCTTCTTCTAAGGCCACGAGCACGATGATGTAGGGCGCTTCGTTTTCCCGGCCTTCCGGGGGCACATAGATGGTCGTATAGGACTGGATCGTGCCGTTGCCGGACAATTCGGCAACCTCGAGGTCATACGAGGTGCAGTTGTTGCAGCTCATCTGCGGCGGGCAGGTGAACGCCCCGCATTCGCGGCATTTGAGCCCCATGAGCTGGTTTTTCATCAACGCTTTGTGGTAATCCCGGAAGCAAAGCTTGTATTCCATTTCAACCTCCTGTGAAATTTTATCCCGTCTGCAGCACCAGGTTGGCGATGGTACCGTCGCCGCCCAATGTGTCGACCAGGCCGATTTTGGCCCCTTCGACCTGCCGGCCTTCTTCGGCCAGGTCGCCGCGCAGCTGCCGGACGATCTCGCAGGTCTGCGAAGCGCCGGTGGCCCCTATGGGGTGTCCCTTGGATTTTAATCCGCCGGAGATGTTGATGGGGATTTTGCCGTCGATCCGGGAGCCGCCGTTTTCCCAGAGTTCGCCGCCTTTGCCGTTTTCGGCGAAACCGAGGTTTTCGGCCGCGATGATGCTGGCAATGCTGAAACAGTCGTGCAGTTCGCAGATGTCGACATCTGCCGGGCCGATGCCGGCCATGTCGTAGGCCTGTTTCACGGAAACCTCCCGGGCCCGGATTCTCGGCAGATACGGGGATTGTGCGCTCAGCCGGGGCGAGGACGACTGGCCGACGCCCGTAATAAAGACCGGCTTGTCGGTCAGCTTTTTGGCGGCTTCTTCCGAGGCGATCACCATGGCCGCGGCCCCGTCTGAAAACGGGCAGCAGTCGAGCAGCCGCAGCGGCGAGGCCACAGTAAAGCCTTTGGAGACCTGTTCGACGGTGATTTCCTTGTGCCTGAACTGGGCGTGCGGATTTCGGGTCCCGTATTCGTGGGACTGGACCGAGACCAGCGACATCTGCTCGCGCAGCCGCGCCATGTCCACCCCGTATGTATGGGCGTACATGTGGGCCAGCAGGGCGAAAAAGCCCGGAAACGTCAGGCCGGGCGGAAATTCGTATTTGGCGTCGGTGCCCATGGAAAAGGTTCGGGTGGCCAGGGGGGTGCCCATGGCCGTCGCCTTTTCCGTGCCGCCGACCAGGACGATGTCATAGAATCCGGAAGCCACCCACATGAAAGCATCCCGGATGGCCAGGGTGGCCGATGCGCATGCGCCTTCAAACCGGGTGGCCGGCACGTGACGGCACCCCAGTTCATTGGCGATGTAGGACTGGATCATCCCCTGGCCTTCGGAAAAGTCACCGAACACGTTGCCGCAGTAAAGCGCCTGCATGTCTTTCGGTCCGGCATTTGCTTCGGCCATGGCTTCAGTCGCGGCCTCGCAGAACATCTCGATTTCGGTTTTCTTTGCATCCGCAACAAAATCCGTGTGGCCGGTGCCCACGATTGCAACTTTTCGCATTTTGGGTTCTCCCATTATTTGTAACCGTTTCTTCCCATGAAATCACTTGGCTCTATAGAAATTGGCACTAAGGGACTAAGGGACTAAGGGACTAAGGGACTGAGGCACTAAGTGTACAACTTCATTTTGTTTTTAAATGAGTGCCCTTTTTTCCTGATTTGCAAAAAAATAATAATGGATAATTTCCTTCACAACTCGACAGTCCAAAGTTCTGTCATTCCTGCGAAGGCAGGAATCTATAACTCACCGATTATTCTGGATTGCGGCTAAAGCCTTGAGCTGAGACCCGCTCCCGAAAGTATCCGGGACAAGTTCGCGGGAATGACTTCGAGAGACAATGCGATTTCTTTTTTAACAAATAACTTAAACAAAACTTTTGACTGTCAAGTTCACAAACTCAGTCCCTCCGCCCCTCAAGTCCCTCAGTCCCTCAGTCCCTTAGTCCCTTAGTCCCTCAGTCCCTTCTTTCACTACTTCGCCTGCATCCGCATGGCCGAATCCAGCCGGATGGTCTCGCCGTTTAACACGGGGTTGGCCAAAACCGATTGCACCATCTGCGCATATTCATCCGGCCGTCCGAACCGGGAGGGAAACGGCAGTTGTTTCTGCAGCGAGGTGCGCACCTCTTCGGACAGGGCGGCAAACATCGGCGTGTCAAACAGCCCCGGCGCGATGGTGACCACCCGGATGCCGTGGTCGGCAAATTCCCGGGCCATGGGCAGCGTCATTCCGACGATGCCCGCCTTGGAGGCCGCGTAGGCCACCTGGCCGACCTGTCCCTCGTAGGCGGCCACGGATGCCGTGTTGACCACCACGCCGCGCTCGCCCTCGGCATTGGGCTCGTTTTGGATCATGTGAACGGCGGCCAGGCGCGTTACGTTAAAGGTGCCCACCAGGTTGACCTGGATGGTCTTGCTGAACTTGTCTAAAGGCATGGGGCCTTTCTTGCCCACCACCTTGGCGGGAATGCCGATGCCGGCGCAGTTGATGACCCCGTTGACGGCGCCGAACGCGCCCGCGGTCTTGTCCACGCCGGCCTGGACCGATTCTTCATCGGCCACATCGGTGTGGCAGTAGACGGCGGCATCTCCGAGTGCTTCGGCCAGGGCCTGGCCCTGTTCGTCGGCCATATCGAAAATGGCCACTTTTCCGCCGGCCCCGGTCAGGGCGCGGGCCGTGGCTTCACCGAGGCCGGAGGCCCCGCCGGTAACAATAAAGCATCTGTCCTTGATTTCCATTTTTCTCCCTCCTTTGGGTTGCAGGCCAATGATTCCTGCAAGTTGCTCAGTTTTGGTTCATATTCGCAGAAAATTGAAACCCGTGTTTTTCCGACAGTTTTTCAAACATTTTCACCAGGCCGAGGGTCAGGGTATAGATCGATTCCATGTCCAGGTTGGCATCGGCGGTTTTGTCATAAAAGATGTGCAGGCTCGAATCGATGCCTTCTTCGGGCTCCCAGTAGCAGATCATGATGGGAAACAGCGGCAGGGGGTAGAGCAGCACCGAAACGTCGGAGTCGATGTGGGTTTCGATCCGGCGGCCGTTGAAAATTTCGAGCATGTCGCGGAAAAGATCGGTGTAGGTGTCGGCGATCCGCTTGAGGGGCTTTTCGCAGCGCTGCCGGTAAATCGAAAACCGCTGCTGGCCCTCGGAAAGATCCCGGAAGGTGACCCATTCGCCGGAAACCGGCTTGCCCTCGGCGTGCATGACATAATTGAGCACGGGCACACCGATCCAGGCATTGATATGAATCTCCGATGAAAGGTTGCCGTTGTTGTCGACGGAAAAATCCTTTCCCAGGACTTTGATGGTCAGTTTTTGGCCGTCATAGGCGGCGCCGATGCGCCCGGCGGCTTCGGCCAGGTCGGTTTCCGGGATCTGGCGCTTGTGCCGTTCCAGGGCCTCTTCCGTGTCTTCATCGATGGTGTTGGGCCGTTCGGTATCGCCGCCGTATGTATCTATTATCTCCTTGGACAGGTGAGGGCATTGGCTGAGGGGCTTGCGGTTTTTAAAAACGGCCACGGCAAAGGCCAGGCAGGTTTTTTCATTGCAGTCCCGGCAATTGGAGCCGTTGAGGAGTTTAAAGATTTCCATGGGGTTGTTGATGCGCGTCATTTCGAGAAAAATCCTTTTGTTTCCGGCGCGCGGGAACCGCGTCGAACAGTAATGATCATATGCTCATAAAATGTCCGGAAACTATCGGGTAACCGATTTTTTCCGTTGGGTCAAGCCCGCATCGGGAATCGATAACTTTTCGATTTTACGCGCCGCGGATGGCCCTTGCCGCCTCTACGAGCTTCGGCATGGCATCGCCGGCTGTCAGGGGAATGTAGGCATCGGCCACGCCGTGAAAGGCGTTTTCGTTGGGGTTGACCACGATGACTTTGGCGCCGGCGTCCTTGGCGTCAAAGGGCAGGTATGCCGCGGGGTAGACCACGCCCGAGGTTCCGATGGCCAGCATGACATCGCATTTCCGGGCGGCGTCAAACGCCCGCGGGATGTCTTTGACGGCTTCGCCGAACATCACCACATCCGGCCGGGTCGGGGATTGACACTGGCTGCAGCAGGGCATCAGAGAGGCAATGGCGGACAGGGAAAAATCGTTCATGGAATTGAGTTTTTCCTTGGTTTCCCGGATGAGTTCTTTCCGGGGCTTTTCCTGCAGGCTGCCGCAGGACAGGCAGCTCAGCCGGAACCCGTTACCATGGACCTCGACTACGTCGGTATTGCCGGCTTCCTGGTGCAGGTTGTCGATATTCTGGGTAATGACGGTTTTTAAAATGCCCATTTTTTCCAGTTCGCCGAGCGCAAAATGGGCGGGGTTGGGTTCGGCCTGCGCGAATGCATCGAGCAGTTCCAGTACAAAGGGGATGAGCTTTTCCGGATTCCGGTGTAATGTTTGCATCAGTCCTTCGGTGGTCCCGACTTCTGCGGGGTTTAATTTTTCCCATACCCCGCCCGGGTCCCGGAAAGTGGCGATCCCGCTTTCCGCCGATATGCCGGCGCCGCAGGAAGCGGCGGCCTGAGATGCATCGGCCAGAATTTCAGCCGCTTTCTGGATTTGTTGTTCTGCTGTCATGGATGACTCCTTGAAACGTTTGAACAATAAGTTTGTTTGCGGATTTTTTCCCTTGTGGTATGAAAGAAAAACACTTTAAAATTAATATATTATTTTAAAAAGACAATGTCCAGTCCATCTTTTCCGGGCCGGATTTTACAATAAGGCCGCAACAAAATGGCTGAAAAACGGTTTTCCAACGTCATCGGTTTCGACGATGCCCCCTTTGCGCGGGACTATTGCGGCAAAGTGCCCGTGGTCGGTACGGTCTATGCGGGCCTGCGATTAGACGGACTGCTTGTCGGCGAAGTGGAAAAAGACGGTTTTGATGCCGCCGCCAGCCTCGCCCGACTGGTGGCCGGGTCGAAATTTCTGGAACACGTTCAGCTTATCATGCTCCAGGGCATCGCCCTGGCCGGATTTAACGTGGTCGACGTATTTGACCTGCACCGGCGGCTGAATCGGCCCGTGCTGGTGGTCGCGCGCAAGCAGCCGGACATGACCGCTATTCAAAACGCGTTGTTACACCATATTGCAGGCGGCCGTGCCAAGTGGGCCGTCATCAAACGGCTCGGCCGCATGGAGGCACTCGACGGCATTTTTGTTCAGCGGGTGGGGCTGACGTTTGACCAGGCCGCCGAAGTGGTCGACCGGTTTGCCCTGTACGGCCATGTCCCCGAGCCCCTGCGAACGGCCCATCTCATCGCCACGGCCCTTGGCGGGGGGCAAAGCCGGGGGAGCCCTTGAGGCCTTGTTTTTAAATAGTGCCTACACGTTTTCGATACGTTCCAGGGCCTCCTTGCACTTGATGCAGCGCACCGAGTACGGCATTGCCTTGAGCCGGCCGGGTTTGATCCATCGGTTGCAGTCGATGCAGCGCCCGTATTGGCCGTTTTCGATCCGGTTTAATGCCGCTTCGATCCGGTCGAGCTCCTTGACGCGCATTTCAACAAGCGAGATTGCATAGCTTTCCCGCAGGTTTTCCAGTGCCTGGTCTCCATTTTCCCGCATGATATCGACGACCTGCTGGTGCTGCTCTGCGGCTTCGCTGGAAAGTTTGTGAAGAATTTCGTTCCACAGGTTTTTTTTCCGGTCCAGCAGCTCCTGCTTTATTGCATCGAGCTCTTCGCCCGATATCGGACGGCGTTGTTGTTGTTGTGCGGTCAATTGTATCACCTCCATGGTAAAGGTAAATAAAGATTGATCTGTAACGGAAGCAAGCTGGATAACCAGATGCTCGTTATTTTCAGTTTTTATATAAAATAAGTTTGATGCCGTTTGAAATCAACGGCTTTGAAATGCATTGCCGGAAAGGAAAAAAACATGCTCGAACGCATCGACCTGGACATCGAAGCCCTGGGCTACACCCGATTCATTGCCGCATGGGTCTACCGGGGCGAGGCCGGCACCTTCCTGGTGGACCCCGGCCCGGCCTGCACCACAAACACCCTGTTGACCGCGCTGGATGATCTCGGCATCGATCACCTGGACTGGGTGCTTTTGACGCATATCCACATGGATCATGCCGGGGGCATCGGCCATTTGATCGAGCGGTTTCCTCATGCCCGGGTGGTCTGCCACGAAAAAGCGGTCCGGCACTTAGTCGACCCGCAGCGGTTGTGGGAGGGATCGCGCCGGGTACTGGGCGAAGTCGCCGAAGTATACGGCCCTATCAAGCCGGTGGCCGAAAGCCGGATCATCACCACCGATTTCGTCGATTTCGGCGGGGGCATCGAGGTGATTCCCACGCCGGGCCATGCCGCCCATCATCAGTGCTTTGTCTTTGGAAACCGGTTGTTTTGCGGTGAATTGTTCGGGGTTTTTCAGGATCTGGAAGATGCCGTGTACCTGCGGCCGGCCACGCCGCCGAAGTTCGTCCTGGAACAATTTTTGGCCTCAATGGACCGGATCGCCCCCTATGCCGACCGCGGGCTTTGTTTTGCCCACTACGGCGCATATCCGCATGGGGCGCAGATTCTGCAGATGGCGAAAAACCAGTTGAACCGGTGGGTGGAAGTGATCCGCGCCCATGGGAAAAACGCTGATTTCGAGGATATTATTTCGGATTTAATCGACCGGGATCCGGTCTTTGCAAGGATTTACCGGCTGCCGGAAACGATATATCATCGGGAGCGTTTTTTTACGAAAAACGCCATTTCCGGAATCATGCAGTACCTGGAGGAAAAGGACGCCTGATGGGCCGGCCGGTTTTTCCCTGCATGCAGGCCTTACTGCAGTGTTTCGTCGAAGCGGACGCCGAGGCCGGTTTTGGTGATGCGGACAATCTGGCCGCCGATTTTGAGCGGCTTTTTGGTTTCCGGATGCTCGAAATTCATCGTGATGGGTTCGCCGGGGTAGAGGGTTTGCTCGTTCTGGGTTTTTGAGGTTTCGATAAACATTCCGCTGATACTGATATTGCGGATGTAGCCGTTAAAAAGCCGCCCCTTGATCAGGTATTGAATGGTGGCAAAATATTCGATCCGGCTGTATTTCCGCTTGGAGCTGCCGTTTAACGCCTTGAGCTCTCCTAAAATCTCACACCGTTTGTTCATGTCCGCCTTCATCACAGCATCGATGAGCTCTGTGGTAATGGCAGAAGTGTTTTGATCGGCATTGACCGGGATTTTGGCCGAGGACTTGAGCTGCTGGAGCATGCGGGCGCGTTCCTTGCCCGGCAGCTTCATGATCAGGTCGAGCAGCTCCCGGGTCACGGTGGCCATGTTGACCGTGTTGCTGGAAGATTTTGTTTGCATAAAATCCGTTCCTACCCCCTGATTGCGACATCAGGGTTCGAATATCCTGAAGTTGATTTATGATGAATCACCTTTCCTTACTACCATAGTCGGCGGATTTCTCAAAATTTTTTATAATCGTTTGAAAATGTAAATTCTGTCACGATTTTTTGTATAAAAAGGACCGAAAGCAGTTGTTTCAGCGCGGCATCGACGATGCCGATTCATAGATCCCGGCCAGCGTGGCGATTTCTTCTCCCACGGCCCGCCGAAGCGATTTCGGGGACAGCACCTCGGCGCCGGCGCCTAAAGACAGGACCCATCTCTTGAGATCATCGGTTCCCGATGTCTCGATTTCCAGGGTCAGGGAACCGTCCGGGTTTTCGGTGATATTCTGGTTTTGAAAAAATTTTCGTTCCCGAACGTATTTGGCCTGGTCCGCGGAGATCCAGATGCGGGCAGAAAGCGGGTCGTCATAGACGATGTCAAAGGCGTTTGCCAGCAGTTGCCCCGGGTCGAAGTTTTCCGGGTACCGGAAGTGGTTCCCGGTTTTTTCAATGTGGCGGATCCGTTCCACGGCCAGCGTCCGGATGGCATCGTATCGGGGCACGCGGACGAAAACATACATGCCGCCGTTGCTTTCAAAAAAATGCAGCGGTTCAATCCGGTATTGTTTTTGCCGTTCGCTGGAAAAGGAAAAGTAATGCACCCGGCAGATTTGCTGGCCGAGCATGGCATCGGCAAGCGTGTCGATGACGGCTTCCTTGCCCGAATAATCCTTGGCAAACTTGGACTGCGGAATAAACAGGGTCTTGATTTTGTCGAGCTGCCGGAATACCGCAGCCGGCAGAAAGGCCCCGATCTTTTCGAATGCCGACTGGGCTTCGGCTTCCAGGCGGGTGCCTTTGTAGAGCGTGGCCTCGCCCTTGAGCAGGTACAGGGCCAGCATTTCGGAAAAATTGAGTTTCAGTTCGGGTACGGCCATGTTGGGCATCTGTTTGACATAGTCGGGTTGGAGCCGCCACCGTTTGTGGCGGTCTTCGGGGCTTTTGTCGTCATAGACCGGAAACTGGAGGCGCTGGAGGTTGTCGAGCACCCGGTAGACCGCCCGCCGGTCGATGGCAAGGGATTCGGCCATTTCATTGATGGTGGTGCCCCCGGGGCGGGCCAGAAGGTCCACGGCCTTGAGCAGATTGACGAGTTGTTTTTCTTTCATGGTTTTTGGCCGCCTGCACTAAAGAAACAATTCTATGTTGCCGATAAGATTGATAAAGCTTCCGATTGGAAATCGGAGCGCCGCGCTGGCCCATCACCCAGGCATGGCGGTAACGGCCCAAGCGATGGGGTTTTTGAAAAAATTTTAAAAAAAATGCATTGCGTGTGACAAAATCCGCACACTTTCCATCCTATCTTGCCCGCCAGGTTCTATCAGCCCATCACCCAATCAAATCCAAACAAGGGGGGATTCAATCATGGACACACCAGATACCGAACAAGTTATCAATCTATCAAATCATGCGACATTTGAGAAGCATGCCGGGGCAGAAAAAATGGCGGGCCAAGCCAGTGACCGGCATCAACAGGAAGGCGCCGAGTTTTTGGAAACGCTGTTCCGGTTGCTCGGCGAAAAACGGCACACGGTGATCCGCTTTGTGCAAATGAAGCTCGACAAAGAAAAACGGCGGTTTTTCCGGCGGGAAATGGCGGGCTGCCGGAGTATCAAGGCCGAAAGCCGGTGCGTCAAAGACTACATCGCCCATTTAAGCGTCAAAGACGTTCGGGCGCTGTTGACGGGATTGCCGGAAATGGCGGCGGAAAAAGACGAGGCGCTGATCTATCCCGGCGAAACGCTTCCGGAAAAACGGCTGGCCAAATTCGCCCGGACCTACGGGGTTTCCGATGCGGAAATGAACCGCTGCATGCTGTTTTCCCTTTTGATGGCCTGAAATGCGGGGTTTGTTTAACCGGCGGCCCCCATCAACTCGGCGTCGATGGCCCGGCATAATGCCGTTTCCGGGTGGACGCCCACCAGGCGGTGGCACTCCATGCCCCGGCGGAACAAGATCAGGGTGGGAATATGGTCCACGCCGAAGCGGGCCCTTACCTGCTCGAGGTAGTCGACGTTGACGTCGAGCAGTTTGAGTCGGTCGCCGTAGCGTGCTGCCAGTTTGTCCAGGATTTCCATCTGGGCACGGCAGGGCGCCGACCAGGGCGTGTTGAAGCACGCCAGGCAGATCCCGTCGCGGATCAGCGGGGCAAAGCCGTTGTCGTTTGTTACGATTTGGGTGGTCATGATTTTTGGTCAAATCAAAATGGTTTGAAACCGCAAATTCAACATTTGTGCCATTGTTTCCCACCGGCTGTTATCGCGGATGGATTTTGCCGGATTGCCGTTGTCCTCTGCAATCGACCCCTTTCCGGTTGACATTTCAGGTAACGATTTGTAACGTTATGTAACTTTTTTGTAACGATATTCTTTTATCGGATTTATCGGATTTGAAAACTGGAATTTGGCAAAGGGATTTTCATGCACAAACAGCAATACTGCATATGGAGCGACCGGTTTGCCGAGCGCCTGCTCGACTCCATGGCCGAAGGGGTTTTCACTCTGGATACCCGGGGCGTGATCACCTCGTGGAATCCGGCAATGGAACGGGTCAGCGGCTATACCGCAGACGAGGCCGTGGGCCAGTCGTGTCAACTTTTAAAATTTTCCCGGTGCTTTGACCGGACCTGCCCATCCAACATTTCCGAATGCGGCGTATTTAAAAAGGGCACCGTGGACCCCACGGAATGCCAGCTTCAGCACCGCAGCGGCGGGTTTGTCTCCGTAATCAAAAATGCCCGCGTCGTCACCGATGACAACGGCGATGTCCTCGGCGTGGTGGAAACCATCACTGATCTCACCGAGCTCACCCAGGCCCGCCAAAAGGTCGAGGAAGCCCAGCGCAAGCTCGTCGAGGTCTACCAGTTCGGCAACATTATCGGCAAAAGCCATGCCATCCAGGAAATTTTCAACGCCATCCGGGTGGCGGCCAAAAGTGACGCCACGGTGTTGATCCAGGGCGAAAGCGGCACCGGCAAGGAGCTCGTGGCCAGTGCCATTCATTACAACAGCGAGCGGCACAAGGGGTCCATGGTAACGGTCAACTGCAGCGCGCTGACCGAATCCCTGCTGGAAAGCGAATTGTTCGGCCACGTCCGGGGTGCGTTTACCGGCGCCCACAAAGACCGCATGGGCCGGTTCGAAGAAGCCGATACCGGCAGTATTTTTCTTGATGAAATCGGCGACATCAGCCCCTTTATCCAGCTCAAGCTCCTGCGGGCAATCCAGGAAAAACAGATTGAACGCGTCGGCGAATCCCGGAAGCGCAACGTGGATATCCGCATCATTACCGCCACGTTAAACGACCTCTACGGCCTGGTGCAATCCGGCCATTTCCGCGAGGACTTGTATTACCGGCTCAAAGTTTTTCCCATTTACCTGCCGCCCCTGCGAAACCGCCGGGAAGACATCCCGTTGCTGGCGCGTTATTTTATCCAGAAATTCAATGAAAAAACCGGCAAGCTGATTCAAACCCTGTCCCCGGATGCCATGCGGATTTTGATGGATTACAACTGGCCGGGCAATGTCCGCGAACTCGAAAATGCCATCGAGCATGCCTTTGTGCTGGTCAACGGCGATCAGATCGGCATTTTCGATCTCCCCGTGGAAATCCGCCAGATGGAATACTATGCGGCCCGTCCCCCGGAGCCATCCAATAGCAGGCCGACCCGGCCGAAACAGAAAGTCACGCGCGCTTTGCTGGTGGAGTTGCTGCAGGAATGCGCCTGGAACAAGGCCGAAGTGGCGCGGCGGCTGGGGCGCAGCCGGACATCCGTGTGGAAGTACATGAAAAAATGGGGTATTCCCCTCAATGAGCCGGAAAGCTCCGGGTAAGGCCCTTGGATTGGTTTCAATGGAGCCGTTCAGGTTTGAATCAGCAGGCGACCGGGCCGGAGTTGCCCGGCCGCCTGTTGATTCGGGAGGGTGACAAGGAAGCAAATACTGCCAAGTTCCGGTTATAATTTATGCAATCCGCATGCCATTTTTTTTTGATGCATTTCCCCTCGGTTTATAATATGATACGTATAATGCTTATCATCGCGTTGTGTCCCCTTTTTTTTACAAAGTCGTCAACCTTTGAGGTCCCCCTTTGATGCCCTTGTTATTCAGGCGATGCTGTCGGGCATTGTTTTGCCTGCTTTTGTCGGTTGTTTTTTTCTTTCCGGCGGCGGCCCCTGCTGCCGATGCCCCTTTCCGGGAATCCGAGGTACTGGTTTTAAACGCCTATCATGCTCAGTACAACTGGACCGACCGGATGGTGTCGTCGATTACCAGTAAGTTTTCAGGCATACTGCCACGGGAAAACATTAATATCGAATACATGGACAGCCGCAAACGCGAGGACAAGCAATACTATGAGCGGTTGTTTCAGCTCTATCGCCTGAAATATCAAGATGCAGAAGACCGGGTCGACGTCATTATTTCCACCGATGACAATGCTTTCCAATTTATTCAGCAATACCGCGACTCCCTTTTTCCCGACATCCCGGTGGTTTTTTCCGGGGTCAATTTTTATGATCCCGCTGCGGCGGCAAAAGATGCCCCCCGCTATTATACCGGGGTGATCGAGTCCGATGCCATCCGGCAAAACCTGGATTTAATCCAGACCCTTCACCCGGATACCCGGCGCATCGTCATTCTCGCCGACCAGTCCCGCATTGGCCGCTCGCTGTCGCGGGTCACGCGCCGGGTGATCGAAAGTCGCCGGGGCAAGGGACCGAAGCTGGAGCTCTGGAACGACTATGCCCTTGAAACGATGTTTGAAAAACTGGGAAACCTCTCGAAAGGTACCGTGGTGTTTCTCAATGCCATTCAGTTCGGCAGCCGGGGGCAATATTTTTCCTACACCGATGACCTGCCGCGTTTGAGCCGGATCTGCCCGGTGCCCATTTACGGCCAGTGGGGCGTGACACTCGGCAATGGCGTCGTCGGCGGGTTTTTAAATGATGCCGCCCGGCACGGCGGAAATGCCGCGAAATTGGCCATCCGGATACTCAAAGGGGAAAAACCTTCGGAAATCCCCGTTCGGAAAGCGCAGTATGCCCCGGCCTTTGATTATCGTCAGCTCCAGCGTTTCGGTATCAAGAAGTCCCGGTTGCCCGAAAACAGCCACATCATCAATGAGCCCGTAAGTTTTTATAAAATGCATCACGGCGTCATCTGGGCCATCGGTGCCGTTATCGCCGGCTTGTTTGGCTTTGTGGTGGTGCTTTTGATCAACGTCCGGCGCCGCAAGGCCAGTGAGACGGCATTGCGGACAAGTGAGGAGAAATACAAGCGGTTTTTTGAAGAGGATTTGACCGGCGATTTTCTCGCCGATGCCCACGGCCGGCTTACGGACTGCAACCCGGCATTTGCGCGGATGCTGGGCTTCCGCTCGATTATCGAGCCGCTCGGCTATTCCTTCAGGGAAATGCTCGAAAAGCCTGCTGATTACGAAACTATCATGGACTTGCTCGCGGGCCAGGACAACATTTACGGATACGAGCTTTCCCTGATCGGCAAAAACGGCCGGCCGGTTTCCGTTATCGCCAATATCGGTGCCAGCCGGGATGCCGACGGCGGTATCGTGGAAATCAAAGGGTATCTGTTTGATCTTACGCATCACAAGCAGCTCGAAGTCCAGTTGCGTCAGTCCCAGAAAATGGAGGCTCTTGGCCGCCTGGCCGGCGGGGTAGCCCATGATTTCAATAACCTGATCACGGCGGTGATCGGATACAGTGAAATGGCCCTGCTCAAGCTGCCCGATGACAATCCTTCGAAACAGTATTTCGAGATCATTTATGACGCGGGCAGCAAAGCCTCCGCATTGACCGCCCAGTTGCTGGCTTTCAGCCGGAAGCAGGAAATGGAACTCGCCCCCGTGCATGCCGGCGAGCTCGTGGAAAACATGGCCAAAATCATCCAGTCCCTGATCAGCGATGACGTGGCTTTGGATCTTCGAATCGACTGGAACAGCCGCGATATAAATGCCGATGCGGGCCAGATTGAGCAGGTATTGTTAAATTTGGCCCTCAATGCCAAGGAAGCCATGCCCGAAGGGGGGACACTGGTCATCGAGGCCCGGGAAGTGAACCTGGACGAAAGTTATGCCGACATCCACGAAGATGTCGTGCCCGGGCCCTACATCCTGCTCCGCGTTTCCGATACCGGCATCGGCATGAACCGCGACATCCGGGAGCAGGCATTTGAACCGTTTTTTACCACCAAGCAAAGTGGCACCGGCCTGGGCCTGGCCACGATTCACGGGATTGTCAAGCAGCATAGGGGCCACATTTTTATCTACAGCACCGCAGGCCAGGGCACCACGATCAGCATTTACTTTCCGGTGGTGGACCAATCGGATCCGAAGCTGGCGGGCCGGGCGGGGAAAAGTCATGACAAGCTGGCCGGGGGAACGGAATCCGTCATTGTGGCCGACGACGATGACGCCGTCCGGCAGTTGGTTTATGACACGCTGGCCCCTCTGGGCTATACGGTATGGACGGCCGAAAACGCCCAGCAGGCCCTGGACCTGGTTGAAAACCACGGGCACCATGTGGATTTGCTGATTACCGATGTCGTCATGCCGGGTTTAAACGGCAATGAACTGGCCCGTCGTTTCATTCAAAAATCGCCGCAGACGCAGGTACTGTTCATGTCCGGCTACACCGACACCCGGGTTGACCAGCAAACCGAGTTTGACTGCACCTTTCTCAGCAAGCCGATCGTGCCCAGCAAGCTGACGGTTAAGCTGCGCGAGATTCTGGACCGGTAGGCCGGGCCGTTTTTTCCCGGCCCGGCGCTTGCGCGTATTAGACCCGCTCGTAGCGCCCCATCAAGTGCGCCTTGTCAATGACATGTTCGGTCATTTCCCGCTCCACGGTGACCTTGTCGGTTTTTTCCGGCAGCTCCAGCGTGGTGTCTAACGCGTAGAGCTTGAAAAAATAGCGGTGCTCCCGGTCCGGCGGGCAGGGGCCGAAATAACCGGTATCCCCGCTGGTGCCCAGTCCCGGGGTGCCCTCCGGTTCCTGGCCTTCGGGGATTTTCGTGGTGCCGGGTGGTATATTAAACACTACCCAGTGGTCGAACATGCCGTCTTCGCGGATATGCTTGGGCACATCCGGGTCGTCCATGATCAGCACCAGGCTTTTGGCGTTTTCCGGCACACCGGAGATCAAAAGCTCCGGGTTGACGTTGGGGCCGTCACAGGTATATTTGCTCGGAATCGTTTTTTCATTTTCAAATGCCGGTGTTGTCAGTTCCATGAGCGCCTCCTTGGGTTTTCGATTCTTGTTTTCCAATTTACTATATTAAAATTATTAAAAATAGTGCCCCGTCGTAAATGGGGGATAACATGTATTTTTGAATTCCCGGTGAAGTATGATATCTTTGACGGGCGCGGATCGGCAGCAATTTTTCAGGATGCAGGAGACGAATGCAAAAAAAGCGGGTAAATGGCGCCTATCAAGAGTTCGAAAAGACCGGCCGGAAAATCATGCGGTTCCGGTATTTCCTGCTGTTTCTGATCGGGGCGGTGACCGCCCTTTCGGCATTCGGGCTGCCGAAGCTGGTGTTCGATACATCCATCGAAAATTATTTCCCCAAAAATTCCAGTATATTTGCCAATCAACAGGTGTTCGAAAGCCATTTCGGCAACAGCGACTACGTGGCCTGTCTGATCCGCGCCGATGACGTGTTTGCGCGGGATGTCCTGCAGATGATCGATTCGCTGGGCAAAGAGCTGAAAAAGGAAGTGCCGTTTGCCGGCCGCGTCCTTTCCCTGACCGAAGTGCCTTACAGCCGCTCGGAAAACGGGCGCATCCGGACCTCGCCGCTGGTGCCCGAGCCGGTGCCCGCCGATGCAGAAAAACTCGAAGAAATCCGCGGCCGCGCCCTTTCCAAGCCCTACCTGGTCGACCGGATCGTAAGCGGGGATGCCACGGAAACCTGGCTGGTACTGCAGTTAAAGCCGTATACCGAAGACTGGCGCCGGGCCCACGCCATTTCGCCTACCAATGCCGTGGGCAAGGCCGCCCTGGCGGTGCTCGACCGGCCCGAATACCGGGGTTTTGACATCCAGCCCACCGGCTGGCCGGTGATGGTGTACGAGGAACTGGTCTTTACCGAGCATGAGTCCGTCCGGCTGATGGCCATCGCCGTGGCCATCGCCGGCCTTTTTCTGATGGTGAGCCTGCGTTCCGTCCGCGGGGTGATCGCCCCCTTTCTGGTCAGCGGGGTGGCCCTGGTCAATGTCTTCGGGGTCATGGGCCATCTTGGCCAGCATGTCAACGCCTTTTTGTTCAGCGTGCCCGTGGTGCTCATCCTTACCATCTCCATCGGCTACGCCGTTCACTTGTTCAATTATTTTGACCGGCATTTTCACGATACCGGCAGGCGCAAGGCGTCGGTGGCCCGGGCTTTGGGGCGGGCCGGCTGGCCCATGTGTTTTTCCGCGCTGACCACCATCGGGGCCCTGCTGTCGTTTCTCGCCATTGAACTACGGCCCATCCAGTGGCTCGGGGTCACCTCGGCCGCCTTGATCGCCGCCGGCTACCTGCTGGTGATGACCCTGGTGCCAATTGTTTTGAGTTTCGGCGGCGACCGGTCGGTGCCGCAAGCGCAGCAGGCGACGGGAAAGTTCCGGAGCGATCGGTATTTCAAATTGCTCGGCGGCTGGATTTTCCGGCACACCCGCAGCATCATTGTGGTCTACGTCTTGATCATGGTCGTTTGCGGCTATGGGGTGCTCCGGACCTATATCAACATTGATACGGAAAACACCTACGGCTCGGAGGTGCCCTATGTCAACCGCATGCTGGAAATCGCCTCCTCCGAGCTCGGCTCCTTTAACAGCTATAACGTGACGTTGGATTTTCGGGAAAAAGATGCTGTCAAAAACCCGGAAACCCTGGCCGCCCTGGAAACCTATCTCGAAGACATTGAGCAGTTGCCCCAGACCAAGCGGGCGACCTCCATGCTTTTTCTCATCAAGGAAATGAACCGCCTTGTCCACGAGGGTGACCGGAAATTCTACCGGCTTCCGGACAACACCTTTTTGAGCTTCCGGCTGTTTTCCAATTATCAAATGCAAAACAGCTCCCATCTTGAACCGTGGGTTGCCGGGGATTTCTCCATTGTGCGGATACTGGTCGAAACCCGGGACCTGGATGCCCGGCAGACGATCCGGGAGATCGGTGTGCTGGAAAAAACCGCCCGGGAGCTGTTTCCGGATGCCGAAATCAATATTAGCGGCGGCATGCCCGAGTATGCGGCATTAAACCAGTACGTGGCCGAAGGCCAGGTCCATTCCCTGTTTGTTGCCCTGGCGGTGATCGCCGGGTTGATGATGCTGGTGTTCCGGAGTTTCAAGCTGGGATTGATCGGCATGATCCCCAATATTACCCCGCTTTTGGTCATCGGCGGCGTCATGGGGCTGACCCGCACGCCGTTTGATTTTTTAACCGTTACCATCGCCCCCATGATCCTCGGTCTTTCCGTGGATGATACGATCCATTTCCTCGATTATTTAAAATATGGCTACCAGCGAACGGGCACCTACCAGGCGGCCACCGTGGAAGCCCTTCGCGTGGTCGGCCGCGCGCTGTTGATCACGACCCTGATCATCATGGCCGCTTTTTCTGCTTACGGGTTTTCCCGCTTAAACCTCATGGTCAACCTGGGCATGTTTATCATGCTGGGCATTGCCTCGGCCCTGCTGGCCGATTACCTGGTCACCCCGGTCGTGATGCGGTGGAGCCGGGTGTTTCGGGAGGAAGAGGGAGGGGAGGGGTGAGGTGTAAGGTATAAGGTTTAAGGTGTGAGGTGTGAGGTAAGGGGGAGGAGGGGATAAGGTGCCGGCGGGCGGCATTTGATCTTTCGTGTTTGTTTTTGCATTTTATGGTGAATTTTTATAATGTCGTCCATGAAAACGGCATGGCACATGGCGCCGGTTTCGAATGGACGGATGAAACATTGGGCCTCAATTTAGGATTGGGGTAAGTATGAAATGGGAGGATGCAATGTGGACGCGAATTTCATCGGTATGGCCGTGGGCGTTGGCCGTGGTTTTTGTGCTGGCGGCCGCCGTTGCGGTTGTTGGGGAATCCGGGCATCGGGTCGATGTCCGGGGGGTTCGGATCTCGGCAGGCGGGTATCCCGGAGACGGTGACAAGGAAGCGCTTCGCCCGTTTAACCGGGACGGGGGCACGGCGCTGGCCTGTGTGCTGGTTTTATCGGAAGGCGGTATTATCGGTTTTGACAAGAACCGTTGCCGGGTCAATGAATTTGTGGACAACCGGGGCAGAAAATTGATGGATCCGGTGGCGCGGATCGGCTCCGGCATCGGCTCAAGCCATGTGATCAGCCGGGATGACAAGGCCGTTTTGTTTGAAATTCACGGCGAAAACCTGCCCGGAAAAAAGGCCACCGCCATCAGGGCCTCCGGTGTGGTGACCGTTAAAACCGCCAAGAAACAGGAAAATGCCAAGGTCTACGGTTTGGTTCTCAAAAGCGGGGCGGAATTCGAGGCCGGGGGTGTGCATTTTTCCATTTCCCGGGTTGATGCGCCGGAATGGGCCGACGGCAACCTCAACGTGACCTTCCGGCTCAATCGGCATCCGTCGAAAATCGTGTCCCTGGAATTTAAAGACGATAAGGACAAGCCGGTGCGCTCCTCGCTGATCAGCAGCGGGCGTTCAAAAATAAACGACCGGGTTACGTACGATCGCACCTACAGTCTGGCGGAAGAAATCGATAAGGTCAACGTTGACATTGTTTTCTGGTCGGATGTCAAAACCCGGAAATTGCCCTTCTCGGTAAAGGCCGGCCTCGGGCTTTAATCGCTTGCCTTACCCCGATTTAGGTCTTAGTAACACGTTTCCTTTTGGGTTGTAGAAAAAACAACTGTATGCAAAACGATCAGAAAATACTGAAAAAAATCGCTCCCATTCTCGTCTACGGCCGGCCGCCGCTGGTCTTTGCGGGCATGATCTGTGCCATGGCGGTGATGCTCAATCGTGATCCGCTCCTTTACCTGGCCGGCATCCTGCTGTTTTTTGTCTCCACGGTATTCGATCTCGTCGACGGCTGGTTTGCCGTCCGTTTTATCCCCAACACTACCCTGGCCCAACTGGCCGACCGCATGATGAACCGGGTGGTGTATTCCATCGTTTTCCCGCTGCTGGCCGTGGGAATGATGTGGCGCCTGGTGATTGTGGCGCCGGAACACAGCGGCATCCAGTTGCTGCATGCCATCGTGGTCCTGATCTTGTGTGTTACGGTACTGATCCGGGACAATTTTGCCCATTTCATGCGCGGATATGGGGAACGCTATGGTCAAGAACCCGAATTGCGGGAGCTAAACCGTCTCCGCACTATCGTGGCGGCCCCGCTCGGTTTGTTGCTTTATATCTACGCTTTCTTCGTGCCCGCCGCCGGCGAGGCGGGCTTGTTCTACAGCTTGATTGACCGGCTGGGCAATCTGCCGGTGCGCAATCTGTTTATCATTGAAATTCTGTTTTTGATCATCAATTTCGCGTCCATTGCCGGGTATTGCCGGAAATACGGTTCGTATTTTCTCGATGACCTGTGCATGGACGACAATCTGCTGCGAAGGCGGATTTTATCGGTCTTTCCCAATGCCCTGACCCTGATGAATGCCATCATGGGCCTGCTGGCGGTCTTTTTTGCCGCCCAGGGCAAAATGACGGAATCCTACCTGCTGATCATGGGGGCGGCAGTCTTTGACAAGCTCGACGGCGCCATGGCCCGAAAGCTCGGATTGACCGAGCCGCCCCTCGATGCCTGCAATACGGGCGGCATCACCTTCGGCGGGCTTTTGGATGATATTGCCGACGGGGTCAGTTTCTGCATTGCGCCGGGCTGGATCGTTTATCTCTGCCTTTCCGCACATCCGGTGCAGGAAATCCGGGCGCTGCCGCTCGGCATTGCCGCCGTTGTCTACGTCCTGGCCGGTTTTGCCCGCCTGGTGTATTTCACGCGCGATCCCAACCCGATTCCCGGCATATTCAAGGGGCTGCCCACGCCGGCGGCAGCCCTTTTCGTCACCGCCCCCCTGATCGTTATCGGCCAGGCCGACGGCCTCAACGGTCAATGGGATATCATGGTCGGCTACCTGGCGTTTGGGCTTCTGTTTTTTTCGGCTTTTCTGATGAATCTATATCCGGTCCGATACATCCACATGGGCCGGTTCATGGACCGCAATCCCTGGTTTACCCGCACCACGATCATCTTGACCATCGTTTTTGTGTTTACCCCGTTTTTTGGCTACTTTGCTTTTCTGCTCATGTTTTTCTACCTGCTTTCCCCGCTTTTGACCCGGCGGATGGACCCCGGGGAAGCCGCCAGGGAGAGTCGAACCTGAATTGGTTTTATTCGAGGCGGCCGACTGTCATCGATTTGGCATTTCAAGGTTTTTTTGGTAGGGTAAGCAACAAGCCGAAAACGATTGAAGGGAGGAAACAATGGGAGCAGGGTTTGAAACGTTTGCCGAAGTCATTGATTTTGCCATCACGCGAGAGGAAGCAGCCTACGACTTTTATATCGAAATGTCAGAAAAAGCAGATGATTCCTTCATGAAATCCCTGCTTTCGGATTTCGCTTACGAGGAGCTCCAGCACAAAAAGCTGCTGGAAAACCTGGCGGACGGCCAGGGCATTGACCGGTTTTTCGGCAATATCACGCGGGAAGTGGCCGATATGAAAATTGCCGATTCGAAAGAAACGGTTGAGCCGTCACCCGATATGGAATTCAAGGATGCCCTGACCGTGGCCATGAAGCGGGAAGACAAATCCTGCCGGCTTTACTCTCTGCTGGCCGAGCTTTCGGAAGACAACCACGTCAGCATGCTTTTTATCGGCCTGGCCAAGGAGGAAGCCTATCACAAGCTTCGTATCGAACAGGCCTACCAGGATTTGTACGGGCAGGATAGGTAGGGCCCGGCCTGCTTTACCGTTGACAATTCACCATTGATCATTTTCCATAATATGGTTATCCGGAAAGCTCCAGTTATTGATTTTTCTCGGTTGAACACTATGAGTATTCCGAATCATAAATCACAACCGGAATATTTTGGATAATCGGCTTCTATAAAATCGAATTGTCAATTGCCCATTGGCCGTTTGCCACTAACAAGAGCCTATCCCTTCCGGCTCGGCGGCGCCATAAATCCCGGTCCCACCGGGTCGGTGACGGTGGATTCCACGATCCGGTCGATTTCCTGCAAAGCATCGGCTTCCAGGTGCCAGCCGAAAATATCGGCCAGCGGATCGAGTTCTTCCGGGTGCCGCGCACCCCAAAGGGCCACGTTTGAGCCCTTGTCCAGGACGTATCGTACCGCCAGCTGCAGCACGTTTTTGCCGTAGTTCGTCCGCACAAAATCCTGCAACTTGTCCACGGCGGCCAGGTACTGGTCGAATCGGGGCGTCTTGAACTTGGGGTCCACGTTTCTCAGGTCGTCGCCGGGAAACTCCCGGTCCCGGGTCATTTTCCCGGAAAGCATGCCCCGGCAGAGCGCGCCGTAGGTCAGGGTGGCAATGCCTTTTTTCCGGCAGTAGGGCAGGATGTCGTTTTCAATGGCCCGCTCGAAAATGTTGTACGGCGGCTGGCATACGGCGAGTTCCGCCTTGCCGGAAAACCGGTCCATCTGTTCGGTGGTGTAGTTGCTGACCCCGATGCTTCGGATTTTGCCTTCCTGTTTCAGCTGCGCCATGGTTTCGGCGGTCTCCTCAAAGGCGACCACGGGATCGGGCCAGTGAATCTGGTAGATGTCGATGTAGTCGGTTCTAAGCCGGCGAAGGGAGTTTTCGACCTCCTGCCGGAGCCGTTCGGGGCTTGAATTGCGCCAGACCTTTTTGCCCGCGGCATCCCATTCCAAGGCCACCTTGGTGGCCAAAGCGACTTTGTCCCGGCCGCCGAACTGGTCCACGGCCTTGCCCACGATTTCTTCCGACACGCCGAACCCGTAAACCGGGGCCGTGTCGATGATGTTGATGCCGCTTTCCAGGGCGGCATGAATGGTCTTGATGGATTCGCCCTCGTCGGTGCCGCCCCACATCCAGCCGCCGATAGCCCATGTGCCGAGTGCGACCCGGGTGACCTGCATTTCAAGGCCGGGGATGTTCGTGTATTCCATTGCACCTGCCTCCTTGTGTTTATCTGTTCATAATTGTTAATGAATATAAACATGAAAGACGGCCCCGTCCAAATGTCCTTACGCTTGCTTGCCGCTCTTGCCCGCTTTCATCCGCTTCAGGTACTGCCGCAGATATCCCGCCGTCTGTGACTCCCGGCTTTCGGCCACCTCCTCCGGGCTGCCCCGGGCCACCACACGGCCGCCGTCGGGGCCGCCGTCCGGGCCCATGTCGATGATACAGTCGGCCGCGGCGATGACGTCCATGTCGTGCTCGATGACCACCACGGTATCGCCGCGGTCAACCATCCGCTGCAGCACGGCCACCAATTTGGCCACGTCGGCCATGTGCAGTCCGGTGCTGGGCTCGTCGAGCACGTAAAATCCCCCGGCCGAGGCCCGCGATGCCAGTTCCGCGGCCAGCTTCATCCGCTGGGCCTCGCCGCCGGAAAGCGTCGGGCTGGGCTGGCCTAAAGTAATGTAGCCCAGCCCGATATCGGAAAGAAATTGCAGCGGCCGCACCACCCGGCTGTAGACCCCGAAAAATTCAAGGGCTTCGTCGATGGTCATGGCCAGGACGTCGGCGATGGTCTTGTCCTTGTAGGTCACGGCCAGCGTATCCGGGTTGTAGCGGCGTCCGCCGCAGACGTCACAGGGAATGTGGACCACGGGCAGCAAGGGCATTTCCACCCGGTGCCGGCCCTGGCCGTTGCAGGCCTCGCAGCGGCCGCCGGACACGTTGAAGGAAAAGCGGGCGGCGGTGTAGCCGGACGCCCGGGCCTCGGGCGTCTGGGCGAAAATCTTGCGGATATCATCCATGACCCCGACGTAGGTGGCCGGCACGGAGCGCGGCGTGCGGCCGATGGGCGATTCGTCGACCTCCTTGGCGCTCTTGACGGACTCGGTGCCTTTCAGATTTTTCAGCACCGGCGGCAGGGCTTTTCCGGCCAGCCGGTCCTTGACCGCCCGAAAGGCGATGTCGCGCACCAAAGTCGACTTGCCCGAACCGCTCACCCCGGTCACGCAGACCAGCCGGCCGAGCGGAAACCTCACGCTGACATCTTTTAGGTTGTGCAGTTTCGCCCCGGAAACGGTCAGGTAATCGCAGTCTTTCAGGGATTTGCGCGACCACAGCGGCGGCTTTTCCATCCCGCGCAGCCACTGGCCGGTCACCGAGGCTTTCGTCTGCTGGATGGTTTTCGGCGTACCGGTTGCAACGATTTGTCCGCCGTGGGTGCCGGCGCCGGGCCCGATGTCGATGACGTGGTCGGCCGCCCGGATCACCGGTTCCTCGTGCTCGACCACCACCACCGCGTTGCCCCGGTCCCGCAGATCGGAAAGGGCCTGCACAAGCGGCAAGACGTTGTGCGGATGCAGCCCCACCGTGGGCTCATCGAGCACGTAGCACACCCCGCGCAGGTTCGACGACAGCTCGGCGGCGATCCGGATGCGCTGGGCCTCGCCCGTGGACAGAGAATTGGTGGCCCGGTCCAGGGTCAGGTACCCCACGCCGAGCGATTCCAGCAGCTGCAGGCGGGTCAAAAGCTCCGGCACCACCTGTTCGCTCACCACGCCCTGCACCGGGCCCAATGCCTCGATCCATAGCCGGACCCCGGTCACGGAACGCTTGGCCACTGCGCCGATATCATCATCGCCGATTTTAACGGCCCGGGCTTCCGGCCGCAGGCGGGTGCCTTCGCAGGCGGGGCAGGGCGGCGGTTGGCCGTCTTCCTGCCCGGGTTTTGGCGGCGCTGTGCCGGAGCCTTCGCAGACCGAGCAGGCCCCGAATTTTTGGCTCCAGGTAAACAGCCGGGGATCGGATACCGGCAGGCCCGCCCCGCAGGTGGGGCACGCCCGGCGGGTGGAAAAGAAATGCTCAGGGCCGTCGCCGTCCGGGGCCACCATGAGGGCGCCGGTGCCGGCTTCCAGGCCCTTGGCCACCGCGTCTTGGGCAAACGGCCGCTGGTCTTCGGCCACCGTGAAGTCGGCCACTTCGGCGGCCACGTCGTGGACTTTGTACCGGTCGAGCCTGGGCGGCTTTTTCGCGTCATAGTCGCCGCCGTCGACCCGCAGCTTCGCAAATCCCTGTTTGGCCGCCCGTTTCATGACGTCGTCGTGGAAGCCTTTTCGCTTGCGGATCAGCGGCGCCAAAATCCGGATGCGCCGGCCGCCGAACTGGCCGATAAGGCGGGAGACGATTTCGTCGGGGTTGGCTGTCTGGCCGGGCACGCCGCACTTGGGGCAGAAGGGCACGCCCAGGTTGGCAAACAGCAGCCGCAGGTAATGATAAATCTCGGAGACCGTGCCGGCTGTGGACATGGCCCCGGCCCGGGAGACCTTCTGTTCCAGGGCGATGGTGGGCGGCAGCGCCTCGATCCGGTCGACCTCGGCCCGGGACAGCGGCTGGACGTACTGGCGGGCATAAGCCGGCAGGCAGTCCAGGAAGCGCTCGCGCCCCTCGGAGTAGAGCACGTCAAAGGCCAGGGTGGACTTGCCCGAGCCGCTGACCCCGGTGACGGCCACCAGTCGGTTGCGCGGCACGCTGACGTCGATGTCGGCCAGGTTGTGCTCCCTGGCCCCCACGATCCGGATGGGGCCGTCGCCGGCGGCCGACACCGCCGCCCCCGGGTTCGAGGCCGCCTTGTTCGCCGCCTCGCCCGCGGTGATCTGCCGCAGGGCATAACCGGTGGCCGTGTCGAGTTCGGCGATGCGTTCGGGCGGGCCTTCGCCCACGATCTGCCCGCCCTGGTCCCCGCCGTCGGGCCCCAGGTCGATGATCCAGTCCGCGGCTTTGGCCACGTCCATGTCGTGTTCGATGATGATCACCGAGTGACCGTTGTCCGTGATCTGGTGCACGGCCCTGGCCAGATCGGAGATGTTGGCCGGGTGCAGGCCGGTGGTGGGCTCGTCGAGCAGAAACAGTTGATTGTCCGTCCAGGCGGCCTCGCCCAGGTGCCGCGCGAGTTTGAGCCGCTGGGCCTCGCCGCCGGAAAGTGTCGGCGCGGACTGGGAAAGCGACAAATACCCCAGGCCGATGTCGAGCAGGGGCTGGATCGCCCGCTCCAGTTTTTTGCGGCCGGCAAACAGGTCGGCCACGTCCCGGGCCGGCATGGCCAGCACCTCGGCGATATTAAAGCCCTTGTACCGGACGTCTAACACATAGGGGCGGAAGCGTTTGCCGTCGCAGCCCGGGCACCGGATGTAGACGTCGGGCAGAAATTGCAGCTCCACGCGCTCAAAGCCTGCGCCTTCGCAGTGCGGGCAGGCGCCTTCGGCCGTGTTGAAGGAAAACGCCGAGCGGGTCAGTCCCATCTGCCTGGCCTGTTTCGTGGCGGCAAAGGCCGACCGGATGGGATCGAGCACCTTCATGTAGGTGGCGGCGTTCATCCGGGCGTTTCGCGACAGCGGGGACTGGTCCACGAGCACCGCGCCGTGGATGGATTCGTGGCCTTCGATGTGCTCGCACCGGCCCGGCTCCATGGCCTGCAGGCCCTTTTCCCGGCGCAGGTTCCGGTAGAGCACCGCGTCGATCAGCGATGACTTGCCCGAGCCGCTGACCCCGGTGACGCAGACCACCAAACCGAGCGGCACGTCCACGGTTACGTTTTTGAGGTTGTTTTCCCGGGCGCCGACAATACGCAGGTGCTTGTCCGACGGTGTGCGCCGGGTTTCGGGGCGCGGAATTTCCAGATCGCCCCGCAGGTACTGGGCCGTGGGGGAGTCTTTTTTCTTGAGCAACCCGGCGAGGGTTCCCTGGTGGACCACATTGCCGCCGGCCGCGCCCGGCCCGGGCCCCAGGTCGATGACCCGGTCGGCGGTCCGGATAAACGCCGGGTCGTGTTCGACCACCACCACGGCGTTTCCGGCCGCGGCCAGCCGGGACAGCACCCCGGCGAGCTGGATCTTGTCCCGGGGGTGCAGGCCCACCGAGGGTTCATCCAAAACATAGAGCGTGCTGGTCAGCGAGGACCCCAGGGCCGTGGCCAACGTCACCCGCTGGGTCTCGCCCCCGGAAAGGGTCCGGGACTGGCGGCCCAGGGTCAGGTAGGAAAGGCCCACATCGCACAGAAAACGCAGCCGGCCCCGGATTTCGTCGACGAGCATGTCCGTGGCCTCGTCGGATTGCGGCGGGGTCCAGGCGGAAAAAAAAGCGGCGGCTTCAGAGATATCGGCCTGCTGAAGCGCGGCAAAATTGTGGCCGTTGATCTTGTACTGCAACGACCGGGGTTTTAAGCGCGCGCCATGGCAGGCCGGGCAGAGCAGGTACTGCCGGAACCGCGACAGAAAGATCCGGGCCTGCTTTTTGTACCGCCGGCGCTGCAGCCAGTCGAAAAAGTCGCCGATGCCGTACCAGCTCCCGCTGGGGTCGCCGTCCCAGATGCGTTGCTTCAGGTCGTCGTCGAGCTTTCGCCAGGGCCGGTCATAGGGGAGTTTTTTTTGTTTCATCCAGGCCATGAGATCGTCCTGGCAGACGGAAAACGTCGGCGTCTGGAAGGGTCGAATCGCGCCGTCGGCCACGCTTTGGTCTGGATCGGGGATTACCAGGTCCGGGTCGATGTCGATGATCCGGCCGAACCCGTTGCAGGTTTCGCAGGCCCCCACGGGGTTGTTGAAGGAAAACATCGCCGGCGCGGGATCGGCGTATTCGATATCGCAGGCCGCGCAGTGGAGGCCGGTTGAAAATTTTAGCAGGCGCTGCTTTTCTCCGACGCGGGCCTCCATTTGCCCCGCGCCGAACCGGAAGGCCGCCTCGATGGAGTCGACGATGCGCTTGCGCAGGCTGCGCTCGATCCTGAGCCGGTCCAGAATCACCGTGACGTGTCCGTCTGCCGAATCCAGGGCCGCGTCATCGAGTTTTTTCGGCTGCTGATGTTCCAGGACCCTGGAAAAGCCGGCCTGGCGCAGGGTGCCGCGCACCGCGTCGGCACTGGCGCTTTCAAACCGGCGGGTAAAACCGACCAGGGCCGGCTCGCCTTCGGCTTCGGCCGCCAGGGCATCGAACACGGAAGACGGGTTGTCGCGTACCACCGGCTGGCCGCATTTTTCGCAGTAAAGGGTGGCGGACCGTGCAAACAGGGACCGCAGGTAGTCGTCGATGGACGTGATCGTGCCCACCGTGGATCGCGAGGTTTGCACCGGTGCGGTCCGCCCGATGGCAATACCCGGCAGCACGCCGTCGATGCGGTCGGCATCCGGCCGGTCCAGGCGCTCCAAAAACTGGCGCGCATAGGGGGAAAAGGTTTCCACGTAGCGCCGGTAGCCCTCAGCGTAGAGCACCTCGAAGGCCAGCGACGACTTGCCCGCCCCGGCCACGCCGGTCACCGCCGTGACCGCCCCGACCGGCACGGAGACATTGATGTTTTTCAGGTTGTTCTGGCGTGCGTTTTCAATCCGGATGGGACTGTAGGCCATATGATAAAAGCGCTCCTGTGCGGCATTCGTTTGAAAATTTTGGGGACTGAACTTGGCGTTTTGCTAATTTTATCCTCGCGCCAAGACGCAAAGTTTCAAAGCCGTCCTTGGCGCTCTTTACGGCTTGACGTGCGAATATAAAAATAAATTATGGTTATCCGGAAAACAGTTATTGATTTTTTATCGACTGAACACTATGGGAATGCCGATTCATAAATTAAAAAGAACATTGCTTCGCCTGTCATGCCTGCGGACCTGTCCCGAAAGGGTCCGGGACAGGTCCGCAGGCATGACAACCGGGACGAACCGCTTTTTCTTGTTAATGTTTGGCCGGCCTGATGCCCAAATTCAGTGAGTAAGTCAAAACTGGAATATTTCGGATAACCAGAAAATAAATTAACTGGCTGAAATGATCCATTCCTTACAAATAAACGTCATAACAATAAGCATGATCGGTACTGAATCAAAATATAAAGGAAGAAAACGGGAAAGAATAAAGGCGGGCTCCAAACCAAAAAAAGGGCCGGCAAAATGCCGGCCCTTCGAAATTGTCTTTTACTTATGGGTTATGAATCAGCCGATGGTTTCATCGGATTCAAGCATTTTTCCCATGGCCGTGGCCAGCTTTTCCCGCTTGTCCGGGTCGAGTTTGTGCAGGGAGCTGCCGGAGAGAAAATCAAAGGTGGATTCCTCTATGAAAACGCCGGGCTGCTGCCGGCATATCATGAAGAGGAAATTGCGGAAGCCCACCATGGGGTTTTTCGCGGTCTGGATGGCGAAGTCGGTATACGTGATACCGTCCACGTTGCACAGATAAGGGCGCTGCCGCCGGTCGGTAAACAGCAGCAGTTTATCGGTTTCCTCGCCCTGCCGCACTTCGGTGTATGCCGCCAGCGCGTTCAACTCGTTGAATGAAACGGGCGGTTCGCCGTCAATATTGAAATTCAAACCGCCGTCCGCGGCGGTGATCTTTTTGCTTTCCTGGGGGGAATAGGCTTCTTCGCCCTTGTAAAGCAGTTGGACCGGCGCGACCCGCGGGCCGGTTTCCGCGCCGGAAGATTCTGCAGCATCGGACTCCTTTGAAGCGGCGGGCTCGGCTTGGGCCTGGCTTTTCGCCGGGGCTGAACCATCTGATGCGTCCATCGGTTCGATGCGGCAGCAGGCGCCGGTTTTGTTAATGGCCTTTTCGTATTTTTTTGCTGTTTCCAGGTCAATACTGCGCTTGATCACCGGTTTGGGATGCTGGAAAAGCTTTTCCACTTTGGAAACGTTGGTTTTAAACAGGCTGGCCATCTTTTGCTTAACATAATCGATGTTTTCGCTTTCGGCGAAATCATTGGCCAGTACGACCTGATACGTG
Source organism: Thermodesulfobacteriota bacterium (assembly GCA_051745395.1). Lineage (GTDB taxonomy): Bacteria > Desulfobacterota > Desulfobacteria > Desulfobacterales > Desulfosalsimonadaceae > JBNJEA01. The sequence goes on along the minus strand of JBNJEA010000007.1, from coordinate 6,883 downwards.
TTTTCCGACATGTTGACCTACTACTCGTTTCAAGGTTCGGGCTGGTAGCTTAAGGGTTCGTCACAAAATAACTTGAACATTTGGCTTGTTCTTTTTCCCGTCTTCTTTGTTGCTGCGTCGGTCAAATAGCTTGCTATTCTCCCTCCTCGCGCCTCGAAGACGGGAAAAATTCCGGCGCCAAATTTGCCCAACTTATTTTGTGACGAACCCTAAGGATGGCACCCCTCCAGCCGGTTAAAAGTCCCCCCTCACCCCAAACTTGCTCATGATTGAATTGTAGCGATTTGAGGGGCAGTCTATTTGATGAAATGCCGTATCGTCAAGTAGATTATAAAAAATCAGAGTTTGTCTGATATAGTAAGAATTTTAGTTCAAGTCCCGTTTTCTACAGCTGGAAATGATTGTGGATACTTGTGTTGGTTTTCTAACCTGTGTTACAGTATTTGTAAACCAAAAAACCATTGCCGATCCAGGCCTAAGCCGTAGGAGGAAAACCATGTCCGACAAAAAGGATTTTCTTGAAAAGCAGAAGCAATCCCTTGAAGAGTGGCGGAAACACGTTGAGGACTTGGGCAAAAAGGCCAAACGGATGCAGGTCGATGCCAGTGTCAAATATGACAACATTGTAGAAGACCTTCGGGAGCGCATCGAGGTGGTCCGGGCCGAAATTGAAAAAATTCAGCACAGCAGCGACAGCCGGTGGGACCAGGTGAAAACCGGCGTGGACCGCGCCTGGGACGAGTTGAAAGAGGCGGTGAACAAGGCGCGGTCACGGTTCGGATAGAGGTGGGGGTCACTGCCACCCCTTTTTCTTTAACGCCTCGGCAAACGCATTGTTAAACGGCTCTTTTGAACGCTCTGCCTTGCCGCCATCTCCCTTTTTGTCCGTTTTTTGTTTCTGCTTTTTCTTTTTCGGCGCACTGCCGCCTTCCGCCCCATGTTTCTGATCCCCTGCCTCCGGCTTCTGTTTTGCTTGCGCCGCACCGGTTTCCGGCTTCCCGGGACTCTGTTTCATGGACAACGAAATCCGCTTCCGGCCCAAATCCACCTCCAGCACCGTCACCTTGACCTTCTGTTGCACGCTGACCACGTCGGCGGGGTTTTTCACGAACCGGTCGGCCATTTCGCTGATGTGTACCAGGCCGTCCTGGTGGACGCCCACGTCCACGAACGCCCCGAAGGCCGTGATGTTGGTCACGATCCCGGGCAGCTTCATGCCGGGGACCAGGTCGCCGATCTTTTCCACTCCCTCGGCAAAGGCAAATTCCTCAAAGCCGTCCCGGGGATCGCGGCCCGGCTTGGCCAGTTCGGACAGGATGTCGTTTAGCGTGGGAATGCCGACCTTGTCGGTGACGTAGCGCGAGAGATCGATTTTTTCCCGAAGCTCGGAATTTTTGATTAAATCGTGAACCGAGGCGCCCAGGTCCTTTGCCATGGCGTCGACGACGGGATAGCTTTCCGGGTGCACGGCACTGCCGTCCAGCGGGTTTTCGGCATCGAAAATCCGCAAAAAACCCGCGCACTGCTCAAATGCCTTCGGCCCCAGTCGGGGGACGTCCATGAGCTTTTTCCGGGCGGCGAACGGCCCGTTTTCCTCCCGGTGGGCGACGATGTTTTTGGCGATGCCGGCGTTTAAGCCGGAAACATAGGTCAACAGCTCGGCGCTGGCCCGGTTGACATCCACGCCCACGCCGTTGACGCAGCTTGTCACCACGTCGTCCAACGCCTGCTTCAACGCCCGCTGGTCCACGTCGTGCTGGTACTGGCCCACGCCGATGGACTTTGCATCGATCTTGACCAGTTCGGCCAGCGGGTCCATCAGGCGCCGGCCGATGGAGACCGCGCCCCGAACGGTCAGGTCATGATCCGGGAACTCCCGCCGGGCCACCTCGGATGCCGAGTAAATCGAGGCGCCGCTTTCGTTGACCATCATCACCTGCACGGGGTTTTCAAAGGCAATCTTGCGCACAAAGGCCTCGGTTTCGCGGCCGGCGGTACCGTTTCCCACGGCCGCGGCCTCGATTCCGTACTGTTCGCACAGGGTTTTTACCTTTTCGGCCTCCTTTTCCGCCCGGGCTTCGCCCGTGTGCGGGTAGACCGTGTCATGGTGCAACAGTTTTCCCTGCCGATCCAGGCAGACCACCTTGCAGCCGGTCCGGAAACCCGGGTCGATGCCCATGACCCGTTTGGCCCCCAAAGGCGGGGCCAGCAGCAGTTGCCGCAGGTTGTCGGCAAAGACCCCGATGGCCTCGGTATCTGCGGCTTCCTTGGCCCGGATCCGGGTTTCGGTCTCCATGGCGTTGGACAGCAGGCGCTTGTAGCCGTCGGCGACCGCCAGGCGGACCTGCCCGGCATCTTCGCCCTCGCCGGTGACAAACAACTGGGTCAGAATCCCCACGGCCTCGTCGGCATCGGGCAGGATGCGGAAGGTGAGCACGTCTTCGGCCTCGCCCCGCCGGATGGCCAGCAGCCGGTGCGACGGCACGGATGCCACCGGCTCTTCCCAGTCGAAGTAATCCCGGTACTTGGCCCCTTTTTCCTCCATTCCGGAAATGACGCGGCTTTTGATCGTCGCCTTTTTGAAAAACAGTTCCCGCAGACGGGATCGGGCTTCCTCGTGCTCGTTGACCGTCTCGGCGATAATGTCTCTGGCGCCGGCCAGGGCATCGTCTGCGGATGCCACGCCTTTTTCGGCATCGACGTAGCCTTCGGCCGCTCCGTGCACATCCATGCCCTTTTGCTCGAAAATGGCGGCGGCCAGCGGCTCCAGGCCCTTTTCCCGGGCCTTGACCCCCCGGGTACGGCGCTTGGGCTTATAGGGCAGGTAAATGTCTTCGACCTCTGCCAAAGTGGCGGCGGCCGCGACCTTGTCCCGGAGTTCGTCGGTCAGGTGCCCGTGTTTTTCCATGGAATGGATTACGGCGTCTTTTCTGGCGGAAAGCTCCTTTAGCTGGTGGAGCCGGTCGCGGATCGTGGTGACGGCGACTTCGTCTAAGCTGCCCGTGGCCTCCTTGCGGTAGCGGGCGATAAAGGGGACGGTTGCGCCTTCGTCGAGCAAGGCGGCTACCGCGGAAACGCGGCTTTGATCGATTTTTTCTTCTTCGGCGATAGTGGGGATAAACGGGTCGTTTAACATGGAATTTTGTCAATCTGCGGTGCTAAGAGTTTATCATGGCGCCGGTGCCGCTGGGGCACCGCCGGCTGCCTGTTTGTGTTCGGATTGTGGTAGCAGAAGTCCGGAGTTGAATCCAGTGTTTTTCAAATTTCGTGCGGATTGTAAATTGAATTGACAATCCGCCAAGAAGTGATATGATGTCGGTATGATTCCTCGTCATGCAGAACAAACTATAGCGAAGCTATGCCGGGGCTTTCCCGTCATCGCGGTCACCGGCCCGAGGCAGTCCGGCAAAACCACGCTGGCGCAACATATGTTTTCCGACCGGCCCTATGTATCGTTGGAAAATCCGGATACACTGGATTATGCCATCCAGGACCCCCGGGGGTTCCTCGACAGCTACCGGGACGGCGCGGTATTTGACGAGGCGCAGCGGTGCCCGGCATTGTTTTCCTATCTCCAGGAATGGGTGGATCGGGACAGGCGGATGGGGCGCTACATATTAACCGGTTCACAGCAGTTTGGTGTAATGAGCAATATTACCCAATCGCTTGCCGGACGTGTCGGTATTGTACATCTGATGCCGTTTTCATTCAAAGAGCGCTATGGTGAACCATCGTTGCAAGAGGTTCCGAACCTGGATGACGTTTTGTTTGAGGGGCTTTATCCACCGGTCCATGATCGGGATCTCGATGCCCGGACTTGGTATGCCAACTACATAGAGACTTATCTGGAAAGAGATGTCCGTCAGTTGGTCAACGTCCGGGATTTAACCAGTTTCAGACGTTTTGTCCGGCTGTGTGCCGGCAGAACCGGGCAAATGGTGAACCTTAGCAACCTGGCCACGGATGCCGGGGTCACGCACAACACGGCAAAATCATGGATTTCCGTGCTGGAGGCCGGTTTTTTGATTTTTTTGCTGCCGCCGCATTTTCGGAATTTCAATAAACGCTTGATTAAGTCGCCGAAGCTCTATTTTTTCGATACCGGCTTGTGCGCCCGGCTTCTGGCCATCCAGGATTCAGCTCAACTCAATTCGCACCCGATGCGGGGGGCTTTGTTTGAGTCGTATGTGATCAGTGAATATGTCAAAAGCCGATACCATGCCGGTATTTTTGAACAATTGCATTACTGGCGGGATCGAAGCGGCAATGAAATTGACCTGCTTGTTGATAACGGCGACGCCCTGCAGCCGATTGAAATCAAATCGGGTGCCACCTTGAACCGGGATTTTTTCAAAGGGCTTCATACTTGGCTCAAGATAGCCGGCGGTGCAGCCGAAAACCCAACTTTGATTTATGGCGGCAGTCAATCCATCGTCCGTTCCGGTGTCCAGGTCCGGCCATGGTATGATGTGCCGGTATGATCGCATATGGACTATAATGACTTGCTTGAAAAGTATAATCTTCTGTTAGGCGAAAATGCGCGCTTAAAGGAAGAAAATGAGCGGCTGAAAGCCCTGCTTGGACAATGTAGTTCCAACTCCGCCCCCAATCATGCTGTAAAAGAAAAAGCAGAAATAGATATCCACGAGACCGAATCGACGGATGGTGCCTCCCTGTCAGAGGTGACCAAAAACTCGGATTCACTTGCTAAGATCCAGCTTTTCATGTCGTTTTTCAAAGGTCGCCGGGATGTTTACGCAAAGTGGTGGCAAAACAAAAGCAAATCCAAATTCGGGTATTCACCGGTTTGCGTCAATCAGTGGCAGCCCGGCCTTTGCGCCAAACCGAAGGCCCCCTGCAGCAAATGCGACAATAAAGTATACGCCCCTTTGGAGGAAAGCGTCATTGAAGAGCATCTCCGCGGAAATATCGTTGCCGGCATTTATCCGATGCTGCCGGACGAGACTTGCCATTTTCTGGCAATGGATTTTGATGAAGCGGACTGGCAAAACGATATCGCAGTCCTGAGGCAAGTCTGCCATGCATTTCACATACCCATGGCCGTGGAGCGTTCGCGATCCGGTCATGGCGGACATGCGTGGTTTTTCTTCGAAAGTCGATTGTCCGCTGCTCTGGCCAGAAAATTCGGCACGGCGCTGCTGACCGCCGCGATGAATAAGCGGCATGAAATCCATTTCAAATCCTATGATCGATTCTTTCCCAGCCAGGACACCATGCCCAAAGGCGGCCTGGGCAACCTGATCGCACTGCCGCTTCAGAAAGCGGCCAGGCAATCCCGTAACAGCGAGTTTGTCAATGAACGTTTTGAATCCTACCCGGATCAATGGGCATTTTTGTCCACGATTGAAAGACTGCCTGAAGACCGGATCGAAGCGCTTATTTCCGAGCTGTCCCCCGGCCATGAACTGGGCGTTTTGAAAATCGATGATGAAGCCGATGAAGACGCCCCCCAAAGGCCGTGGGAAACCCGGAACATCAAAAAAGATGGACTCCGGAAAACGGATTTCCCGAAAACCATCGATATCGTCGAAGCCAATATGCTGTTTATTCCCAAAGCGGGTATTTCCCAGAGGGCTTTGAATCGATTGAAGCGGCTGGCGTCTTTTAAAAATCCCATGTTCTATAAACAGCAGGCCATGCGACTGCCGACCTATGGTCACCCCCGCGTCATTTCATGCGCCGGTGAAACCGGGCCATACCTGTGCCTGCCCAGGGGATGTGCAAATGACTTGTCCAAGGAACTCAATTCAATCGGCATCGGACATGATTTTATCGATAAAACGAATCACGGCAGAAAAATCGATGTGACCTTCAACGGCCGATTAAGGGATGATCAGGCAAAAGCGCTTGAACAGTTGCGGGCCCATAATACCGGCATCCTGTCGGGGACAACCGCCTTCGGCAAAACCATTGTGGCCATTCAGCTGATTGCCGAGCGAAAAGTCAACACCCTGATCCTGGTGGACAAGGTCACCCTGCTGTCCCAGTGGAAGGAAAAGTTAATGGATTTTCTCCATATTAACGAACCGGTCCCGGAACCGGAATGCACAGCGGAAAACAAAAGGGGGCGCAAGAAAAAATTCGATGTCATCGGCCAGCTCGGCGCGGGCAAGGACAGATTGAGCGGGATTGTCGACATTGCCGTGATGCAGTCGCTTTCCCGGCAGGGTGAGGTCAAAGATTGTGTCAAAAATTACGGGATGATCATTGCCGATGAATGCCATCACGCGTCCGCATTTACGTATGAGCAAATATTAAAAGCCGCCAACGCCAGGTATATCTACGGCCTGACCGCCACGCCGACCCGAAAGGACGGCCATCATCCCATCCTGTTCATGCACTGCGGCCCGATCCGGTATCGTGATAACGCCAAACAACAGGCGGCGGCAAGGCCTTTTGACCACTATATCGTGCCGAGATTTACCGGCTTTCGGGTGCCGGTGGATCGGGATGAACAAGAGGTTTCGATACAGGAATTGTATGCGGAAATTGTGGATAACGCCCCGAGGAATGAGCAAATCATAGAAGATGTGCGCCACAATTACGAAAGTGGCAGAAACTGTATTGTTTTGTCCCTTAGAACCGCCCATGTGGAGTGGCTTTTGGCAGAATTGCGCAAAACGATCCCGGACGTCATTATGCTGACCGGCGGTATGGGAAAAAGGACCACCCGGGAGGCTTTCCGGCGGATTGCCGATATGCCGGCTGATAAAAATTTTGTGTTGGTGGCGACCGGGCATTTCATCGGCGAGGGATTCGATGAACCCCGTCTGGATACATTGTTTTTGGCCATGCCGATCTCATGGAAAGGCACGCTGCAGCAGTATGCCGGCCGTTTGCATCGGTTGGCAGCGGATAAAAA
>JBNJEA010000072.1:0-15489 GCA_051745395.1 Thermodesulfobacteriota bacterium | reverse complement strand
CACCGGCTGCGTCCGGGCCGGGGTTTGTGTCTGGCACGTCATGGAGGCGGTCTTGTTTGAACTCACGCAATCCCGGGCGGTCCGGCAATGGGACAGCCAGACGGGATTTCAACTGCTGGAGCCTTGATGTGAAACCATAAAACAAAAAGACCTAAATCAAGCGATTTTCAAGTTTGCCGCAGATACAAGGAAGATGCAGGCGAGCTATAGTGGGCTATGCGAGGCTGCATCTGACGCAGTAGATGCGGCAAAATTGGAAATCGCTCAATTCAGGAAGAGGGAAGTGCGATGATAATACCGGTCATCCTCGCGGGCGGATCGGGCACACGGCTGTGGCCGCTTTCAAGACAACTTTTCCCAAAGCAACTGCTGCGGTTAAACGGCCGGCGGACCATGCTGCAACAGACCCTGGAGCGGATCGCCGACGCCGGGGACATGGCCGAACCCCTGGTGATCTGTAACGAGACCTATCGCTACATCATCTCCGAACAGCTCCGGGAAATCCACACGGTACCGGCCGGCCTGATCCTGGAGCCGGTGGGCCGCAATACCGCGCCCGCCGTGGCCGTGGCGGCACTCAAAGCCCTGGGGGTCGATCCCCATGCCTTGATCCTGGTGCTGCCGGCCGATCACCTGATCCGCGACGTGGCCGCATTTCACCGGGCCCTTGCCGCGGGCGCCCGTTACGCCCGCCGCGGCTATCTGATCACTTTCGGCGTGATTCCCGAAGCGGCGGAAACCGGCTACGGCTATATCCGCAAAGGCGAAGCCATCGCCGCCGGCGATGATGCCGAAACCGAGCCTTCGGCCCATGTCATAGGCGAGTTTGTGGAAAAGCCGGATCGGCAGACCGCCGAGCAATACCTTCAATCCGGGCAGTACTGCTGGAACAGCGGCATGTTCATGTTTCAGGCCGACGCCATTATCGATGATCTCAAACGCTTTGCCCCGGACATCCTGTCTTCCTGCGAAGCTGCCTATGGAAACGGAAATGCCGACGGCGAGGCCTTTTTGCTCGATCCGGAGGCTTTTGCGGCATGCCGGTCGGATTCCGTGGATTATGCGGTCATGGAGCAAACCGAACGGGGGGCAATGATACCTTTTGATGCCGGCTGGAGTGATGTGGGCTCCTGGGCGGCCATGTGGGAGCTGGGGCAAAAGGATGCCGGCGGCAACGTGGTCACAGGAGACGTGCTGGACCGGGACAACCGCAACTGCCTGGTCCATGCCGAAAGCCGCCTGGTGGCCGTGCTGGGCCAAACCGACTGCGTGGTGGTGGAAAGCCCGGATGCCGTCCTGGTGGCGCCCCGCAACCGGGCCCAGGAGGTCAAGACCGTCGTCGATGCCTTGAAAAGCGAAAACCGGAAAGAAGCCCGAAAACATGCCAAAAGCTACTGCCCCTGGGGCACGGTCACGCAGTTGAGCGCCGATGACCGGGTGGTTGTCCGCCGGATCGACGTCAATGCCGGGGCGCGCCTTGACATCCGCACCCCGGCCGACCGCGTACTGCACTGGGTGGTCATGGCCGGCAGCGGCCGAATCGTGCTGCCGGATCAGACCATAGCGGCCCAAGCCGACACATCCGTCCGGCTGGCGCCGGAAACGAGCGTGGCAATCGAAGCCGATGCCGAAGTGCCGCTGGTTTTTGCGGAAACCTGCGCCCGGCAGTCCGATACCGCAGCCGACCATCTTGATGCCGGAGCCCCCCGCGGCAATGGAGCAAAAACGTGACAGCTCCTGTCAATCACAATATCTATGGAACGAAAAAGGATTTGAATGCAAGATACACCGGATAACGGCAAAACCTTAACCGTTTTTGACCGGGCCAATTTCATGGACCGCCTGGAAGACGACATCGACCTGGCCCGGGACCTGGCAGCGCTTTTTTTAGACGATGCCGACGAGAAGATGGACGTGCTCAGTGCCGCCATATCAGAAGGCGACGCCGATACCATTGAAAAAACCGCCCATTCCCTGAAAGGGGCCGCCGCCAATGTCTCGGCCTATGCGCTCCGGCACCTGGCCTACCGCATCGAGCAGGCCGGCCGGCAGAACCATCCGGAAAGCGCCCGGCAGGTGTACCCGCAACTCGAGTCCGCCATGGCGGTGCTTTCCGACGTGTTGCACCGGGAAATTTTACAAGCCTGAAAGGCTCGTCAAAAGCTCTCTGTCCCGCCGCGGCGGTATTTTTGCAGAAAGTATGTCCTGTGGCGTCTTGGCTGACTGGCGGCGCGCAAAAGGAGTTTCCTCGCTCCAGGCGCCGAAAAGAGGCGCAATTTCCGCTCGGAAACCCACTTTTCCACGCCGCCGTCAGGGCAACAGAGTACAATTTCGTTACAGCGCAAAAAGGGACTTGCTTGGAAGTAATCCCCTCCCGGGTTTAGCCCGGGAGACCGAGCCTAAAAGTAACTTCTTCTATCTGTATAGCGGGATGAATGCACTGGCGTTTTTTTCCTTAAACCTCAAACCTCAGACCTTGAACCTGAAGTTACTTAGAAGCGCCCCATGCCGCGTTATGACAGAAAGCAACCCGTAAGGTTTCGAATCAAGGTATAAGGTATAGGGTTTGAGGTATAAGGTGTAAGGTGTAAGGTGTAAAAAACTCAGTCCCTCAGTCCCTCAGTCCCTCAGTCCCTTAGTCCCTCTACCGGTTCTGAAGATCATGGCCCGTCAACTGGGATTTCAAATCGGCCCAGTACGGCCGGTGCATGGCGTAAAATACCCGGTCAAACAGAAAAGAGAGCAAGGCATCACAGGCCACCGGCTCTCTGAGCTGCCGGGAAAGGCTGGACAAACGTTTTTGCTGTCGCTTGAGGGGCTCGATTCGGAAAAGCACATGGGCCAGGTCGCCGCGGGCTTTTTTGGTGGCCGTGATTTGCTGGAGGTTTTTTTCAACAGCGGCGTGGGAGGCTTGCTGTAACCGCTCCCGGTATTTTTCCACCGATGACCGGCTTTTGATGCAAACGGCCACCATTTTATCGATTCGTTCCCGCTCCCGGGCCGCCAACTGCTCCAGGCAGCCCACGAGGTGCCGGGGCAGATCCACCTCGATGTTTTGCAGCCGTTTTCTGTTTTTTTCAAGCTTTTCTTCCAGTTCCTGCGTGGCTGTCTGCCAGAACCGCTGGCTGCTGGTTTTGTAAATTTCGAGCTGGGTGCTGGCCCGGGCGGCGTTTTTTTTCTTGAGCCGGCTGATTTCGGGCAACAGTTTGGCGGTCTTGTAAAACGGCAGACGGCCGCAGACCACGTAGTAAATCATCACTATGGCAGCATACCAGTCCTGCATGTGAAAAATCACCGGCAGGTCGGTTTTGTAGAGGGCATGCAGGATTTTGTTGCTGAAAATATGTGACGGAGTCGCATAGGCGGGCGTGCCGGCCAGCAGGGGCTGGGCCATTTGATCGGCGGTTTCGCCCTCGAAGCAGGCGGCGGTTTCCAGGTCGATCAGTCCCAGGTCATAGGCCTCGAAATCGGCCAGGATGTGATCGGCGCCGTCGAGAGCGGCGCCGATGTACATGTTGTCCGGTTTTAAATCCCGGACTGCCACCGAGCGGTTCTGCAGCCGGTAGAGCAGTTCGATGACGTTGACGATCAGCCCCTTGATGCGCCCCCGGTTGCTGTCAAAGGTTTTGCGTTTTACCGTTGCATGGACCGTTTGCCGGTACTTTTCAATGACCGGTTTTTTGTTTTCCAGCAGTTTTTCGGTCATGCTGTCGATTTGCTCATAGAGGCCCGCCGGCAGTTCCTCGGCCCGGGTTTCCGGCCGGCGGCCGGCGATGCGGGAAAACAGCAGGTCGTTTTGCTGATAATCGGCAATGGTTGTGTGCGTGCCGGATTGTTGAATGATTTCATCCACGGATTTCGCGTATTGCCGGACCAGTCCCTGCATTTCAAAATAGACGTTGTCGTGGTCCGGGCCGTAAAGGGTTTCAAATGCGTCTATGTCGGAGATGGTCTCCGGCCCGTTTTTGATGATTTCTTCCTGGATTCGGCCGGTGGCGGAGTGGATGCCGTCGATGACCTGGTTAAAGAATGGATACCGGGAAAGGCTCATGAAAAATACAAAGCCCTCGTCGATCTGGAGGTGACGCTGCAAATGCGGCTCCCGGGTCAGGCGGTCGATATATTCCGCCTCGGCCGCCTCGGTCGACATGTCGGCCGGGCATTTGAGACCGGGGATTTTTTTCAAAATGGCGCCCAGGTTGGGATATACGCAGGCAACGGCCGGCATCAGGCGGCCGGCGATGCGGTGTTCCTGAAATATCGCGTTGAGATAGCGCTGGAAGTCGGTTACGGGCTTGGGCGGGATCTTGACAACAATGAGGTCATCATAGGTGATCTTGTAGCAGGTGCTTTTGCTTTCCACCTGCTCGCCGAGCTGCCGGATGCTCATGCGCCGGCTTTTCCATTGCCCGCCGGTCTTGATTGTAAGGGAATAGATGGTATCGCCGCCTGATTTTTCCTCGACGACAACGGCTTGACTTGCTTCGGCGTTTTGTCCTTCCCCGACGACCTGGATTTTAAACAGGTGTAAAAAATAATTGATCAGCGGCTTGATGTCTGACGGCGCTTTTTTCATGCAAACGGTGTTTCCTGATAAAGCCATAAAAATAGGGGTATGAAACGACATTTACCCATAACGTTTCCGGTATGTCATCGTCAACCGGATTTTCCGGTTGACCCGCCGGGGGAAGTTGCCTATAGTTGTCGCTGTAACATATTGATTATTGATTATTTTAGTAAATGATGGACTCGTAAAAAGTCTGATTTTAGATGGCGCCGTAAAAAGGTCGAGATCAAGACTTGCGCAATTTCGAAGAATTTCAAGTACTTAGCTGTACGTGAAATTCTGAGAAATTGCGCGTAACGCAGATATTGGACTTTTTACGGTGCCATCAGTAAATGGTTTCCAAAACCGGCCCGGCCCAACGAATATGCCATACCTGATCCGCAAAATCGACAGCAAACTGCAGGACAAAACGAAACTGTCTGCTGCCGGCAAACTCCGGGTCGGCCGCGATGCGGAAAATGATATCGTTGTCGACGATTCGGCCGTATCCGCCGTCCATGCCGAAATTGAAGCCGAAGACGACCGGTTTTACCTGACGGATTACAACAGCCGCAACGGCACCTTTGTCAACCGGGAGCTAGTGATTTCCCGTCCCCTGGCCCACGGCGATATCATCACCATCGGCGCCCACGAATTCGTCTTTGCCTATGCAAGGGATGAAAAACGGCCGGAAGCCGCAGCGGCGGTATCGCATCAGGCCACCATGCACATCGACACCCCCGATCATCGCTGCCGCCTGGCCCGCAGTGTCGCCGAACTTGTCGAAAAGCCCGCGCAGGCTAAATCCCAGGGGATGCTCGAATTTTTAAACGAAAAGCGCGATCCGGTGGCGCTGACCCGGTCGCCGGTACATATCGGCAAGGATGGCGCCTCCGATATCGTGGCCCGGGGCCTTTTTGTCGGCAAAACCGCCGCCCGGATTGAAAAAAGGACCGACGGCTATTACCTGACACCGGTTTCGGGCAAACCGCCCCGGGTAAATTACCAGCCGGTGAAGTCCGATGTGCGGTTAAATGAATTCGATATCATAGAAATCGGTGCCACGACCCTGCAATTTTATTACCAAACCGCCGCCGCCGTGCCGGGCGATGGCCAGGCAAGCCCATGAAGCAAGCCGAAACCCAATCCGCTCCGCCTGAAAATTCTGCAACCGATCTGCCGGTGTTGTCGCGCCGCATGGCATACCTGCAGGGCGGGCTGGCGGCATTGGCTATCGCTGCCCTGGCCGGCGCCGGGATCTGTATTTATTTCCAGGCTGCGGGCAATGCCGTGATTTTTGCGCTTTTGGGCATTGCCGCCCTGCTGATTGCCGGCATGGGCGTTTTTGTCCATTTCCGGCTGATCGCCCCCGCCCGGCGGCTGACCCGTTTCATGATCGCCCGGCACCGGGGCATCGCTGCGGATTCGGCCATTTCAGCTACCGTGCCCCGGGAATGGAAGCCCTGGTTTAATGTCTTGATCCGCTTGTTTGACCGCCTGGCCGAACTCGAGGCGGAACGCAACAAAACCGCTGTTCACCAGAAGGTGGAAAAAAACCTGTTGCGCCGCTTTTCCTGGGTCTTTGAAAGAAACGAAAAGCTCACCCAGGAGTTGAAGGCCAAAAACCGGCAATTGCAGGACGAAGTGGCCGAGCACAAAAAAACCGCCCGCGAACTCAAACGGCACCGGGATCATCTCGATGACCTGATCCGGGAACGCACCGACGACCTGGTCCGGACCAACCGGCAGCTTGAATCGGCCATCGAAGAAGCCCGGGGTCATGCGCGAAACGCCGAAGCGGCAAACCAGGCCAAGAGCCAGTTTCTGGCCAATGTCAGCCACGAGGTCCGCACCCCGCTCAATGCCGTGATCGGGTTTTCCGATATGCTTATTGATACGGAATTAAATGACACGCAGCTCGATTTCGTCCGGACGATCAGAAACAGCAGCGACGCCCTGCTGCACTTGATCAACGACATTCTCGATTTTTCAAAAATCGAATCCGGGGAGCTGGAACTGGAAAAGATCGATTTTTCCCCCGAGCTGCTGGCCTACGACGTCTGTGAACTCGTCCGGCCCCAGATCGGGAGAAAACCCATTGAGCTCGTCTGCCGGGTGGGCGATGATGTGCCGGCCTATTTGAAGGGCGATCCGACCCGGTTTCAGCAGGTGCTGACCAACCTCATGGGCAATGCCCCCAAGTTTACGGAAACCGGCGAAATCGTGCTGGCCATCAATGTGGCCGAATCCGGGAAAGACCATGTCAAAATCCATGCCCGGGTCCAGGATACGGGCATCGGTATCGATGAGCAAAAGCAGCGTACCATTTTCGAGCCCTTCCACCAGGCCGACGGTTCGACCACCCGCAAATACGGCGGCACCGGCCTCGGGCTTTCCATCTGCCGCCAGTTGGCCCAGCTGATGTCCGGCGACATCTGGGTGGAAAGCGAGCCGGACGTGGGCAGTACCTTTCATTTCACGGCCTGGGTCGGCCGGTCGCAAAAAGAGGAAAGCTGGCAGTCTGCGGCCGCCGGGCTGGCCGGCAAGCAGGTGCTGGTGGTCGATGACAACCAGGCCAATCTCGATATACTGTCGAGTGCCTTGAAATCCGCCAATATCCGGGGCAGCGACCTGCGGGCCGGCATGGAGGTGCTGCCGACGCTCGAGCGGGCCATCATGGCCGGCAATCCGTTTGATTGCTGTATCGTGGATATTCACATGCCGGGTTTGAGCGGCTACGAGGTCGCCCGGCAGATACGGGCCTCGGACAATCCAAAAATCGCCCGGCTGCCACTGGTCGCCGCATCCTACCTCGTGGAGCGCGATGCCGAGCTGTTTGCCCAGGTGGGATTTGACCAGTCTCTGGTCAAGCCGGTCCGGCGGGAACGGTTGTTCCAGGTCCTCAATCAGCTTCTCGGGCAGGGCGAAAGCGCCGCCGCCCTGCCGCGCCAGCCGCGCGAGGTCAGCATTTCGGACCTGTCGTTTGATTCGGCGCGGGTGCTGATTGCCGAAGACAATGCGGTCAATCAAAAGCTCATCGAGATGATGCTCAAAAAGGCGGGCTGCGAAATTACTCTGGTCGAAACCGGCCGGCAGGCCGTGGACACCTATGCGGCCGCGCCGGATCAATTCGATTTGATTTTCATGGATATTCAGATGCCGGAAATGGATGGTTTCGAGGCCTTGCAGGCGATCCGGGACCAGGGTCATTCCGATATTGCCGTGGTCGCCATGACCGCCCATGCCATGGAAGAACACCGCCAGGAATGCATGGAGGCCGGCATGGATGACTACATTTCCAAGCCCATCCGCAAGCCCGCACTCCGCGCCATTCTGCAACGATTTCTTGGGGGTTGAGCGATTTCCAATTTCACCGCATCTACTGCGTCAGATGCAGCCTCCTCTCATTCAATCCCCGAGCCGCTGTTCAATCGGCAGCACCACGGCTTCGAGGTGATGGTGGGAGCGCTTTTCATCGCGGAAGGCTTTGAGGTCGGCAAACAGGGCTTCAACCTTGTCATCTTCAACCTGGGCCTGGACCACGGTGGTGGCGCCGGGATAGACCTGGGTGCCGAAGTGTTTGCCGTCCCGGTCCTTTCCTTCCCGCATGGGGTAGCGCACGAAATTTTCAATCCCGTGCCGGTCTAAAACCTGTTCGATGGTATCGCTGTACTCGAAATGAAACGTGATATGGACGAACTTCAAAGTAGGGGCTCCTTTTTATATTGAGGCACTAAGGCACTGAGGGACTAAGGCACTGAGATAAGACTGATTCACGTGTTTTGTCGGGTCTCTTTTTGTTTGAACTTCCCCGCACCCTGCATCCTACACCCTACACCTTGAACCTCAAACCTTAAACCTTGAACCCTAAACCTTCCACCTTTTATTTACCGATTACCGATATACGTAATACATTGCCACGATCGCCGCCACAAACGCAATTACCACGATCGTAAGCAGGCGGTGGCGCAGAATCCGGCTCTGCAGGGCGTCAAACAGGGTATAGACCACCGGGATCACCAGCAGCGTCAGGGCGGTGGCGGCAAGCATGCCCATGGAAACAGCCACACCCATTGGCATCCGCGCCTCGCCGCCGGCGCCGTAGCCCAGGGCGATGGGCAGCATGCCCAAAATGGTGGAAATGGCGGTCATCAGCACCGGCCGGAACCGGACCCGGGCGGCCTGGCGGGCGGCTTCCATGACGGCATTGCCCCGGGCCACCAGGACGTTGGCATAGTCGATGAGCAAAATGGCGTTTTTGGTCACCAGGCCCAGCAGCATGATCAGCCCGATAAAGGAGAACATGTTTAAGGTCATGTCCAGGGCGTAGAGCGCCCCGAAGGCCCCCACGCCGGCCAGGGGCAAAGCCATCAGGATGGTCATCGGGTGGAGAAACGATTCAAACTGTCCGGACATGACCAGGAAAATAAACACCACCGCAAAGACCAGTGCCATGGTCAGGTAAAAAAACGACTCCTTGAAATCCTGGGATTCGCCGGTAATGGCCGTACGGAAGCCGGAAGGCACTTCGTTGTCCAGGTAATTTTGCAGCTTGTCCATGGCCGTGCCCAAAGGTACGTCCGGCGGCAGCTGGGAACTGATCGTCGATGCCCGGCCGCGGTTGAAATGGTGCACCTCGCTGGGGCCCACTTCTTCTTCGATATCGACGATGTTGGCCAGCGACACCATCTGGCCGGTGTCATTGCGGGTGTATAACTGGTATATGGTTTCCGGGACATTTTGCTTGGTGTTGATTTCCGGGATGACGTCGTAGCGTTCGCCTTTCCGGTCGATTTCCGATATTTTGGGCTCTCCGAAGATATAGCGCAGGGTATTGGAAATCCCGGCCACGGTAATACCCATTTCCTGGGCTCTTTCCCGGTCTACGTTGACCTGGACTTCCGGCTTGTCGAGTTTCATATTGGAGTTTACGCCCACGAATTCCGGTTGATCGCGCATCCAGCGCATCACTTCTTCCTGCTGTTTTGCCAGTTCATCGATATCCGAATGCTTGAGCACGACCTGCAGCGGGGCTTCGGCGCCGCCCGGGCCGGCGGAAGCCAGCACGTAGCCGCGTACCCCGGTGAGGTCGTTGATTTTTTCACGGACCTCCTGCATGACGGCATCCTGGGGGCGTTTCCGCTGGCTGTGGTGGGTCATGCGGACAAAGGCGAAGCCTTCGTTGGCCTTGCCCGGTCCCTGGCGCGACAGCCCGATGGCCATGAAATAGGAACGTACCTCCTCCACGCCGGCCAGGATGTTTTCGATCTGGCTGCCGTATTTTTCCGTAGCCTCTACGGTGGAGCCTTCCACGGTTTCATAGGAAATGACGAACTTGCTCCGGTCGATGCTGGGGACGAACTCGGTTTCCAGGCGGTTTAAAAAGAAAAGCCCCGCCGCCATTGCGCCAATGGCGATCAATACCGTCACGGTGCGCCAGCGCAGGGCGGCATCGAGTACGGGCCGGTAGACGGCTTCGAGCATCCGGAAAAAGGCATCGGTAAACCGCAGCAGCAACGGCCGGCGTGTCTGTTCGGTCGGGGCCTTTAAGTACCGGGAGCAGAGCATGGGCGTAAGTGTCAGGGCGGTAAACGTGGAGGCCAGGACGGTAACGGTTACGCTGATGCCGAACTCGAAGAAAAACCGGCCGATCATGCCCGGCATAAACGCCACCGGGATAAACACGGAGCTCAGCGCCAGCGTGTTGGCGATGGCGGCAAAGGCGATTTCCGTGGTCCCGGTCCGGGCCGCCGGCTTGGCCTCGGCGCCGTATTCCATGTGGCGGTAGCAGCTTTCCAGCACCACGATGGCATCATCGACCACCAGCCCGACTACCAGGATAAAGGCCAGCAGGGACAGCACGTTTAATGAAAAGCCGAAATAAAAAATTGCCGCCATGCCGGCCAGAAGCGAGGTGGGTATTGCCAGGCCGGCGATAATCGTGCCCCGCAGGCTGCCGAGGAACAACAAAATAACGAGCGCCACCAAACCCGTGGCCATGAAGATGGTGGTGATCAAGTCATTGATGTTTTCCTTGATGTAGCTCGAATCGTCGGAAGCAATATGGTATTCCAGCCCGGGCGGAAATTGATCGGAAACGGTTTTAAGTTCTTCCCGGATCCGCTGGACCACGTCGACCAGGTTGGCATCGGATTGTTTGATGACCCCGAGGCCCACGGATTGGTTCTGGTTATATCGGGCCACGTTGCGGTCGTTTTCCACCCCGTCGACCGCCTGGCCCACGTCGCGCAGCCGCACGGGGGCGCCGTCCCGGTGGGTGATGATCATGTCGTTAAACGGTTCCGGGCCCGAGAACTGCCCCTCGGTTTTGACCAGAAACTCCCGGGATTTGCTTTCAATCCGGCCCGACGGGATATCGACGTTTTCCGCGCGGATCTTATTAATGACATCCTGGACGGTTAATTGATGCGCCGCCAGCTTTTCGGGGGCCAATTTGATCCGGACGGCGTATTTGCGCTCGCCGCCGATGATGATCTGGCCGACGCCCGGCAGCCGTTCGAGCTGGTTTTTGATCTCCGTGTCTGCGTATTCGGTCATCCGGACCGGGTCCCAGCGGCGGTCGCCATCCAGGGCGATCCACATGACGGACTGGGCGTCCGGGTCGACTTTCCGGATAATGGGTTCTTCAATGTCGTCGGGCATGTCCGGCCGCGCGCGGGTCACCCGGTCGCGCACGTCCTGGGCGGCCAGGTCGATGTCTCTGTCCAGCTCGAACTCCACGGTGACGATCCCCACCTGCTCGCGGCTCGTGGAAGTGATTTCCTTGATGCCCTCGATGGTGTTTAATTCTTCTTCCAGGGGTTCGACCACCTCGGTTTCAATGACGTCGGGGTCGGCGCCCGGCAGGATGATGCTGACGTTGACGATGGGAAAATCGACGTCCGGAAATTCCCGGACCGGCATCTGGTTGTAGCCGAAGATGCCGAAGATAAAGATGACCAGAAAAATCACCGTGGTCAAAACGGGGCGTCGTATGCAGAGATTCCAGATCATAATAGCAGGTGCACCATTTGATTGTTGGATTTATTGACCAGTCAGTGATTCCGTATATTGTATCAAAGCATCATGACTGGCAGGACCTTACAGTAAAAAGTATTCTTTCCCGGCTGTCATGCCTGCGAAGGCAGGCATCCAGGAATTTTTTTGCAATCTGGAAAACTGGATGCCCGCCTACGCGGGCATGACGGGCGGAACAATGTTCTTTATGCCTTATATAGTGGCTTTCATGCTATTTTTATTCGGGGATAAAAATAAACAGCTGGAGTTTTCTGGGTAACCATAATCTTGTATTGGCAACAAGCGTTTTAAGACTTTCGCTCACACACCTTCGCCCCCTCATTTACCGAAATATGGCCGGCCCGGACAATGGTTTCCCCGGGTTCCAGCCCCCCCGTGATTTCCACAATACCGGGGTTTCTTAAGCCGATGTCCACTTCCCGGCCCTTGGCCCGCTGGTCTTTTACCACGAAGACCATGTAACCGGTCCGGGTGGGCACCAGCGCTTCTTCGGGAATAACGGGCCGGTCGCTGCGGGTGGCTGTCACCAGCTCCACGGCGCCAAAGCCCCCGGGTGAAAGACGCAAATCGTCGTTTTCGATATGGGCCTTGACCAGCAGACTCCGGGTGTCTTGCCGGATATGGGGGCTGATGAAATAAACCGATCCGGAAAATTTTTCCTCGGGAAAGGCCGAAACGGTCAGCTCGACCTGCTGGCCTTTTTGGACCTGCGCCAGGTGGCGTTCGGGGATCGTAAAGGCGATTTCGAGCTGACCGGTTTCCACCATGGAAACCAGTGCGGTGCCTTCGGCGATCACTTCGCCCGGGTCGGCCAGCCGTTCGCCGGCAATGCCGTCAAAAGGGGCCCGGATTTTCGTGTCGGCAAGGCTTTCCTTGATGTTTTCAATTTCGGCGCGGATTCGTTTGACCCGGGCGGTCAGGGCTTCGTAGCGCGCGCGGGCCTCATCCCGGGCCTCTTCGGTGCCCAGCTCCTGCTTAAACAGCTGCTGCCGGCGTTTGTAGATCAGCTGCGCGTTTTCGAGATTGGCCCTGGCTTCTTCCAGCCCGGCCTGCCGGGCATCGAGTTCATGCCTGATTTTATCGTCATCGACGGAAAACAGCAGCTCGCCTTCTTCCACCGTGTTGCCTTCCTCGAAATGGACGGATTCGAGCACGCCGCCGACCTCGGGCCGGATCATCACCCGCTGCCGGGCCTCCAGCGTGCCGATGCCGTCGACGATGCGCTGCAGGTCCCGGGTCTGGACCTCGGCCATATCCACGGGGACGCAGGACTCGGACTCGGCCTCGGACTCGTTTTCACCGTTTTGTCCGTTTGCCGCCCCGTTGCAGCCGGTTGCCGCTATGATCAGCAACAGGAAGGCACCATATCGGAAAAGGCGCAGGCCATGTTTAGGATTGGGTTTCATTGAACAGCTCCTTTTGCAGCAAATCGCTTTGAAATGTTCCCACCGCCAGCTCCAGCCGGATCAGGTCGAGCTGGAAGGAATAATAGGACTGGGCCAGGCGGTTTTCCGCTTCGACCAGGGCGGTGAAGGCATCGATCTGGTCCACGGCGGTCAGCAGGCCCTCTTCGAACTGGGCTGTGACCTGCTCATAGTTTCGCCGGGCGGATTTGACCTGTTGTTTGAGTTGGGCGATGACTTTTTTCTGGGTCTGGATATCGAGATAGACACTTCGGACCTCGTTTCGGATTTCTTTTTTCAAACGGTTCAGGGCGTAGCGGGCCTCGCTTTTCTCTGACCTGGCCCGCCCGAGTTCCGCGCTGTTTTTCCAGCCGGTAAAAAGCGGGTAGGACAGCACCAGGTTGGCCTGCCAGTCGTAGTCTTTTCCGTAAAACAGCTCCTCTTCGTCCGTGAGCGTGTATTCGCCCTTTAGGCTCAGGTTGGGGAAAAAATCGGCGCGTTCAAACGCCACCTGCTCGCTGGCCCCCCGGAGCTGCTTTTTGGCCTGGGTAAAATCCTTCCGATGGGCAAGCGCCCGCTCAAACAGCTCAGAGACCGGCGTGCCCTCAAATGCCTGCTCGGCAGGTTCGGCAATTTCGGCCCCTACCTTGTCGATGCCCATTTCCAGGGCCAGTTTTTCCCGGGCGATATCATAGTCGTTTCTGGCCCGTTCGAGTTCTTCCCGGGACTGGGCCGCCTGCACCTCCACCCGCAGCACGTCGGTGCGGGTCAGCACGCCGACCTCGAATTTTGCCTCGGCGCGTTCGAGCTGGTGTTTGGCCCGTTTGACGGCATTTTCGGCGATTTCAATGGAACGCCGGCCCAGCAGGACCTCGTAGTAGCGGACGCTGACCCGATAGAGGATCTGCTGCACCTGGCGGATGTGGCGATACCGGGAGCTTTCGAAGTAATGCTCGGCGATCCGCTTGCCGGACCAGACCTTGCCCCACTGGTAAATGTGTTGCTTGAGCCCCAGGGTGAAGGTGCCGTAGTTATCCGGCGAGCCAAAGGCCGACAGGTCGGGGCCGCCGGCGCCGCCGCTGCCCGTGCCGAAATCGACTTCCTTTTTTTGCGTATAGACCGCATCGGCCGAAATCTGCGGGTAAAGATTGGATTCGGCCACGCCGATGTCTTTTCTGGCCTGGCGCAGATTTTCGTCCGATACCTTGACCTGCTCGTTTTGGTCCAGTGCCGTCCGGTAGGCCCGTTTAAGGGTCATCGGATCGGTTTTTGCCTGGCCGGCGGCGTAAAGGGGCCCGGCTATCAGCCCGGTGGCCGCCAGCAGGGTGCACAGCCAAATCAGGTATTTGCCTGGATGCGTTGTCATGGTCGTCGCCCTTGTTTTTGGTTCCGTTTTCATCGGTTTTGGCAGTTAAAAAGTTTTATACGGAAATCTTTCCTTGCCCCGGTGTTAGCGCCCGCCGGCAGAATGCAATGGCACTTTCCGTCAAAGCCGGCATCGGCACCGGTCCCATCAGGTCCATGTGGGTGATGCCGAAAATCATGCTGTTGATCAGGCACGTGGTTTTTTCTATGTCGTCGGTTTCCACCGTGCCGTCGGCGATGCCGGTTTGAAGGCTGTGGCGGATTAAATCAAGGACTTGTTGGTGAATGGATCGGATCAGTTCCGCCACCGGGCTGCCGGTGTTTAGCGGGCCCGGAAAGTCGCGGAAAAAAATCAGCAGTTGCTGCTTGTTGCGCTTGCTGTATGTGTCCTGGAACGCAATGATGGCATTGATTTTTTCAATCCCCGCGCATTGAACGGCTGCGGCGGCATAAAGCTCTTCGACGTATTTGCGGCCGTTGGTTTGAAAGATTTCATAGATAATGCCCTGCTTGTTTTTGAAGTGATAAAACAGGGTACCGTGGGCTACCCCGGCGGCTTCGGCGATTTCGACGGTCGAAGTGCCCACGAATCCCTTTTCGGCAAACAGGCGGGTGGCGCATGCCATGATGGCTTCTTTTCGGCTCAATCGCCCTCCGTTGGGTTTCGTTCCGGCACTAAAAAATAAGGCGTCTTTTTCCGAACACTTGTTCGGAAAATGTTATTGTGTGCCAAAAACTGAGTGAGTTGTCAATCCGTTTTTTTTAAGGATCAAGGCGGAGGAAGGGCAGGCCGGGGCGCAGCAGCGCCACTTCAATCATCACCCGCCGATGGAAACCATCCGGGCGCTGCGCTGCCCAATGGCCGGGTCGTGTTCCAACGGCTTTTTTTCCACCGCTTCGGCGATGACGTTTGCCAGTTGGGCCTCTGTTGCCCCATTGCGCAGCGGGGTCTTGATGTCCGTGGTGATATCGGAAAGCAAACAACTGCGGATCTGCCCGTCGGCGGTCAGCCGGAGGCGGTTGCATTCATTGCAGAAATGATGGGATACCGCGCTGATAAACCCGATTTCGCCGGGGGCCCCGGCCAGCCGGTATTTCAGAGCCTGAGTTAATATTTAATATTATGAATAAAAGCTT
>JBNJEA010000071.1:0-15646 GCA_051745395.1 Thermodesulfobacteriota bacterium | reverse complement strand
TTCGCCGCGCAATCCCCGCAAGGTGTCGGCCTGGTCGCTTCGTCGGGATGTCATGGCTTACCAGTCCTCGTTTCCGGCCACGGTCACGGTTTTCAACGCCGGGGTTTTGTCTTTATTTTGCATTAAGGCCCACCGTACCCAGTGATTGAATTTTGACCTGGGGGGTTACCTCGTTGTGGGAAATGACGGCCAGGCCGGGAAAATATTGTTCCGTCAACTTTTTGACGTGCAGACGGATGGCCGCAGACACCAGCAGCACCGGCGTCATGCCCCCTGTAAACTGCTCAAGCTGGCGGCCGATGCCCTCGAGAATCGCCCGTGCCTTTTTCGGCTCCAGGGCCATCCCACCGCCCGGCCCGCTGTTTTTGACCGAATGCTGGATGGCCTCTTCCACGCTTTGATCCAGGGTGATAATGGAAAGCGTCTCCCCGTCGGCGGTCACGGCCGAACTGATCTGGCGGGCCAGGGCCTGGCGGACGTATTCGGTCAATATATCCGGATCCTGTACCTGGGGGGCCACGTCGGCCAGGGTTTCGAGAATCGTGCGCAAATCCCGGATGGAAACGCCTTCCCGCAATAAATTCTGCATCACTTTCAGTACCCCGCCCAGGCTCATTAGATTGGGAATTAATTCTTCGACGAGTTTGGGATAATCTCTTGCCACATTATCTAGCAAGTTCTGTGCCTCCTGGCGGCCGAGCAGTTCGTGGGCGTGATTTTTCACCACCTCACTGATATGGGTGGCCATGACCGTATTGCAGTCCACCACGGTATAGCCCGCCATCTGGGCCCGTTCCTTCTTGTCTTCGGAGATCCAGATGGCCGGCAGGCCGAAAGCCGGCTCCACGGCCGCGGTGCCTTTCATTTTTTCCGTGACATTGCCCGAATCCATGGCCAGGTACTGCTCGGGCATCATCTCGGCAGAGGCCACGGCCACGCCTTTGAGCAGCAGCCGGTAGCCGTTGGGTTTTAACTGCAAATTGTCCTTGATGTGGATGGGGGGCATGATAAAGCCCAGGGAAAGGGCAAACTGCTTGCGAATCGATCGG
Organism: Thermodesulfobacteriota bacterium; assembly: GCA_051745395.1. Classification (GTDB taxonomy): domain Bacteria; phylum Desulfobacterota; class Desulfobacteria; order Desulfobacterales; family Desulfosalsimonadaceae; genus JBNJEA01. The sequence goes on along the minus strand of JBNJEA010000071.1, from coordinate 14,597 downwards.
ATCCGGTTCAACAACTCCCCGTCCTGAGCGGCATCGACAAACCGGATTAACCCGTAGCCCACCTCGAGTTCCAGCAAATCCACCGACAGCATCTGCTCATAGTTTTCTTCCGCATCCTCGGCCGGAGCATCGGCCGTGGCTGCGGCTGCCTCGGCCGCGGCATCACTGCGCTGCTGCTTGCCGATGAAAAAGGCCAGGGTAAACATCAGCAGCGACAGCACCACAAAGGGCACAAACGGCAGTCCCGGAATCAGGGCAAAACCGAATAAAATCGCGCCCACGACCCAGACGGCGCGGACATTGAAGCTGAACTGGTTTTTGAGCTGGGTGCCGAAATCGCCCAGGCCGCCGCTTCGCGAAACCAGAATCCCCGCACCCGTGGAGATGATCAGCGCCGGGATCTGGCTGACCAGCCCGTCGCCGATGGTCAGGGTCGTATAATTCTGGGCCGCTTCCATCAGCGGCATGCCCTTCTGGGCGACACCGATGATAAAGCCGGCGCAGATATTGATCATGGTAATGACAATGCCGGCGATGGCATCGCCGCGCACGAACTTGCTTGCCCCGTCCATGGCCCCGAAAAAGTCGGCCTCGCTGGTAATTTCCTCCCGGCGGGCCCGGGCCTGCTGCTCGGTAATCACCCCGGCGTTTAAATCCGCGTCAATGGCCATCTGTTTGCCCGGCATGGCATCGAGGGTAAAACGGGCCGACACTTCGGCAACCCGGCCGGCGCCCTTGGTGATGACAATAAAATTGATGACCACCAGGATGAGAAAAACCACGATGCCCACCACGTAATTGCCGCCCACCACGAACTGGCCAAACGACTGGATCACCTTGCCCGCGGCATACTCGCCCGTTTCTCCGTAAAGCAGAATCAACCGGGTGGAGGCCACGTTTAACGACAGGCGAAACAGGGTGGTGATCAGCAACACGGTGGGAAAGATGGCAAACTCGAGCGACTTTTCCACATAGAGCGTGATGATTAAAATCATCAACGCCACCGTGATGTTTAACGCCAGAAACAGGTCCAGCAGCATGGCCGGCATGGGAATGATCATGACCAGCAAAATCATCACCAGCCCCAGCGAAACCAGCACGTCGCTTCGCACCAGAATCCGGTCCCATCTTTGCTCTATGAAATCAGCGATCATATCCACTTCCCGTATTCCGCGCCGTCACCGCAGGCGATAGCGGGCATCCGATTGTTTATGGTCAAAAAGAGCCGTCCCGGCAGTCATCAGTAAAACCCCTGCATCAGGGAGCCGACGATCAAGTTCCAGCCATCGACCAAGACGAACAACAGGATTTTAAACGGCAGGGAAATGATAATCGGCGGCAGCATCAACATCCCCATGGTCATCAGCACCGAGGCCGTAACCATGTCGATGACCAGAAACGGAACAAAGACCATAAACCCGATCTGAAAGGCGCGCTTTAACTCCGAAAGCATAAAAGCCGGGATCAGCGAAAGGGTGGAGACCTCTTTTCGATTGGACGGGGCATTGTCGCCGGCCAGCTCGGTCATCAGCTCCAGATCCGCCTCCCGGACCTGGGAGAACATAAATTCGCGCATGGGGGTCACGGCCAGGTCCAGGGCCGTTTTTTCCCCGATTTCTTCGGCGAGATACGGCTGCACGGCATCGGTGTTGATCTGGTTAAAAACCGGGGACATGATAAAAAAGGTCAAAAACATGGCCAGGCCGATAATGATCTGGTTCGGCGGCATCTGCTGGGTGCCCATGGCCTGGCGCAGAAAGGACAGCACCACCACGATGCGGATAAAAGACGTGGTCATCAGCAAAATGGCCGGCGCCATGCTCAGCACCGTGAGCAGAAGCATCACCTGGAGCACGGTCGACGTCTGGGCCGGCCCCTCACTGTCGCCCATGGAAAGGCTCAGGTTGGGCCCGTCTGCGGCCAGGGCCGCCCCGGCGCACAAAAAGATGCCGGCCAGGATCAACAATAGGACAACCGCGGTTTTGCGTTTCATTTTTCCGTCTCAACCTGCGCCTGCAATTCCTCTTCAAACCGGGGACCGAAATGATGCAGGCAATCGATTCGATCGTTTCCGATGCCCAGCAGGATCTGCTCACCGCGCACCTCGACTAAACACAATGATTTTCGTCCCCCCACCGGCCGGGTTTCGACAATCTGGATCCGGCCGCCACTGCGGCCCTGCAAAAAGAGAAACCCCTTTCGGTTTAAGACGTGAAACAGCAACATGAGCCCGATGACAAAGGCCAAGCCCACCAGAAGTTTCATTCCGGCGGCAAACATGTTTACCGGTTCGCCCGGCGATGCCCAGAGCGGAGAAGGCACCATGCAGATGATCATCAACAGTAAAGGCCGCATTGCAGATTACCCCAGCTTTTCCAGCCGTTCGGATGTACTGACCACGTCAATTAACCGGAGGCCGAATTTTTCGTTAACCACCACGGCCTCGCCCCGGGCGATGAGCCGCGAATTGACATACAGATCCAGCGGTTCGTCGGCGAGCTTGTCCAGCTCAATCACCCCGCCTTCCTTCATCTGCAAAAAATCCTTGATCAGCATCCGCGTCCGGCCCACCTCGACGGTGACCTGCAATGGCACATCAAGGAGAAAATCGATGCCCCGGGCACCGGCATCACTGCCTTTTTCGGCGCCCGATCCCGGGTTTTCCAGACTGCCGCCATTGTCATTTTTTTTGTCTTCTGCCATGGTTTAGACTCCAAAAGATTGTTGTTGTACAAGACGAATCGCCTTTTTCCCGTCCCGCAGACCGGGCTGGGCCCGGTATTTGGTACTCTGGCCGGCCATGACCTTGATGGGGGCTTTTTCATCGTAATCAAAACCGATGATATCGCCGGCTTCCAATCCCAAAAGCTCCCGGATCGTCAAGGTCAATTCCCCCCAGGTTGCAGCAACACTGATTTCCATGTTGCTGACTTCCTTTTCGAGGTGCTTGCCCCAGTTGCCCTGCTTTTTGCTGTCAGCCACCCGCAGACCGTCTTCCCTGAGCCGGTCCTTGAACGGCTCCAGTGAAAAATACGGAATGACCAGCAGCATCTCGCCTTCCAGTGATCCCACCTGCACGGTATAGCTGACCTGGATGACTTCCGTATCCGGAGCCAGGATATTGAGCAGCTTCCCGTTGGTCTCCACCCGCGAAAGCTCTGAATTTAAATGGTCCAGGGAGGCAAAGGCCCGGTTGAACGTCTGGCAGCCCTCCGCCATGAGCGAGCGCATGATATTGGCCTCGATGGCGGTGACCTCCCGGTCCGGAAAAACAAATTCCGAGGCCCCGGACATGCCAAACATTAACTCCACCATGCCGAAGCACAGTTTCTTATCCAGCACGAACAGGCCCCGGCCCTTTAATGGATCAAGGGAAAAGGCGCCGAATACGCCGGGTTCCTTGAGATTGACCATGAAATCATCAAAAAGGCGGGAAACGATTTCCCCTTTGCTGACCGTTACGCCCTGCTGCAGGTGATTGGACAGGGCAATGGAATAATAGCGGGAAAAGGCGTTAAAGACCACGTCCAGGTTGGCAATGCGCCACTTGCTGTAGTTCTGGCCCCGGGTCAGGTCAATGCGGATCACCTGCTTTTCCGCGGCAGCAGCCGGCGCCTGCCTCCTTTCGGCTTCGGCACCCGACTGGGCATCAATCTGTCCGTCATCGAAAGCCGACAGCAGTTGATCGATTTCTTCCTGGTTTAAAATGCGTTCCACGGATCCCCCCGCCGTTACTGGACCACAAAATCGGTGAAAAACAGGTTGACGACCTCTCCCTTGCCGGACAGCTCCTGGATGCGGGCCAGCAGGTCGGCCTTGAGCTGCATTTTGCCCTGCAGGTCCTTGATCTCATCGAAACGCTTATTGCCCGCCATCAGCAAAACGGCATCGGCAATCTGGGGCATCCGATTGGCAATGGCCTGTTTGCTGGCCTTGTCTTTGGCTTCGAGGCTGATGCCGACTTTCAAAAAACGGCTCGTGTCGTTATGCCGGATATTGACGACAAAATCCTCCATCTCCACAAGCGGGCCGAGATCTTTTTTTTCTGCCGGGGCCGATGGTTTTTCCTCGGTCGACGAATCGTCGCTTTTTTCCGAATTGACGGTACCGAGCAGGTATGCCCCGGCCACCCCGCCGGCAACCAACAACACCAGCAGCGCGATGCCCACGAGAAACAAGATATTTTTTGAGCCTGTGGATTTTTCCTGCGATTCGGATTCCTTGGCCATTGCGGCATCTCCTTTTGTGAATGAATCAAGATGAAAACGTTTCGTTCTTTATCGTGAGGGCAAATATTTTCCCCAATGCCGGATCGTTGCGAAAAAGTTTGCAGCCATCGCCAAAAAATCGGCCCCCCGGCTTATTTGCCCTTTTTTTTAAATACGCTCTGCCGGTCCTTGGGCTGGAGATAGGCATGGAGCTTCTGCTCCATGATGCGCGGGTTTTCGCCCGCAAGAATCGAATTCATTCCCTCGACGATCAGTTCCTTTTTCAACAGTTCGCTCTGGGACCGGGTCCGCAACTTGCCGGCCATGGGCAGAAAAATCACGTTGGCGGCAACCGATCCGTAAAAGGTCGTCAGCAACGCAATCGCCATGGCCGGGCCGATGGTGGACGGATCATCCATCGACTGGAGCATCTGCACCAGACCGATCAGGGTGCCGACCATCCCGATGGCCGGAGAATAAGTGCCCAGGGAGGCAAAAATTTCCGCGCCGCTTTCATGGCGTTCCCGGAGATAGTCAATCTCTCGGACCAACATCTGCTCCAGGGCCTCGGGTTCCTGGCCGTCGGCGGCCATCTGCAGGCCCTTGACCAGAAACGGGTCATCGACTTCCTTGGCCTTGGACTGCAATGACAACAACCCTTCTTTCCGGGCCTTGCCGGCAAATTCGGTGAGCTGTTCAATCAAGCGGGTCGGGGCGATATCCTTGAAAAAAAAGGTTTTCTGGGCCACGGAAAAGGCCCGGAACACCTCGCCGAAGGGATAATGCACCAAAAGCGCCCCCAGGGTCCCGCCGGCCACGATCATCAGTGACTGGGGTTCAAAGAAAACCGCGATGCTGCTGCCGGTCATGATCGCCATGACCATGAGGCCGAAAGCCGCGATCAGTCCCACAAGTGTCGAATAATCCATAAAACCCGATCTCCTCAATTGCCCGCACTATAATTCCCCGCACTATTTGCAAGCTTCATACCAACGAAAAAGAACAAGGGCGCCGAAAAATGGCGGAAACGGCGCATGGGGCGCAACACCTTCTTTTTAAATAAAAAAAGGCCGGTCTCGCGAGACCGGCCCCGGCTGAAATTTTGATTTTGCTTATCCGATTTACTCCAGTAACAGCCAATTTTTGTGCCGAGACGCAAAGTTTTCAAGCCATTCTTGGCGCTCTTGGCGGCTTTGCGCGAGAATAGAAAAAAACAAATCGCCGACTCGTCACTTACCGGAGCCAACCGGATAGCCGGAATTTGGATTTTGACGCACCGATTGAAAACTTGAAAATCGTGCAAATTCGGTCCAATAAACGGCTCCGGAAGAAACGGGTTTTACGGAAAACAGTGCCGCTTACACCGCGTCTTATTATTGACTTGCCCCAGAAACTGTCGGATTTTTGACCCTGGTGACTTCCGAAAGCATGACTTCCCCGCTGGTGGTCAGCAGCCGATTGCCCTCGTCGGAAAAATCCGCCCCTGTAACCCGGCTGGCAACCAACGGCGTTGCATTGACTTTTTCGCCCTCTTTCCCGGCGGCAGAGACTTCAAGGTGATACCGGCCGGTGGGCATAGACTTTCCGTCTCCGTCCGTGCCGTCCCACCGGAAAAAATGCTCCCCGGCAGACGGATCGGAAACCGCGATTTGATCCACGACCTGGCCGCTGTCATTTTTTACATTAATCATGGCCTTCTCCCCGGATTGTTCCAGCCGGCACCCCATTTCCACCGGCTGGCCTTCGAATTGGAAAGCATTGGATTCGGCCACCACGTTTTTATCAATAAGGGAGAGGGCTTCGATGCGGCCAAACCCGTTTTCAACATCATTCAGGGACTCCATGCCGTCTTTGATGTTCTGGAGCTGCTCCAGGGAACTGAACTCGGCGAGCTGCGAGGTGAATTCCGTCGGGTCACTGGGCTTTAGCGGATCCTGGTTTTTCAACTGGGTGACCAAAAGATTTAAAAAATCGTCCTTGCCCAGGTCCGATTCCTGGGCGCCTGACTTGAGATCGCTGCCGGAGCCGAACTGCTGCAATGCGGAAATGCTGTCCATTGACTTTATCCTCCTGTCTTCATACCCGTAAACTCAATCCCTGTGCCGAACCGTCGGATTGGACCGGATCGGGGGATAATTGCTTTGTATCCTCATTTTCGCCGTCTTCTTCAAAGGCGGAAAAATCCCGGCGGGCCGATGAAAACCCCTGCTCTTCAAACTGCGACATGTCCTGCTCTCCGGAATTGTCGACGCTGACATCCAGATCGGAAAGGACCACGCCCTGATCGGCCAAAGACTGCTGCAAAGTCGGCAAATGTTTTTCCAAAACCCCCATGACCTGCTGGTTCTGGGGATGGAGATGGACGTTTAATTTGCCCTGATCCGAAACCACCCGCACCCGGACCTTTCCCAGCTCCGGGGGATGCATGTGGATCGTCATGCTCCCGGAGCCTTTGCCGGCCCCGGAAAAAAGCCGGACAAAAACCTGACTGACAATCTGGTTTTCAGCCGACTGGGCGCTTTTACCAAATCCGTCAGCCTGGCCGGCAGGAGAAAACGGGCCGGAGGCAGACGGCAAATTGCCGGCTTTTGCCCCGGCGTCGGCCCAATGCTGGGTCGACACCACGGGCTCGGTCATGGGGGAAGGCGCTTCCTTACCGGAAGCCGCCCGGCCTTCGGTGTGGCCGGCACCCATTTGTTTTAACGCCTGTGCGGCATCTTCTATCTTTTGTGCCTGCGCCTGAATATCTTTTAACGCCATTTCCGCCGGCTTTTCCGTCCCGGCGGCAGTTTTTTGCTGCAGTTGATCGGCCAGGGCGTTTAAAAACTGCCTAAGATGGGCATTCACGCCGTTTTCTCTTGACGCACCCCCTTCAGAATTTTTCTTTTCAGCCGTTTTGGCCGCTGCTGTTTTACCGGCCGTATCGGCTAAAACCTGTTGCATCTGTGCCAACTGCTTTCGGGAAATCGCGCCGTCTTTTGCCGCCGATTCCGAGGGCGGGTTGGCCAGACTTTCGGTCAGGGCTTTCAAATTCCTGGCCTCAATGGATTCGGCTTTCTGCCCGTTGGCCCCCGCACCGACGTCTGCCGCCTGGCGCAACCGCGCCAACTGTTGCCGCAGATTTTTTTGACCGATGCCGCCTTTTCCGATGTCGCCCAGCGCCGTTTGCTGCGATCTCAAGTCGATACCCGCCTCATTGCCGCCCGCAGCGCCCGGGGATTTACCCGGAACAGATGCCATGTGTTGCGACTGCATCCAAAAGGCCAATACGGCAGCCGGATCGATTTCGGCTCCCGGATTTTGTCCGTCTTTTAAACCTTCGAGGACCTCTTCCATCTTGGCCGCGGAAAAATCACCCGCATGGATGGATTGCAGCAGTTGCTGCAACCGGGCTTTTACCGCCGGTCCCGGGCTGTTTTGTGAAGCTTGCGGATTTACGGTCAGCGCCAAAATACCGGCATGTTCGCCGTTTTTTCTTGCGTTGCCGCCCTGCACCGCTTTTGGCTCCCCTTTTTCTTCTGCCCGGGCGGTATCGGCGCCAGCGGCGCTGCGAAGCCTTCCGACAAAATCCTGCCGGTTGTCCCCGGATTCGGAACCTATCGCATTGTCCGCATTTTTGCCTTTGTTTTGTCCTGCGCCGGCGCCGTTTTTCACCCCCTTCAGGTCCAACAACCCCTGTCCTGAATCCAACATGCGCTTGTCCTTACCTTTTCATATCCCGATATTTGATTTCCCGCATTTCCTTGAATGCGGGCATTTCCGGCGGCTTTGCGGCAATGCCGTCAACCGCTCGCCTTTCTTATCGGCCGGATGGTTTCCGGTCTTTAATAAAGAGGGCCAAAACCTGTTGACAGAATCAATTTCATAATCATATTTAAAATCAAATAAGTGCGTTATGTATGATCCGATCCCCACATACCCGGCATCCGAAGGCCACCGGTGGCTGCGACAACAACGAAACCGGCACCGTCGCCACAGCCATCGGATCGACAGGACCACTGTTTCCCGGATTGCCCCCTTTTTTGAAGGCCTTACAATGGACCGGATTCGGATTCGGAAAGTGGCCCGGATCGATGAGCCGCCGTTTTCCGTGTTTCTTGAAAAATCGGGTTTTACCCCTTTCTTCGGCTTCGGCTTTGCCGCGGGCATTACCTTTATTGACACCATTGTCATAGCCGACGAAATGATCGGCCACACGGACATGACCGCATTGATATTTCATGAAGCCGTTCACGTGGCCCAGTACAGGTGCCTGACCCCGGAACGATTCGTTCGGCAATATATGCAAAGCTGGATGGCCCATCGGTTCGAATACCACCGGATTCCCCTCGAATCGCAGGCATACCGGCTCCAGCAGCGTTTTCAACGACATCCCGAGGTCATCTTTTCGGTGGAACAAGACATTCGACACCGGTTTCACACCCGGTAGTCCCTGCCGGTGCCGGACACCGACGCCGGACCCGGTCCACGCATAAAATACCACATTGGGTTTTCCTGCGTTGGTCTGCCACAAAATATGGCCGTTTGCCCCGAGGCTTTATTTGACATCTCGATTGAAATTTGTAATACTAACAAAACATTCCATCCACCGGCCGAATCTCATGGCCACAATCGACAACTTCAACATGAAGGAGCCGAGCTATGGCATCTCAACCCTGGCCCACCGACCTATGGCCCGAAGGCGTCGCCCGCGAAGTCGCCGATTACGAAAAACCGCTGCCCGAGCTTCTCGAAGATTCGGCGCGGGATTATCCCGACCAGGTGTTTACCATTTTCAATGACGCCACCCGGAGCTTTGCCGAAGTCAAGAACACGGCCGACCGCATCGCCAGCTTCCTGGCCTCTTCCGGTATTCAAAAGGGCGACCGGGTGGCGATTTTTCTGCCCAATATCCCCCAATACCCGGAAATTTTTTTCGGCATTTTGAAAGCCGGCGGGGTGTGCGTGACCTGCAACCCCCTGTACACGGCATCCGAGTTGAACTATCAACTAAAAGATGCCGGCGCCAAGGCGGTGTTTTGCATGGATCATCCCGAATTTTACCCCACGGCCGTCGAGGCGGTCAAAAATACGCACATTGACACCGTCATCTATTGCAGCATCAAATCCTATCTGCCCCGGTTCAAGGCGATACTCGGGTCCTTGCTGGGCAAAATCCCCAAGGCGGACCAACATGATCCGGCCCACCTGTTTTTCGACGACGTCATCGCCGCTGCCGATCCGAAGCCGCCGGCCGTCGACATTGACCCCAATGAAGATTTGGCGCTTATCATCTACACCGGCGGCACCACCGGCCGGCCCAAGGGCGCGGCGCTTTGCCACACCAATTTCGCCTACAATCTCGCGGCGCTGGAGGAATGGGGCCGGCTGGTCCACGAACCCGGGGGCAAGCCGGAAAAACTGCGGCACGGCGGATTTCACACCTATCTCGGGGTGCTGCCCTGGTACCACAGCTTCGGCCTGACCGTCTGCATGCTCTCGGCATGTGCCTCGGGCAGCCGGCTGGTCTGCATTCCCGATCCCCGGGGCGGCAAACCGCCGTTTACCGATGTATTAAAAGCCGTGGAAAAATACAAAGCCACCATCATGCCGGCCGTGCCCACGGTCTTTGTGGCCTTTACCAATCATTCCCTGCTCGACAAATTCGACCTGACCTCGCTGATCGGCTGCTTTTCCGGCGGCGCCCCCCTGCCGCCCGAGGTCTGCAAACAGTTTGAAGCCAAAACCGGTGCCGTGATATTCGAGGGCTACGGCTTGAGTGAAACCGCCCCGGTGGCCACCTCCAACCCGACCGACCCGACCAAGCGCAAAATCGGCTCCATCGGCTTTCCGGTGCCGGGCACGGATGTCAAAATCGTGGACCTCGACACCGGTCAGGCCGAACTGGCCCGGGGCGAAGACGGTGAAATCGCCATTTCCGGCCCCCAGGTCATGAAAGGCTACTGGAACCGGCCGGAGGAAAACCAGGCGGTGTTCCGTGAAATCGAAGGCAAACGGTATTTTCTCACCGGCGATATCGGCCATATCGACGAAAACGGCTATATTACCATCACCGACCGCAAAAAGGACATGATCTTAGTCGGCGGCTTCAATGTCTATCCCAGAGACGTGGAAGACATTTTATTTCAACATCCCAAGGTCGAGCTTGCCGCCGTGGTGGGGGTGCCAAGCGACAAAAGCGGGGAAGCGGTCAAAGCCTACATCAAGCTCAAACCCGGCGAGGAGGCCACAGAAGAAGAAATCCGGGAATTTTGCAAACAAAACATGGCCGGCTACAAACGGCCCAAACAAATCGAGTTCCGCGACGAAATCCCGGTGTCCCCGGTGGGCAAGGTGTTGCGCCGCGTGCTTAGAGACGAGGAAATGCAGAAACAGTAACAGCCGGAAACGGCGCAAAAAACCGGTTAACCATTTCAATCCGGATGGCGGAAAAACCGCCATCCGGATTTTTTTAGAAACGCATTCAAAAGAAATTCGACTACGCTTTTTATATCCGCATTTCCCGGCCTTCCCGATATTGACATCCGCATAGAAAATGATCTATGAAGATATTCGACAAACGACTATGATCATTTTTTTATCAAGAGGCTCTACAAAAGCAACGGACAAAAAAGGGAGGGGACTATGAAAAAGTTATTGTTACTATTATTGATGGTTTTACTGGCGTTGCCGGCATACGCCATGGAACCCCCGGAAATCGATCTCGGCGGCCATGTCCGGTTCCGGGGATATTCCTTTGACAATGTATGGGATTTCGACGACACCAATGATTTCGACAACTGGTCGGTCTTCCGCTTGCGGACCCAGCTGCATGCCGGCGCCGACCTCGGAGACAACGTTTCGGGATTTATCCGGCTGACCAACCAGAACTACGGCGAAGGGGTCACGTATGCAGAACCAACCGGTACTATCGATAAGGATGATATCTCCGCTGCGGGTCCCGATGAAACGATAAGTTATACGGACCGGTGGGAAAAAGACAATGAAAGCAACAAGGTTTTTGTCGACAATGCCTACATAGACATAGACAACATTTTTTCCATGCCCTTCAGTCTGCGCCTGGGGCGACAGGACTTAATGTACGGCAGCGGATTCGTCCTGTTTGACGGCCAGTCCCAGTATGCATCGACTTCGATCTACTTCGACGGGGTCAAGTTCACCTGGGATATCACCGAGCAAACCAAGCTGGACCTGCTCTACATGAAAGACCAGGAAAATGAACGCTCCGATGGGGCAGATGACGACATCACCCTGTCCGGCGGTTACCTGACCGGCCATTGCCCCTTATTGGGCGGCCAGCAGGAGGCCTATATCCTGAATCGACACGACCAGGATTTCGGAAAAGACATCTGGATGTACGGCATCCGCCTTTCCGACCGTTTTGACTGCGGCCTGGACTACTCCGGTGAAATTGCCTACCAGGGCGGCGATTTTAATGAAACCACGGACCAGGACGCACTCGGCTACAAACTCGAAACCGGCTACACGTTTGATTTGGCCCTGAGCCCGCGCTTTTTCCTCGGCTATACCGCATTGAGCGGCGATGAACCGGGAACAGCAGACAATGAATCATGGGATGTCTTCTATGGCGGATGGCCGCAATTCGGCGACCTGCTGGCCTGGACGTTTGTCAACATCCCCCCCAATGTCGCGGCAGATCCAACCGGCTTTAAAAATTCAAACAGCACCACAGGCGAAGCCAACTACACGAATCTCAATTTGCCCCAAATCGGCCTGAGTGGCAAATATGACAAATACTTCGCCCAACTTTCCTACACGAAGATTACAATCGATGAAGTGCAAACCGCAGGCGCTGACGATGATTTCGGTGACTACTATCAACTCAAGGCCAAGTATCAATATTCCAAATACCTGAGCTTTGCCGGCTATGCGGCCATGATCGAACCCGGCGATGCGGTCCCCGGTACCGATGCCTCCTATGAAACCTTCTGGGAAACCCGGATTGATTTTTAGGCCACAATGACGTTTCGTTCCCGTAAAAAAGGCGCGACCGGACAACCCGGCGCGCCTTTTGAATTTCCGCCCGATGACCCCCGACCCGGATTTTGCTTTGACTCCATGAAATCTTTTGGTATAGCTGACCCGAATCCGGCCAGAAGAAAACGTTTCCAATTCCCTTTACCGCTCATTTTACATGGACCGGCCATAAGGAGACAACCCCATGGCAGACGACGAGTACCTGCAGGAAAACAAGGCATCCGTCCAACACTTGAAAAGCATTCCTTCCCTGGAAAACTTCACGGAAAACGACCTGGCCGAACTGCTGACGGTCAGCAAGATCGAATCCTTCAAGGACAATGACGTAATCATAGAGGAAAACAGCCGCGACAGCCGGGTCTTTTACCTGATTGCCGGAAAAGTCAAGGTCATGAAAAACGGCAGGGAATTGATCCTGCTGCGGCGTACCGGCGACGTGTTTGGCGAAATGGGGGTAATCAGCGGCATTGGACGCTCGGCCTCCGTCTTTGCCGTGGGCCAGGCCACCTGCCTTTCCGTGAACCTCGCCCACGTCAATCACCTGAACGAAACCAGCCGGCTGACTTTCAAGTACCTGATTTACCGCTCTTTTGCCGAAATCATGGCCAACCGCCTCAAAACCACCACGGACGAACTCATCCAGACAAAAGAAGAACTCGAACAGCTCAAAAAGAAAAGCGGAAAATAGCTCAGTTTAAACGGTGAGTGTTTTATACGACGACCCGCTCAGACCTGTAAACGCGCCAGCAGCCGCTCATGGATGTTGTCAAACCCGCCGTTGGACATGACCAGCACGATATCGCCGGGGCGGGCCGATGCGGCGACAAAGTCGATAATGGCTGCCGTTTCGTCAAAATAATGAGCATCGAATCCGCGCGACTTCAGGTCCGCCACCAGTTTTTCGGAGGAAAACCGCTGGCCTTCGGCAATTTTGTCCAGCAGGGGCGGCTTGCGGATACAGACCGTGTCGGCACCGGCAAAGGCGTCGGAATAAGTCTGCTGGAATACGCGGCGCATGCTCGTATTGGTGCGGGGCTCAAAAACCGCGATCAAGCGGTTTTCCGGGTAAAACGCCTTTACCGCCCCCACGGTTTCCCGCACGGCGGTGGGATGATGGGCAAAATCGTCGATCACGGTCACCCCGTTTTCAACCCCCCGGATTTCCTGGCGGCGCTTGACCCCGGCAAAGGTTTCCAGGCCGGCGGCAATGGCTTGCGGGCAAAGGCCGAGATTGGCGGCAACCGCCACGGCGGACAGGGCGTTTAACCGGTTATGGGCCCCGATGAGCCGCATCTGAAAACGGCCAAACATCCGGCCGTTGTGTTTGACTGCAAACCGGCTCCAGGGCGGATCGACGGCGGTCTCCCCGATCTGCCACGCGGCCTGCTCCCCGTGGCCGTATCTTTCAATGCGGCAGTGGGTATTCGGCAGTAAAGAATCGATATTCGAATCGCCGTCACAGGCGATCAGAAGGCTCTTGTCGGCAATATTGGACAAAAACCGGTCAAAAACGGCTACAATGTGATCCAGGTCATTGAAAATATCGGCGTGGTCGAATTCCACACTGGTCAGCACGGCCACTGCCGGCGGGTAATGCAGAAACTTGGCGCCCTTGTCGAAAAAAGCCGTGTCATATTCGTCGCCTTCCAGCACCACGTAAGGCCCGCGGCCGACCCGGTAGTTGGCATTGAAATTGCCCAGGATACCGCCGATCATAAAGGACGGCTCCAGGCCGGCCGAATGCAGCAGCCAGGCCACCAAAGACGCCGTGGTGGTTTTGCCGTGGGTCCCGGTTATGACGATGGCCTGCTTGTCGCCGACCAGAAAGTGGTTGATGGCCTGGGGCATGGAGCAAAAAGCCAGCCCCATTTCAAAAACGGCCGCCGCCTCCGGGTTGTCGCGCTTGACCGCATTGCCCACCACCACCAGGTCGGGCGCGTGGGCGAGGTTTTTTGCTGAAAAGCCTTCGGTCACGGCAATGCCGCGGCAGGCCAGATAGGTGCTCATCGGCGGGTAAACCCCGGCGTCCGAGCCGGTCACCGAAAGGCCCATGTCTTTTAAGGCCGCAGCCAGCGCCCCCATGGCCGTGCCGCATACGGCGATCAGGTGCACCGAGCGCACGTCATCCGGAATAAAGTTCTGATTCACATGCGCTCCCGTTTTCTTCCCACCCCGATTCGCGACCGATACCGTTTTCCGAAATCAATGCCATCCCCACAAAGCCATCCTCAGCCCCTCAGCCCCTCAGCCCCTCAGACCCTTAGTCCCTTAGTGCCTTAGTCCCTCAGTCCCTCAGTGCCTCAGTGCCTCAGTCCCTTAGTCCCTTAGTGCCTCAGTCCCTCTCTTCTTCAATCCCCCAGCTCCGCCAAAGCCACTTCAGCGGCCGCCAGC
>JBNJEA010000214.1:0-4194 GCA_051745395.1 Thermodesulfobacteriota bacterium | reverse complement strand
ATGAGCGGCAAGCCCATCACCATTGCCCCGGACAAAAGCCTGATGCATGCCGCCCGGCTGATGGTCAAGCATGACGTCGGCCGACTGCCGGTCATGGAGCAGGGCCAAATCATCGGCATCATTTCACGATCTGATGCCATGCGGTTTTTTTATGATGCAATGCCAGAATAACCGGGGGTGCGGAATCAGGCCATTTCAACGACTTTGGCGACCAGCTTTTCGATGCCGCCGGCTACGTCTTCGATCTCGGGGCCGAGCATGTAGGCCGGCGTGGTGACCAGCCGGTTTTTCTCGTCCACATGAATCTGATCCACCGTGCAGACCTTGTGCTTGGCCCCCACGGCTTCAATGGCTTCGGCGGTACCGAGATCATTGCCGATGGTGACTTCCGGATACCGGTCCTGCAAAACGATGGCCAGCACGGTCGGGGAAATGCAGATCCCCCCGATGGGCTTTTCCGCCGACGCGGTTTCCGTGATCAGCCGGCGTACCTCCTGATGTACATCCGCATTTTTGCCCTTGATGGCGAAATCGCTCAGGTTCTTTGCGGCGCCGAACCCGCCGGGCACAATCAGCCCGTCGATATCGGCGGCCCGAACGTCTTTGATGTCGGTGATTTCCCCCCTGGCAATCCGGGCCGATTCAACCAGCACGCTGCGTTTTTCGCCGGTGGCCTCGCCGGTGAAATGATTGACCACGTGGTGCTGGTCGGTGTCCGGGGCCATGCAGAGGGGCTGCGCGCCGTATTGGGCAAGCATCAGCAGAGTAATCACCGCTTCATGAATTTCCGTTCCATCGTATACGCCGCATCCGGACAATAAAACACCGATCTTTTTCATGCCGCACTCCTTCTGCTCGAAAATGATTAAGAGCGGAACCTGAATGATGGTTTCGGTTTTCAGCGGAACATTGGATTTGTCAACGTGATTGTTTTTGTTACCAACGAAAGGCGGCGGCGTCAACAGTAAAGGCCAATAAACGACCATCATGCGCCGATTTAGGATAAAACCTTAGCCCTTTCTCCGAATACTGCTTATGACCGTCCTGCATCAGGGCGCGATGCGCTTTACAATCCGGCCTTCGTTGTTTAACTGAAAAATCATAAACCCGTTGGCACCAGCATCCCGGGCCAGTTCCTCGAAGAGCACGGCCTGGACCTCGTATTTTTTGCCGGCTTGGCGGGGCATGTTGATCAGGCACGACTGGGCCTCCTCCTTGGTGTCAAATACGGGGATATACGATACACCGGCCGGTTCATCGTAAAGGCCGACAAATTTTTCGTTTCCCCCGGGATCTTCGACTGCCACGTAAAACCATTTGTCATCTGCCGGTCGTTCATTCATAGTGGTTTTCCTTGAATTGAGTTTGCGTTTTTTTCGGATTATCGCCAGTTTCTACTAATTGTCATGAATTTAGCAAAAGTCAATACCTTCGAAACGGTCGGTTCCAGCGCTTCGCATTGACAGGGCCGCCGGAATTGGTCTATAAAAACAGGTATAGCGAAATAAATTTTACCCGAGCCTATATTTGCCCACAGCGACGCGGCAACCGGTTTTATTTAAAACCGCGCCGCCGGTATTTTGAAAGGCAGCCGGCATTGATGCAGCATCAAATCGCACCGGATAAACTTGCAGCGGCCCGACCCTTTGAAATCGCCTACATCCGGCCGCCAACCGAAAATTGCAGCCTGGGCTTCCGGCTGACCCGGAATTGTTATTGGAATAAATGCGGCTTCTGCCCTGTATACAAGTTCGGCTTCCGTTTTTCAAGGCGTTCGCCCGAGGCCGTGATCGAAGATGTCCGCCGCGCCGCCCGGCTCGATTCTTTGCTCGACGAAGCCGGCATCGGCCGGTCGCCCCAAAACGATTCCGCCCGGGCGGCGGAGTTGATCCGCGCCATCCAGCAGGTACAGGGGCCGGCACAGGCCGGGGGCCCCTCGGAAAACAAGGCTGCCTTTAAAGACCTCGACCCGGTGCTGGCGTGGTTTCTGCAATGGATCAAGGAGGCACCCGGCATCGAGGATTGCATCGAACACCTGCTTTCTTTTCGGCTGACAGGAGGCCGGACCTGTTTTCTGGGAGATGCAGACGGCCTGATTGTCGCGCCGGCCATGATGGAATCCGTTATTGCCGAGATCGGAAAACATTTCCCCGCCATCGACCGCTTCACCGTTTACGGCCGCACCGCAACGGCAGCCAGGCGCCGCAGTGCAAATGAGCTCGAACGCCTGCAAGCCGCCGGCGTCAACCGTGTGCATTTCGGCATTGAAAGCGGATCGGATGCGGTGCTCGATCGGGTCAACAAGGGCGAAACCGCAGCAGACCATGTCGCGGGTTGCCGTAAAACAATTGACGCCGGGCTTTCCTGTTCGACCTATGTAATGCCGGGGCTCGGCGGCAAGGAGTTGTCCGAGCGACATGCCTGTGAAACCGCCGACGTTTTGACCCGGATCGCCCCGGACTATATCCGGATCCGCAGCTTGCAGATCTTTCCCCAGACCCCGCTGGCGGCCGCCCGCGATGCCGGCGAATTCGTCGAAGTCGATGAAACCGGCATGGTCGAAGAAATCCGGACGCTGGTGGAAAACATCGATGCCCCCACGGAGATTTTCAGCGACAGCGCATCCAATTTGTTGAACATCAACGGCCGATTGCCCAACCATCGCCGCATGATGCTTTACCAGATTGATCAATTTCTGGACCTGTCCGAACGGGAAAAGCGGCTGTTTAGCCTCCGGGCGCGGCTCCGGGCCTTTGAAGGCCAGTATGGCGGCATTTCAAAAGACATTTATGACGAATTGAAGCCGTATCTCAAAAACGGGGGCCTGGATGCGGCCTCGGTTCCCGATGAGGCCGCCGATGCCATGATTGCCCGCATTAAGTCAAAACTCATGCCATAGCCGAGGTTGTCATTCATGGATGGTTTTGCAAAACATAGACGCCGGATCGGCCTGATTGCCGACAGTCACGGCAGTGTATCGGCTTTATCCGATGCAATTGCCACGCTGGCCGATCATCGTATCGATCATTTGATTCACCTGGGCGATTTCTGCGATTCCGTCAACTGCGACAGCCTGCCGGAGGTTTTTTCCCTGCTCGAACAACACCGGGTGCAGGTGGTCAAAGGCAATAACGATTACCAGGTGGAAAAAATGCTTGCAAATGGTTATTTTCAGGGTGATATGCCAAATCAGCACCACTGGTTGAAATTTTTGCAGACCACGCCGATCATGCACGTCAAGGGCAATGTCTGTTTCGCCCATTCTTTGCCCTTTGACACCGTTCGGGCGTTTTACGAGCCCGTGGATACCGGCACCACGGAACGGGCGGCCGAGGTATTCAAGCATTCGGGCTACCATGCACTGTTTTGCGGCCATTCCCACCAGCCGGTCTTCTTCCGGAACCAATCGGGATCGGTTACCCGGGAAACCGTGCCGATCCATACAAGCATGCAAATCGA
Organism: Thermodesulfobacteriota bacterium; assembly: GCA_051745395.1. GTDB lineage: Bacteria > Desulfobacterota > Desulfobacteria > Desulfobacterales > Desulfosalsimonadaceae > JBNJEA01. The sequence goes on along the minus strand of JBNJEA010000214.1, from coordinate 735 downwards.
CGGCCAGGCGCGTTATATTTTTATCGTCGGTTCCGCGGATAACGGCGAGTGCGGCATATTCGATCTTGGCAGTTCCTGTTATGAACGGATCAAATTCGAGCGATAACACAATCGGGGATCTCGGAATCGCGATATGGAAGATACCACAAAAAACGACAGGCAAGGGCAGGCGGCCCGGACGATCCATACCCTGGGCATTTGCCTGGGGGCCTCCACGGTTTCCCTCGCTGAACTGGCCGTACCGGCTATCGGCGGCAAGCCCGGCTCAATCCGCGACGCCCGGGTGGTGTCGCACAGCACTCATCCCCACGGAGGCGATCCGCGCAAGACCCTGCAGGACGCCCTGAAAACGTATGACATCGACCGGATTGACCGGGTGGCGGCTACGGGACGCCGGTTTCGCCATTTTGTGGCCTTGACCACCATCGCGGAACCCGAAGCGGTGGAATATGCCTACCGGTTTGTCAAACCCGCAGACGTGTCAGCCTCTGCCATCGTTTCAGCCGGCGGCGAAACGTTTATGGTCTATGTCTTAGACGCCTTCGGACGGGTTGCCAATGTCTTGACCGGCAACAAGTGCGCCTCCGGCACCGGCGAATTTTTCATGCAGCAGCTCAAGCGGATGGGCGTCAGCCTCGAAGACGCCGCCCGCTGGTCCGCCACGGAGACCCCCTACGCCGTTTCCGGCCGTTGCTCGGTATTCTGCAAATCCGACTGCACGCATGCCATTAACAA
>JBNJEA010000213.1:0-4194 GCA_051745395.1 Thermodesulfobacteriota bacterium | reverse complement strand
CCCAAGTCCATCGGCATCGGCGGAAAAAAGCTCGAGCTGCTGACCGTGGCCAACCTCGAGCCGTTTTTGTCCGAAGTCGAGGAAAAAGGCGATGAAGCGCTTTCCAGCTTTCCCTTCTGGGTCAAGATATGGGAGGCCGCCATTGTGCTGACCGATCACCTGGTCCACCTGGAATTGGATACCCATCAGACGGTGCTGGAAGTGGGCGCCGGCATGGGCATAACCGGTCTGTTTCTCGGCGCTTTCGGCCACCCGGTCACGGTTACCGATTATAATGAAGACGCCTTGGCCCTGCTGCAGAAAAACGTGGATCACAATCAACTGAGCACCGTAGCGGTGGAAAAACTGGACTGGCACAATATTGAAATCAAGGGAAAATTCGATATTGTATGCGGCGCGGAGCTGATTTACAAGGAATCCGACGTGGCACCGGTGGTCAATCTTTTGAAAACCTATGTCAAACCCGGCGGCACGATTTACATGGCCCACGACATCCGCCGCATGTCCATGGTCGAGTTTTTAAAGGCGGCTGAAAAAGACTTTGATATTGAACACGCCGGCAAATCCTTTACCGGCAAGGACCAGAACTTAAAGATCGTGCTGCATACCCTGCAGTTGAAAGCGTAAAAAAATCAATTTGGTTATCCGGAATATTTTAGTTATGGTTTTGCGAAGTGAATTCGCCCATCCGTGAGACCCCAACCAAACAAAAAAAAGCAATTCGTCCCGGTCGTCATGCCTTCGGAGGCAGGCATCCAGGGGTTTTCTGTCCGTCTGGAAAACTGGATGCCTGCCTTCTCAGGCATGACAGACGAAGCGATGCCCTTTTTTCGGTATCGAGAGACTTTCCGGAAATCCTTGTTGCTTGAAATGAACCAATAACTGGATTTTTCCGGATAACCAACAAAATCAATTTTAATTCTGTTTGGTTTCAAACTACCCGCTTTCTTCCGGCGCTTCGTTTCCGGCATCTTTGCCCTGCCCCCCGGGCGCCGCCCCGACGAGTTCATATACCCGCTGGCCGGCAATCTCCTCATTGTCTATGAGTTCTTCGGCAAGCTGATCCATGGCGGAGCGGTAATCCTTTAGTATTTTATCCGCCTTGGCAAAGGCCTCGCTCAGCAGTTTTTCCACTTCCTGATCGACTTCCCGGGCCGTGGTTTCACTGTATTCCCGCTGCTTGGCCAGATCCTCGCCCAGAAAGACGTTTTCGCCGCGAGAACCCAGCGCCATGTGTTCGAATCGGCCGCTCATGCCCCATTCGAGCACCATCTTGCGCGCCGTCCAGGTGGCCTGCTGCAAATCGTTTCCCGCGCCGCTGGTGGCGGTTTCAAAAATCAGCATTTCGGCGGCCCGGCCGCCCATCATCACGGCGATCCGGTCGGTTAAATACTGCTTGTGATAAATGTATTTCTCGCCTTCGGGAAACTGCTGGGTCACGCCCATGGCCTGGCTTCTCGGCACGATGGAGACCTTGTGGACCGGATCGGAATACTTGAGGTTGGCCCCGACAATGGCATGGCCGGACTCGTGGTAGGCCACCAGCTGCTTTTCCTCCTCGGTCAACGCCAGGCCTTCGCGCTCCAGCCCCATCAGGATCTTGTCCCGGGCCGCCTCCACATCCTCGTTGTCGATAACATGCTTGTCGTTCCGGGCGGCCAGCAATGCGGCCTCGTTTAACAGATTTTCCAGGTCCGCGCCGGAAAAGCCCGGCGTGCTGCGGGCCAGGCCGTCGAGATCCACGTCTTCGGCCAGGTTCTTGTTCCGGAGGTAAATATCTAAAATCTGGCGTCGATCCCGGGTGGTGGGCAAATCCACCATGATCCGGCGATCAAACCGCCCCGGCCGCATCAGGGCGGGGTCGAGCACGTCGGGCCGGTTGGTGGCCGTCATGACGATGACGTCTTCATTGGGCTCGAAACCGTCGAGTTCGGAAAGCATCTGGTTTAAGGTCTGCTCCCGCTCGTCGTGTCCGCCGCCCAGTCCCGCGCCGCGGCGCCGGCCGATGGCATCGATTTCGTCGATAAAAATAATGCTGGGCGCGTTTTTCTTGGCATCCTCAAACAGACTGCGCACCCGCTTAGCCCCCACGCCGACAAACATCTCCATGAAATCCGACCCGGTGATCAGAAAAAACGGCACATCGGCCTCGCCGGCCACGGCCCGGGCCAGTAAAGTCTTGCCGGTGCCGGGCGGGCCGACCAGCATCACCCCCTTGGGCACCTCGGCGCCGAGGTTGCGGATTTTTCCCGGCTGTTTCAAAAAGGATACCAGTTCGGAAAGCTCGGTCTTGGCGCCCTCCGCGCCAGCCACGTCATCGAACTTGGTCGATTCCTGGCTTTGCTGATACATTTTGGCCTTGCTCTTTCCGATGGAAAACAGGCCTTCGCCGCCCTGCCCCTGGAACCGCCTGTACTGAGCGTATATCAGCCAGATTAAAATCACAAAGGGCAATAGCGTAACCACCACATACCAGACAGACGTATCTGAAGTCGGATACGCCTGGACTTCCACCCCGTGCTCCTCCAAGGTTGACATCAACCCGGAATCTCCGAAAGACGGCAAATACGTGTAAAAATACTTGTATTCCTGACTTTCTCCGGCCTGGCTGTCCTGGTCCTCGCCCTCATCCAGCGCCTGACTGTCGGCCGATGCGTCCGGGGCGGGCAGTTCCTTTTTTTCCTTTAATTCCCCGCTGATCTTTTCGCCCTTGATATCCACGGAGACCACGTTGTCCGACCGCACCTGTTGGAGAAACGTCGTATACTTGATCCGCGTATCACCGGCACGATTCAAATACATGCTCCACGCAAAAAGAGCGAGAATGACGAAAAAAACAACCCAGATCCAGGAGTCCGACATCTGCCACATCTGCTGCGGATTCTGGTTTTTGGGTTGTTGCGGCTTTTGCTGCTGATCCATCCTGCCTCCCATCTCGGCCCCCATTCGGACGCTGGCGGTTTAAATTGAGCGATATTACATTCGACCGCTACATTATCGATTTCAAATCAATGGAAATATTTATACAGATATAATATAATTTACATTTTTCGACATTTCAATCTGTCCGGCGTTTACCCCGGCAGCGCCATCATCATTTGCCGGAAAAAACCTTGATAAACGGTTTCCCCCCTGCTACTTTAGCAGCGCTTATATAATCAGAAGGTCTAAGCCCGCCCCAATCCAGAGGGAATCGACTATAAAAACAAACGGTTGAAACCGCAAAACCGATACCATGAAATTCAAGACCGAATCGATTGACGGCATCACGGTCATCAAGGTGCCTGTGGATGCACTCGACGCCAGCAACGTCATGGAGTTTAAATCCGATATCGCCCCCCTGTTAAACGCCACCGATAAAGTCATTTTAAACATGAGCCGGGTGAAATTCATGGACAGCTCGGGCATCGGTGCGATTTTATCCTGTTTGCGCACCCTGCACGAACAGGGCGGGCGGCTGAAGATGTTCGGCCTGAAGGAACAATTGGTTCAATTGTTTAAGCTGGTGCGCATGGATCGCATCATTGACGCCCACGACACCAGGAAAGCCGCGATCGAGTCCTTCCAAAACCCCACAGGCCAATAGCGGGAATCCATGGCAGACAACCCGGCCCCTGATCCATCCCCGGAATCCCCGGAATCCGAAAACCAGGATGCCGGCGTGCTGCTTTTCTTTCCTTTTCGCCAATTGCCGGAAAACCCGGAAGAATTGCTTGAGAGACTCACCGATGTTTCCGGCATTCATGCCGGTGATCTGCGCTACAAGCTGGTTGGACTGGGCTTGAAACGATTCACGCCGCAAATGCCCATTGCGCAGCAAAAAGATACGGCCGCGGAGATGACGGACCTGGGCATCCCGGCGGCCGTGATTGCCGAAAAGGCGGTAAAAGGCCGCTTTTCTCTGCCCATCGCCCGCCGGGCGCAAATCACCGACAGCAACGTTGTATTTTTCAACCGCCACGACGAAGCGGTATTTACCGTTGACAGCAACGTGGACCTGCTGGTAATCGTGGCCGATCTTTCCGGCAACGCCGTGGAATCGCCCTTCATCGCCCCCGGCATCGACGCCCGGGCGCCGGTGCGTACGTTTGAAACCGCGCTGCAAAAGATCTCTGTCGCCCGGCCGGCTGCGGTCATCTGCGGGCTCGGCACCAAAACCGGCGGCGTATTACTCGATCAAGAAGGGTTTTCCTA
>JBNJEA010000070.1:0-15744 GCA_051745395.1 Thermodesulfobacteriota bacterium | reverse complement strand
CGAAGACGCCGCCCGCTGGTCCGCCACGGAGACCCCCTACGCCGTTTCCGGCCGTTGCTCGGTATTCTGCAAATCCGACTGCACGCATGCCATTAACAAGGGAGTGCCCAAATCCCGGGTTACCGCCGGCCTTTGCCGGATGATGGCCGACAAGATCCTGGAACTGCTCAAAAACATTGACAAAGAGCAGATCATGATGGTGGGCGGCTCGGCCCGCAACCGGATGATGGTCGATTACCTGAAACAGTCCCTGCCGGATTTACACGCACCAGCGGCCGCCCCGTATTTCGAGGCCCTCGGTGCTGCCCTATGGGCCGTTGAACACGAGACCACGGCCTTTCCCGGCATTGACCGACTTTTTGTGGAAGGGGCCGCCTCGTTTGACACCCTGCCCGCGTTACAGGCGTATCAACATCAGGTCACCTTCAAATCCATGAACCACGGCGATGTCCGGGCCGGAGATGTCTGTATTTTAGGGCTGGATGTCGGCTCGACGACCACCAAGGCCGTGCTGCTGCGACAATCCGACAATGCCATGGTGGCATCGGTTTATCTCTATACCCACGGCGATCCCATCGCCGCCTCCCGGGCGTGTTACCAGGCGTTAATCGAGCAGATCCGCGAGCGGATCGACCCGCAGACCCTTTCGATTACCGGTCTGGGCGTTTGCGGTTCCGGCCGCCAGATCGCCGGATTGCATGCACTGACCGACGGGGTCATTAACGAAATCATCGCCCATGCCGCCGCAGCCGTTTACTTCGATCCGGAAGTCGATACCCTGTTTGAAATCGGGGGGCAGGATGCCAAGTACACCTACATTACCAGCGGCGTGCCTTCGGATTATGCCATGAACGAGGCCTGCTCGGCCGGCACGGGCTCGTTTCTGGCCGAATCGGCGCAGGAAACCCTCGGCGTGGGGGTGGAAAACATCGCCGATGTGGCCCTGAAAGGCGACGCCCCGCCGAATTTCAACGACCAGTGTGCGGCTTTTATCGCATCGGACATCAAAACCGCCATCCACGAAGGCGTCGAGCACGACAACATCGTGGCCGGACTGGTGTATTCCATTTGCATGAATTACATCAACCGGGTCAAGGGCAACCGGCCGGTGGGCGAAAAGGTGTTCATGCAGGGCGGGGTTTGCTATAACCATGCCGTCCCCCTGGCCATGGCCTCGCTTTCCGGAAAGCCGATCATCGTCCCCCCGGAGCCCGGCCTGATGGGGGCATACGGGGTGGCCCTGGAAATCAAAAAACGGCTGGAACTCGGCCTGATGCAGCCGCAGTCCTTTGACCTGGCCGCCCTGGTCGGCCGGGAAGTGATCTACAAAAACACCTTTACATGCAACGGGGGGCGTGAAAAATGCGACCGGGGCTGCGAAATCGCCGTCATTGAAATCGAGGGGCGCAACTACCCATTCGGCGGGGCGTGCAACCGGTACTACAACCTGCGGTACAGCCTGAAATTCGATATTGAAAAGCTCGACCTCGTGGCCGCAAGGCAGCGCCTGATATTTGACGCCCATGCCCCCGAACCGGTTGATCTTTCCGCCAGGCGGGGCCGGGTTGCATTGAACAAAACCTTTCTGGTCAACACGTATTTTCCGTTCTACGCCACGTTTTTTTCCCAGATGGGTTTTGAACCCGTGCTGCCGCAGCGCGCCTGCCGGCAAGGCATCGACCAGCGAAACGCCGCCTTCTGTCATCCGGCGGAACTGGCCCACGGCTACTTTTACTTTCTTTTACAAGAAACAACGCCCGCTGATTTTATTTTCATGCCGCATATCAAGGCCATCCCGGTCAACAACGGTTCGGAAGGCTCCCAGTTGTGCCCGTTTGTACAGGGCGAGACCTATTACCTGACCACTACGTTTCGACAGGCGGTTTCCCGATTGCAACAAAAAGGCACGACCTTTCTGACCCCCTTTATCGACATGTCCGGCTCCATGGCCGATGCCCGGGAGCCTTTGCTGGAGACGGCCCGCCAGATGGGCGTATCCCGGGAAAGGGCCGGACTGGCCTTTGACAGGGCCGTTAACCGGCAAAACGCCTGCTTTGACGCCATGCAAAAGCTCGGCGACCGTGTACTCGCCGAAGTCGCCGCCGATCCGGACCAGATCGCGGTGGTCATATTCGGCCGCCCCTACAACGCATTTGTTGAAGAAGCCCACATGGGTATTCCCCACAAACTGGCCTCCCGGGGCATCCGGGTGATTCCCCTCGATTGCCTGCCCATAGCCGACGAGGCGGCCAAACGGCATATGTACTGGGGCATGGGGCAGCTGATTTTAAAGGCCGCCCGCTATATAAAGCGGCATCCTCAGTTGTTCGGGACCTTTATCACCAATTTTTCCTGCGGGCCGGATTCGTTTCTCGTGAGCTACTTCAGAGACATCATGGGCCAAAAGCCATCGCTGACCCTGGAACTCGACAGTCACACGGCAGACGCGGGCATCGAAACCCGCATTGAAGCCTTTTTGGATATTGTATCCGAATACCGGCAATTGTTGAAACGTCAGAATCCCGATACCGGCGGCCGTTTTTTTCAGCCGGCAAAAACCTACACCGAAAACGGCATACCCAAGGTGGTGACATCAAAGGGCAAAACCCTTCCGCTGACCGATCCGCGGGTCACCTTTCTGATCCCCTCCATGGGCCGGCTGGGCACGGAACTGCTCGCGGCCGTGTTCCGTGAGGCCGGTTTTCACGTCGCCCATCATCCGCCGGCTGACGAAAATGTCTTGAAACTCGGCCGGGCCCATACCACGTGCAAGGAATGCCTGCCGTTGATTCTGACCACCGGCACCCTGTTAAATTATGCATATCACCAGAAACGCGAAGACGAGGTGCTGGTCTATTTCATGGCCTCGGCCTCCGGGCCCTGCCGTTTCGGCCAGTACTCGATATTCATGGAGGACTTGATCCGCCGGCTGCAATTGCCGGATGTGGCCATTTTTTCCCTGACCTCGGACAACACCTACTTCGGCATCGAAGCGAACCTGAATTATTACAAGGCCTGGTGGGCCTTGATCATCTCCGATCTCATGGAAGACATCCGCTCGATGATTTTGGCCAACGCCGCAGACCCCCATCAGGCCATGGCGATTTTCAATGCCCACTGGCGCCGGATTGTCGAGGAAATGGAGCAGGGCAATTTCAAAAGCATCCGCGGCCGGCTCGAACAAGCCGCGGACCGGCTGGGCCGGATTGCCATGAAGCGGCCCGTCCGGGAAGTGCCCACCGTGCTGGTGACCGGTGAAATTTTTGTTCGCCGCGACGGGCTTTCCCGGCAGCATTTGACCGAACGGCTGGCCGAAAAGGGATTTGCCGTGATGTGCTCGCCGGTCTCGGAGTGGATCCGGTATTCGGATTACGTGTTCCGATACGATTCGGACTGGCAGCAAACCCCCTGGTCGGAAAAACTCAAGTTTTACCTCCGGCAAATGCTGATGAACCGTTACGAAAAACGCCTGACCGGCGCTTTGGCCAAATCGGGCCTCGTCCACGGCCCGCCGCCCGATATCGAAACGGTCATCGACAATGCCAGCCCCTATATCTCCCCCCGGTTGGGCGGGGAAGCCATCCTCACCGTGGGCAGCGCCATCACGGAAGTGGCTTCCGAAGTATCCGGCGTCATCGCCATCGGGCCGTTCGGCTGCATGCCCAATCGGATGTCCGAATCGATCCTCTCGGAAGTCATGACCCGGGCGGACAAACTGCGCGCATCTTCGGGCAACAACCACCTGGAAACGGTGCTCAAAGACTTTGAGTCCCTGCCGTTTCTGGCCATAGAAAGCGATGGCTCACCGTTTCCCCAACTGATCGAGGCCAAGCTCGAAGCCTTCTGCCTGCGGGCCCAGCGGCTTCATGAACGGATGATCGAGGCAAGCCATTGAAGCAGTCGGGGCGAGTGGATTCTGCGGATCCGGGCGTGGAGTGCAGTGGACGGATTATTCGGCCGGATAGCCCACGGGCACGACATAGATCGGATAAACCGTTTGATCGACATGTAAAACCTTGCGCAGGGTTTTATCATTAAAAGCCCCGATCGGCACGCTGCCCAGGTCCATGGCCACCGCCTGCAGGCAGATATTTTGCGCGGCATGGCCGGCTTCAATCAAAACGTATTGCATTCCCCGTTTGTCGTATTTTCCCATGGTACGGGAAAATACCCCGGTAATTACAATCACCGCCGGGGCGTCTTTGACGGCCGATTGCTTCATGGCCGACTGCCAGAGGGCCTGCCGGGGGTCGCCTTTTTCCACTGCGACCATGTCATGGGCATCGGAACGGTAGTGATAAAGACCGTCTGCAAGGTCTTCTACGTTTCCGGCACCCAGGTAAATTTCGAGGGGATAGAGCGCACCGGCAGACGGGGCCGTTCGATACCCCTGCGGGCTGGTAATGCCCTGGGCGGACCACAGCAGTTGCGAAATATCCTGGCGGGTCAGCGGCCTGTCGGCATAAGACCGGACGGACCGCCGATTTTTCAGGGCCTTTTCAACGGAAACCCCGCTGTCGTATACCGGCTCCGGCAAGGCCAGCCTGTCGGACGAATTTTGCTTTTCCATGGCCATTCCCCTTTGCGGTATCCAAAATACCGCGAAAACAAGGGTCAACGAAACGACGATACCCATCCATTTTTTCATCATCACCTTCCTTATCCCTCGTGGCATTGGTCAAAACATCCGGCGTATGGGTCACCATGATCTGCCGGTCCGTCGCCCGGGCGATGTCGATACTGTTGTATCCCACCGCATAATGGGTTCATAACTTTTCATAGCAATTTTATCGTCGAACAATCAAGGCCTTATCTTGACGCATCGGGTTTTGGCACATACAAAGCCGTACATATTTTACTTGACAGAATTTGCCTCGAATTTATAGAAGGTGAAGTTTGTGCGTTCAATCGCTTGGTCTGTAATCGAATCCGAAATCAGGTAAAATGTATCCATGCAGGAGGCGGGTGTGGCGTCCGGCCTTTATCTCGTTGACTTTGACAGCCCGGACCGGTTTGCCGCAATCAATCCTGATGACCTGGCAGCCGCCCATCCGGTCTGGCAGGCGGATGTCTTGCGCTACGCCCCTTGGTTGCAGCAGACCGGAAAAACGCCGGGACCGCTCTGGCAGTCGCAAAGCTACGCGGGACCTGCCGCCATTTATGTATGCGGGAGCGTGACTTCCACCATGGACGCCGCCCGGCTTTTTATTGATTCTCGACTGATGGCCCCCGGGGATTCCCTGCTGGCGGTCTCCCAGTGGACCGGTCGCGGACAAAGGGGTCGTAGCTGGGTATCGCCGCCGGGAAACGTGTACGGCTCCTGGTTCTGGCCGGAGCCAACGGGCCCGGATTCCGCTTGGCGACGCCTGGCCTCCTTGATGGCCGGCGATATTGTAGCCACTGTACTGGAAAAACTGGGAGTACACGCCCGGATCAAGTGGCCCAATGATCTGATTGTAGACAATCGCAAAATCTGCGGCATCCTCGTGGAAGACCGGGGCGGAAAATCCATCGCCGGCATCGGCTTAAACCTGGCCAGCAAACCCGAAAACGACCGGATCGGCGATGATTTCACCCTGCCGGCAACCTGCATGGCGCACCTGACGGCCGGTATCACCCCGCTGGAATTCTGGCGGCAGCTAATCGAAAGCGGCGGTCAACGATACCAAGACATTGTCGGCCACATGACGCCGGCGGTGTTCGTGTCCCAGCTTGAACGAAAAATGGCCTGGACCGGACGCCAAGTGCTGGTCCGGGTGGGGGCAAAATCCCCTTTTTCCGCCACCGTCCTGGGGCTGGCAGAAGATGGGGGACTGCGAATCCGGTGCGGATCGCGAACAGATACGATCTACAACGGCAGCCTGCTGCCCGAAAGCGCCTGACGGGACAAACGGCCGGCGGCTGTTTGTCCATGTTTTTTATACATATATTTCCTGAAAAAACAAAATTTTAAATTCTAAATATTTAAATAATGGTTGAAAGAAAATGACATCTAACACCGAAGAAAAATCGTTTGAACAGGTCCAATCGGAAATCGAGGGGAAACCGGTTTTAATCGCCAACCGGGGAATTCCGGCCCGGCGGATCAGCCGGTCCATATCCGAACAACTCGAAGCCGTCGCCATCATGACGGCCACGGACGTGGACAAAACCTCGCCGTCCACGCTGGGGGCCCATGAACTTTTGCTGCTCGGCGACGATCCCAACGCCTACCTTGATTTGGACCGCATTATCCGGAAGGCCAAAAACCGCGGGATTATCGGCATCCATCCCGGCTGGGGTTTTGGCGCCGAAGATGACAGCTTTCCCTTGAAGTGCGATGAAGCCGGCATTGTCTTTATCGGGCCGCCGGCCGAAGCCATGAAAATACTTGGCAACAAGGTATCGGTCCGTCGGCTGGCCCGGGATCTCGGTGTGCCGGTGGTGCCCGGCTCCGATGCGGCCGTTACCATCCCGGAAGCGCGCCGGATCGCCAAGGAAATCGGTTTTCCGATCATGCTCAAGGCCGAAGGCGGCGGCGGGGGCCGGGGCATCTATGAGGTCTACGGCGAAGATGACCTCGAATCGGCCTTTAACAAAGCCTCGGTCATGGCCGAAGCCTCCTTCGGCAACCCCCGGATCTTTGTGGAAAAATACCTGCCGTCCGTGCGCCACATTGAAATCCAGGTCATTGCCGATCAATACGGCAACGTGTTTGCCTTTGACGAACGCGACTGCACGGTGCAGCGAAACCACCAGAAACTGATCGAAATCACGCCGTCGCCCTGGCCGAAGATGACCGAAGCCCTGCGCGAACAGCTCAAGGCCTATTCCCGCCAGTTAGTCCGCGCCGTGGGCTATCACAGCCTGGCAACCGTCGAGTTTCTGGTGGATTCCGAGGCCAACGCCTATCTGATTGAGGTCAATACCCGCCTGCAGGTGGAACACGGCATTACCGAGTGCCGCTACGGCATCGACTTAGTCGAAGAACAGATCGCCCTGGCGTTCGGGGCCCGCCTGCGGTTTTCCGATGAAAAGACCGTACCGTTTCTCCATGCCATGCAGGCCCGGATCAACTGCGAAAACCCCCAGAAAAATTTCGAACCCAACTCGGGGCTCATTACCCGCTACGTCTCGGCGGGCGGGCAGGGCGTGCGCCTGGATTCCTGTGTCACGGAAGGCTACGAGTTTCCGTCCAATTATGATTCGGCAGCCTCGCTTTTGATCACCTACGGCAACTCCTGGACCAAGACCGTCAAACTGATGCAGCGGGCCCTGCGCGAATACATGATCAGCGGGGTGAAAACCACCATTCCGTTTCACCGGCAAATCGTCAACCACCGGCAATTCGTTGCCGGCGATTACGATACACGATTTATCGAAAGCCACCCCGAATTGATGTATTACTCGGATATCGAACCCGAAGCCCTGCGCCTGTCTCACCTTGTGGCCGAGATATCGGCCCGCGGCCACAACCCCTTTCTGGAACTGGGCGAATACCGGGGCCGGGCGGATAAGGCCCTCGGCCGAATTGAAATCGTTTACCCGGATCTCGAAGCCGAAGACGATTCAAAGATATACCCCCGCGGCGACCGGGACGCGGTACTCGATTTTGTTAGAAAAACCCGCGATGAAGGCCACGTGCATTACACCGACACCACCACCCGGGATATCACCCAATCCAACAGCGGCAACCGCTTCCGGCTTGCCGAGGACCGGGCCATCGGCCCCTACCTGGACCGCTCCCGGTTTTTCTCCATTGAAAACGGCGGCGGTGCTCATTTCCACGTGGCCATGCTGGCCAACATGACCTATCCGTTTACCGAGGCCGAGGAGTGGAACCGGTTTGCCCCCAACACCTTAAAACAGATTTTAATCCGGTCCACCAACGTGCTCGGCTACAAGCCGCAACCCCGGTCGCTAATGCGCAAAACCGGCGAGATGATCTGCGCCCACTATGATGTGATCCGGTGTTTTGACTTTTTAAATCATACCGAAAACATGCAGCCCTTTGCCGAAATTGTCCTGGATTCGCCGGGAAACATTTTCGAGCCGGCCCTGTCGCTTTCCTATGCCCGGGGATTTGACGTGGCGCACTACATGGCCCTCACCGATGAAATCATCCGCATGACGGCCTCGGTGGCCGGGGTGGGAAAAGATCAGGCCGCCCGGATGATCATCCTCGGCTTAAAGGACATGGCCGGGGTCTGCCCGCCGCGTTTTATCCGGAAACTGGTAGAAGCCCTCAGAAAAAAATATCCGGAACTGGTGCTGCATTACCACCGCCATTACACCGACGGGCTGTTCGTGCCGGCTGTGGGGGCGGCGGCCGAGGCCGGCACCCATATCGTGGATACGGCCATCGGCGCATCCGTGCGGTGGTACGGGCAGGGCGAGGTGCTGTCGACGGCCGCCTACATTGAAGATGAACTCGGGCTGCAATCGCTTTTGGACAAGGACATGATTCGCAAGAGCGGGTTTTTGCTCAAACAGATCATGCCCTACTACGACAAGTACTGCAGCCCGTATTTCAAGGGCATCGACTACGACGTGGTCGAACACGGCATGCCCGGCGGCGCGACCTCGTCATCCCAGGAAGGGGCCATGAAGCAGGGCTATATCCGGCTGCTGCCCCACATGCTGCGGTTTCTTGCCGGAACCCGCAAGATTGTGCGCTACCATGACGTAACCCCCGGCTCCCAGATCACCTGGAACACGGCGTTTCTGGCGGTCACCGGCGCCTACAAGCGCGGAGGCGAACCCTATGTCCGCCACCTGCTCGACGTGCTCGAGGCCGTCACCGAAACACCGGAATCCGAGCTGCCCGAAGAGGTCAAGACAGAACGGCTCAAGCTCTACCGGGACGCAAACGATGCCTTCCGCGACCTGCTGCTGGGCAAATACGGCCGGCTGCCACTGGGCTTTCCGGCCGACTGGGTGTATCAAAGCGCCTTTGGCACGGAATACAAAAGCGCACTCAAGCAGCGCACCGAAGCCTCCCCGCTCGACACGCTCGAACCGGTGGACATCGAAGCTGAAAGAACGCGGCTGCAGGCCCACATCAAGCGCCAGCCCACCGAGGAAGAACTCGTTTTGTACCTCAACCACCCAGGCGATGCCCTGAAAACCTTTGAGTTTCAGCAGACCTACGGCGATCCCAACCGGCTGCCCCTCGACGTCTGGTTTGAAGGGCTTGCCCCGCAGCAAGACATGGAATTTGTCGACAGCCAGGGAAAGCCGCACAAGATGATGATTTTCGATATCTCCAAACCGCGGCCCAGCGGGGTCAGCATCGTGCGCTACCTGCTGGACTCCGAAATTATCACCTATGAAGTCCCCGTCCGGCAACCCCGGGGCAAGGCGGCGGCGGCCATTGAGATGGCCGATCCGAAAAACGACTACCAGGTGGCCGCGCCGAGCAACGGCGATCTCTGGGTGGTCTATGCAAGCCCGGGCGCGTTTGTCAAAAAAGGAGAGGAGCTGTTTAACATCTCCATCATGAAGCAAGAAAAGGCCGTGCAGTCCCCTATAGACGGGGTGGTCAAACGGGTGCTCAAAACCGCCAACTACACCGAAGACAAACGAATGCTGCCGGTCAAGGAAGGCGAACTTATCGTGGAACTGGCGCCGGCACCGGATTTCTGTCCGGCCTGCAGTGAGCCGCTGGCCAGTGATGATTTCTGTTTCTGCCCGTTCTGCGGCAGCCGGGTCGGCCAAGCGGAGGCAGCCGGGCAATCACCGGAATAATGATTCTATCCAAGCCGCTCCCACTGCCCCAGTGATACCGGGTATCCCATGGCGGCCAGACGGGCAACGGTGGCGGCCAAATCCATTACGCTGCCGCGCCTGCCCGCCGAGGCATCCACGGAAAACGCGGCATGTGGCCGATCGCTAAGAATGGATTGCACCAGGCCGGTAAGCACGGCTTTGGGGCCGACTTCCAGGAAGGTACGCACCCCGGCGTCATACATGTTGCGGATTTCATCGACAAAATGGACCGGCTGCAGCAGGTGCTCGTCCAGCAGGGCCCGGGCGGCTTCGGGGTCATGGGGATAGGGCAGGGCGGTGGTATTGGAATAAACGCGAACCTCCCCGGCCCGGAAGGCGATCTCCTTTATTTTTTCCCGGAAGGGCACGGCGGCGTCTTCGACCAGACGGCTGTGAAAGGCCGCGGATACAGGCAGCTGGATGGCCCGCATCCGGTTTTGTTTGCAGAGGGACTTTATTTGAGCGATTGCTTCGCTCGGACCGGACAAAACCCCCTGATCCGGGCTGTTGCGATTGGCCAGAACAACCTCCAGCCCGCTTTGACGCACCAGGTCTTCAATCTTGTCCAGCGGCGCCATGACCGCCAGCATCATGCCCCGGTCCTTGCCGTCACCGGCGGCGGCCATTAATTGGCCCCGCCAGACGGAAAGAAAAAGCATATCGCTTTCCCCGAAAAATCCGCCGGCACAAAGCGCGGGCAATTCACCGAAACTATGACCGCCGGCCGCATCGGGAAAAACATTGAACCGGGCAAGAATCCGGTGCATCACCCGGCTGACAACGCCGATGGCGGGCTGGGCCACATCGGTCTGCCGCAACCGGTTTTCCAGGATTTTTTTGTCGCCGCCTTCGGCATCGGCATCCGGAAAAACAAAGCTGTGCAGCCGGCGGTTTCGATGAAACAATGGTGCAGTCGCGTCCAGCACCGCCCGGCCGTCGGGGAGATTCAACAGCAGTTGCCGGCCCATGTGCAGATACTGGCTGCCCTGGCCGGGAAACAAAAACGCGAGTCTGCCGGGCGGGCTCGGGCCGCCGTAAAACACATCGGCGGGCAACTGCTCCTTATCGACTGTTTCCGCTTTGAGGGCTTGCAATGTGGCCGATATTTTGGCCGCCGGGTTCTGGGTGTGCTCCCAGACCATCACCAGCCGCTCGGCCATGCCCGGGTCAAACCCCTGTATCGATTGACGGGCGTATTCGGTGAGGCCGTTTCCGTCGGCATCGGTATCGAATTTTGAATAAAGCCGACCCAGCTCAGTTGTCAATTCCGGCCGGTCATCACCGGACAGGGCCAGGATGTGGATGCCGCGGCCCGCGGAATCGGAGCGTCCATGATTTGCCAATATCCATGTCCTTGTGCTATATTATTAACAATCCGTTTCGATTCGTTTCTTTTCATTATCGGTATCATAATTTGTTGATTCGGGCAATGATCGCACTTTTCACCTGAACAGAGCGTTTCAGTTTCTAGTACTTCCGTATTGCCAGGCCATGTATATTGGAAAATACAAAATTTTCGGCTTGCTCGGCAAAGGCGGCATGGGCCGGGTCTACAAAGCCCGTATGCCGGTGGTCGAAAAAATGGTGGCGCTAAAGCGCTTAGCGCCGGCCGAACACATGATTCATCTGCTCGGCCGGCAAGCCGTGGAAGACCTGTTTATCAACGAAGCCCGCACCCTTGCGCAAATCCGGCATCCCCACATCGCCTCAATTCTCGATTTCGACCGGGACCAGCAAAGACGACCGTTTTTTGTCATGGAATATCACTGCAAAAATGTCGGCTTACTGATCGGCGAGCATTACGTCATGGAGGCGCCGACCCGCATTTTGCCGCCGGTGCGCGCGGTCCGGATTGCCGACCAGATTCTGGCCGGGCTGGACCGGCTGCATCATGCCGGGATTTTCCACCGCGACATCAAACCCTATAACGTGTTAATCACCGATGAAGACCAGGTCAGCTTAATCGATTTCGGCCTGTCCCTGCTGCGCGGCGAAATCCGGAAAATGCCGGAAAATTTCAAGGTGGGCACCCCGTTCTACACCCCGCCGGAACAGGAAGCCGACCCCGACGCCGTGGATGAGCGCGCCGACCTTTTCAGTACCGGTGTGCTGACCTGGCGGATGCTGACGGGCTTTTTGCCGCCGGAACGTGGCAGACCGCCCCGGCCGGGCAGCCTGAACACCATTTTGGGCGATTGTTTCGATGATTTTCTGCTTACCGCCACCGCCCGGGACCCCAAATCGCGGTTTTTTCACTGTGAGGCCATGCGCCGGGCCCTTGCCGCCGCCGTTGACACGTGGCGCAATCAACTGGAAAACACGTGCCGAATTTTTTCCGCCCAAACGGCCGATAAAAAAACCGGCCACCGGCAAAGCCCTGCCGGCAGACGAAAGGAGCCGGTAAAAATCCGGCCCGGCCGGGCCCGTCGTTTTTTCGGCTTAAATTTGCTCTGGCGGCCCGAGCCGATGGTTTCGGCCGATTTTGAAAATCTCGGCAATCAGCACATCATCGACCGCACCCACGGTTTGACCTGGCAGCAAAGCGGGGAACGATACCCCGTGGACTGGCAACAGGCAAAGGCCTATGTCAGGCGGTTAAACGATACGGCCCATGGCGGCATTACCACGTGGCGGCTGCCTACCGTGGATGAACTGCTGTGTTTGATCCGCCCGTTTTCGGAAATGGGCGATTTCTGCACGCCCCTGCTTTTTGACGCAAATCAGCAGCAGCTCTGGAGTGCCGACCGCAAATCGTATACCGCGGCCTGGTTCGTGGACACGGCGCTGGGCTATGTATCCGACATGGATTTGACCTGCCGCTGCCATGTCCGGGCAGTCACCGATCAAATCCCCTGAGATATGAAATACTTCAACAAGGGGCTTAAAATTCCTTGACGCAATCGGTTGCTTTCTATAGGAATGGATCTGACCGAGAAAATGGGTATAAATACCATTTATATAAAATTTAGAGAGTTAGAGGAAATGATATAATGACTGGTGATTTTACCAGCAAGACAAAAGGCTTTACGCTTATCGAATTAATGGTCGTCATTGTGATTTTGAGTATTCTGGCGGTTTATATGGTGCCCAAAATCATGGGCCGGCCCGAGCAGGCCAAGCAATTGAAGGCCAAAGTCGACATGCAGGCGCTGCAAACCGCACTGAAGCTCTATAAGCTCGACAATGGAGATTATCCGACGACCCAGCAGGGCCTTGAGGCACTGGTCGAGCCGCCCGACTCCGGACCGGACGCAGACAATTGGCGGGAAGGCGGCTATATCGAAAAGGGCAAGATTGCCGATGACCCCTGGGGAAACGATTATGTCTATTTATGCCCCGGTTCGCACGGCGATTATGATCTCATCTCCTACGGGGCGGACGGGGAACCCGGCGGTGACGGCAAAAACGCCGATATCAAAAGCTGGGAACTTGAATAAAATCCATCCCCGGGATCAAAACAGCAACGAAGCATTCAACCTAATGCCGTCGATTTTTCAACTTGCCCCGGCACGCCCTGTCCGCAACCGGCAAGCCTTCACCCTCATCGAACTCATCGTTGTGATCAGCCTGATCGGCACTATGCTGTTTTTCGCCGTTCCCCGCATAGAACAGTCGATGTTTGCCAACAAGACCAAAAAGGTTTCCCGATGGATACTGCTCAATGTCAATTCATTAAAGGACAAGGCCGTACAAAAACAGGTCCGGCATGTGCTCCACGCAGATATCGACAGCAACCGCTTCTGGATCAGCCATGCGGCAATGCCCGAGGATCTGCTGGCCGATGCCCGGGAAAAAGGCTTTTCACTGCCGGACGGCTTCCGGCTCATTGATGTTGCATTTCCCGATGACAAGAAGGTATCGGGAGGCACGGCCGCCATCAACTTTTATCCCAAAGGATATTCCGATCGGGCGATTGTCCATTTGGCCGACGACAACAACCGGCGGCGGTCCTACCTGATCGAATCGTTTCTGCCCCGGGCGAAAATCAAACACGAATATGTGGAATTTCAGGAATAAAACGCCAACCGCCGGCCAAGGGGAAAAAGGATTTTCCCTGCTGGAGGTGCTCGTGGCCCTGGCCATCATTGCCATTGTCTTAATCAGCGTCATGCGCCTGCAGGGCCAATCCATCAGCATGAATGAAACCGCGCGGTTTTACTCGGTCGCCCCGTTTCTGGCCCAGGCCAAAATGGCCGAGGTCCGAAACGATTTCGAAGATTTCGTGGGCGGCGATTCCGGCGATTTTGGCGAAGCCTATGCCGGCTACAACTGGCAGGTGGCCTTGGAGGAAACCGAAATGCGCGTAGACGACAAATCGCCGGTAACAATGCTTTCGGCGACGGTGACGGTCCAGCAGGACTCCAGCGGGCAAAGCTTTCGGCTGGCCCGATACATTTATGAAGACACCGAAGGCTTGTTTTAATGCGGCACAGCAGAGACCCGGCATTGGACAGCCGCGGCGATGGCGGCGGCAAAAGCGGCTTTACACTGCTCGAGATCCTGATTGCCATCTCGATTTTTGCCGTGCTGGCCACAATGATTTACAGCGCCTTTAACGCCGTGATATCCAAAAACAATGCCATTAAAGGCGGCCTGGAGGTCTTTGATATGGGCAAAACCTGCCTGTCGCGGATTTCAAACGACCTCAGCGGCGTCTACGTGGTCCGGTATCCCGAATATGAACCGCCGGATTTTGACGACCCGGCCGACGCCTATGGGTTTTATGCCGAAAACCGCTTTATCGGCTCCACCGATTTTTCGGAATTGCGGTTTGTCTCAACGGCCCATTTGCCCCTGGGCAATGAAACGAAATCCGGCCTTGCACAGATCCGGTATTACGTGACAGAAAGCAGGGAATCGGAAACCGGTTATGTATTGCGACGCGCCGATACGCCGTTTCCCTATGATATCGAAAAAGCCGATTTCGAGCAAACGGAAAATGATCCCGTGCTGTGCGAAGACATAGCCTCTTTGACCCTGACCTTCTATGACGCAAAAGGCGATGCCTACGAAACCTGGGATTCTGATGCGGAAAGCATGCAGTACGCCACGCCGCGCGCAGTGAAAATCGAGCTGACCCTTGAAACAGAAAATGGGTCGCATGCATTTAGCACCCGCGTGGCATTGCCGGTATACCGGGAGAAACTGGAAAATGTTCGCGAATAACAACAGGGGCATCGCGTTGATGATCACGCTGACCATTATCACGGTGCTCATTGCCGTCACATTTGAGCTCAACCGCCAGATGCGCGACTCGGTAACCGAGGCGGCAGCCACCCGGGACAACCTGGCCCTGTCGCACATGATCGGCTCGGGCGTCGATGTGGCCAAGGCCCTGCTGATCCGGGACAAAGACAACACCGAAGCCGATTCCATTCAGGACGAATGGGCCGATCCGGAAATCGTTTCGCAATACGTGGCCCAACTGCCGTTTGAAAAGGGCGAAATCTCGCTCGACATCACAGACGAACGCAGCCGGATCCAGTTAAACGCCCTGGTCGACTACCCGGACGGCAAGGATTTCAACCCGGCCCAGCAAAAACTATGGAAACGATTTTTCGCACTGTTGCTGCAGCAGCAGGAATTTGAAGCCGATGCGCTGTTTTCCGAACCCCTTGAACCGGACATGATCATCAACCCGGTCAAAGACTGGCTCGATGACGGTGACAACGAGGCCATCAGCGGCCTTACCGGGGCGGAAAACGACTATTACCAATCCCTTGACCCGCCATACAGTTGCCGCAACGGGCCGTTTAAACACATCAGCGAACTGCTGCGGGTCAAAAACATCAAGCCGGAGCTGTTTTACAGCATGGCGGAGACCGGATACGGCATCGCTGACTACATCACCGTCTACGGCATGAAGCCGGCCGACGAAGACCGGCACCAGTATACCTTTGACGGCAAAATCAACATCAATACGGCCGAGATGCCGGTTATTGCGGCTTTGCGCCCGCGGCCCGCTGGCCCAGTACGGGCAGTCCCGGCGTGTGCGAC
>JBNJEA010000069.1:0-15775 GCA_051745395.1 Thermodesulfobacteriota bacterium | reverse complement strand
CTGGAAACCGCATACAATGACGGCGGCAACATGACGGCGCGCCACAACATGGCGCTGGCCTCTTTTTACGCCGGCGTCGCCTTTACCCGGGCGTATGTCGGCTACGTGCACGCCATTGCCCACAACCTGGGCGGCCTCTACGGGGTGGCCCACGGCCTGGCCAATGCGGTCATCCTGCCCCATGTTTTGGAATTCTGCCGCAAGGAGGCTGAAAAAAAACTGGCCAAGCTCGCCATCGCCGGAGGTATCGGCACCCGGGACGAATCCGGGGAGGAGCTTTCGCGCCGTTTTATCGAGAAAATCAAGACCATGAACGCCGATATGGAAATCCCCACGGTCATCAAGGAACTGCGGGAAAAAGACATCCCGCTGATAGCCAAGCGGGCCTTAAAGGAAGCGCACCCCGACTACCCGGTTCCCCGGATTATGACACTGGCCGAGTGCGAGGCGCTGGTCCGGAAACTGCTGCCCGAATAAACAGCCCGACGGAAAGCTCTGCTTCGCTTCGATCCCGAGAATCTCGAAAAATGAAGCGCAGCCGGGCCGTGTATTGAATGACGAGACTTGTTCTTTCCCCATTTGCAAAACGGCACGAAGCGGCCCTGACGGCGGCGGGGAAAAGTGGTTTGCGAGCGGAAATTGCGCCTCTTTTCGGCGCCTGGAGCGAGGAAACTTGCTTTTCCCCGCCGCCTGTCAGCCGTAAAACCAAAACAAAGTTTCTTTCTTCAAAAATATCGCCGCAGCGGCATAATACCGCTTTTTACGATGCCATACGCCGAATGCCGGCAATCCGGATGTATGCGCGCATCCATTATCGGATTGCTTGCGATTTACTGTCCTGCAGCTTTTCTGCCGCCGGTAACGGCCGGATCGCCTTCATAGCCCAGGGCTTTAAAATCCATAACACCGTCCGTGCCGTGGCAGTCCAGGCAGGAAAGCGCGTCTTGCGCGGGGGCCACTTCATGATTGAGCCGCCAATGCATCACCGTCTCCACGAAAGTCACCTCCCCGCTAAACTCCAGGTCGGCCGCGGCCATGCCCTTTTCCGCCGCCTTTTGCCAGTCAAAATGCTGGAAATAGCCATCATCTCCAAAGAGCTGGGGAACGATCAGGTACCCGTATTCTGCATCTGCGGGGACGACGCCTTCCATTAACTTATACGGCCAGATCTTTGCCGACGGGTCATCAATGCCGCCGACCGGCGGGTTGATTTCGGTAATGCCGTCCATGTCGGCCGCATCGCCTTTCAAGTACCGCCGGTGCTTGCCGTTGTACCATTCATAGGAAGGGGTCAGCTGCTTTTGCTTGACCAGCAGGCCCTTTTTCCGGCTTCTCATTTTCAGCATCCGATCGGTTTTTTCCAACACCTTGTCCGATTTGCCGCTTTTGGACCAGTCCCAGCGCGTGGTGGTCTTGTTTGCCTTGGCATATTCCGGGATATGGCAGGTCTGGCAGGCAATGGCCTCGCCGTGGTCGTTTAACTGCTCGGCCAAACCGGAATCCGGGTTGTGGGGCTTGGAATCGTGGCAGTCCGTGCACGCCACCTTGCCTTCACTGACCGATGAGGTGGTGCTTCTGCCGGCGATCTTGTGATTTTCGGTGGTATGGCATTTCTGGCAGGTAAAATCAAGGCCGCCCATGTGGACATCGTGACTTCTGTCCGGATCGGCCAGGGCCTTGCCCATGTCCCCGTGCTTGACGTTGTTGCCGCCGCCGCCGTACCAGTGACATGCCCCGCAATTAGAGCGATCGGGCATGCCGACGTTTCGGGCCACGTTGCCGAGATCCACTTTCGGGTTGGGATAGCCGCAGGTATTTTTCTTTTTGCCGTAGGTACCCGTGGTATCGTGGCATACCAGGCAATCGGCGTATGCCGCCGTGTTGAAATCGAACCCGTCCTTTTGACCGCCGGCGGTAAACGCATCGTCTTTCCAGCCGTAACCGGGATGGCATTTGGTGCAACTGCACCAATTCGATTCAATGCCCACTCAGAAATTGTTCATCAGGTTTTTTTTGCCCAGCCAAATATCGTCCGGAAGGCCGGCCACGTGCGGGGAGGGCCCCTTCCATTGCCAATGGGCGGTTTCGATAAAATCCTCGCCCGCTTCGGCGTGACATTCCAGACAATCCCGGGTTACCGATGGCCCGTCCGGATAGCTGTCCTGCATGAAATTGCCGTGATCCACTGCCAATGCCGGACTTGAAAGAATTGCCGTCATCAGCATGGCCCATAAAAACTGACGCATTGCCTGACTCCTTTTTTTAAATTTCCCGTTGCGGTTTTCCGCCTGTCTTGCTTCGTTTGCCAAATTCTTCTTTTCAAATCCTTTCAAGTTGCATGCCATTTCACCCCTGCTTGGGTAAGCCGACACCACAGGGGGTTATAAAAAGCCCCGCAATCAATGACACCGTTACAAAACGTTACCCGTCACGATCTGTAACATACATAACGTTACCAAACCGGTCCATTCCCTTTGAAAGCAATTGACAATAAAATCGAACCGCTGATAAAAGAATAAGAAAAAATTTCGAAAGCCCGGCCGGGGCTTCGCAAACAAATTTCTCGCCAAACATGGGATTTTCAATAAACAGCGGATGTTTACGCCGTTCAGGCAGTCACCGCGTGGAATGGGTACATGCCCGGCGCGCCTCGGGCCGGGCAAAGGGCATTATCTTCGCCCCGCCGTTGATCGGCGCCGGGTTTTCCCGTGAAGTCAGCACCCTGAGAAGACTGGTCCGAAGCGGCTATGAGCTGTTTTCGTTTAATTACTCGGGCCACGGGCAGTCCTCGGATCGATTCCGCCTGAAAGCCACCCTGGCCGACACCACGCACGCACTGGACTTTTTGATCCACCGGTTTCAAAATCGTCCGATTTTTGCCGTGGGCGCCTGCTACTCTGCCATTCCGTTGTTTTACGCCGCCCACCAACACGGCGAACCCTTTGCCGGCATCACGCTGATCAATGCCGTCTGCCGGATCAGCCCCGGCGCGATCGCGACTTCCTTTCTTTCCTATTACCGGAGCGCTTTCCCGAGCCCATTGCGGATCAAAGACCTCGGCCGGGCCTTTCAGCGCTACGCGGATTTTCTGTTTCCCGGCATTGAAAAAAACCGCCATGTTTTCGGCAACCTGCTCCGGCGGCGGACCGACCTGTTCGGCACGGCCTGGGATCTGTTTTTTTTGGATCCGCTGACCGGTATTGCCATGCACAAATCGCCGGTACTCTGTCTGTATGCCAAGCAGGACCGGATCTTGCGGATTTACGACCATGCCGTGGGCCCCGATTATGAAAAGCAGGTGTTACAGATCTGCCCCCATGCCGCTTTTTACCCCCTGTCCTGCGATCACTTTTTCTCCTGCCCCGCCAGCCGGAGCCAGGCGTTTGACAAAATCATGGATTTTTTCAACAATCCCGGCGCCATTGCGCCGGTTTTGCCCGCCTGACAAATCAATATCAAAACCCGACAGACACCCCCTTGGCATTGAAGAATAGCTTTCACTTGCCCACCCCCTGTGATATTTTGTGAGCCAGGCAAGTCATGGCAAGTCTACACCACTGATAAGGCACAGGTCTCCATCATGTCGGAAACACCCTCTTATGAAGAATTGAAAAAAAAGGTTGAAGCAATCGCCGGGGAAAATGCGGCGCTGAAAAACGGCAATGAAAAATTTCGCCAACTCATTGAAAACGCAGGGGATATCATCTTTACCGTCGATGAGGAGGGCAACTTTGTATATATTTCCCCCAACTGCGAATCCATCCTCGGCTATTTGCCGGACGAGTTTATCGGCAAGCCTTTTGAGCACTTTGTCCATCCCGATGATGCGGCCACGATCTATCAGGCGCTGTCTGACGTTTTCAGCAAATACAAACAATCCGCAGGCGGGCGTATTCGGCAAAAGATCGTCGATTACCGGGCGATATCGAAATCGGGGCAATGGAAATGGCTGTCTGCCAAAAATACGCTTTTGAAAGAAAACAGCGGCCATTTTGAAATGATGTGCACTGTAAGGGATATAACCCAACAGAAAGCCGCCGAGGACAAGCTGAAGGAAAGCGAAGAGCGATACCGTTTTCTGGTGGAAGCCTCCAATGACATCGTCTGGACTTTCGATGTATCGTCCATGACCTACACCTATTGCTCCAAATCCGTGGAACGGATACTCGGCTATTGCCAGGAGCAAACCGTCAACGCCAAACTGGATGAAATCTTTCCGCGGGAGACAAAAAAAGAGGTCATTGCCGCCTTTTCAAGGGCCATGGCCGACGAAAATGTTTCCAACAGGGTGCTGCTCGAGGCCCCGCACTGCCACAAAAACGGCGGCACAGTCTGGATGGAAATCAATGCATTGCTCCACACCGACGGCCTTGACCGGCCCGTATCGATTACCGGCATTACCCGCGACATTTCGGATCGCAAGCGGGCCGAAGAAGCGCTGCAAAAAAGTGAAGAAAAATACCGGACCATCCTGGAAGGAATGGAAGACGGATATTTCGAAGTCGACCTGAAAGGCAATTTCACCTTTTTCAATGATGCAATATGCAAAATGCTCGGATATGCCGCATATGAATTAATGGGTTTAAATTACAGACAGTTTATGGATCAACAAAACGCAGGAAAGGTGTTTGAATCCTTTAATCATGTGTATCGCACCGGCGCTTCCATCAAGGGCTTCGAATGGCAGCTGATCAAAAAAAACGGCCGCACTGTTTACGTGGAAACCTCGGTTTCGCCCATCACCGGTGCAGAGGGCCGCATCATGGGATTCAAGGGAGTGGCCCGGGATGTTTCGCAGCGCAAAGAAGCTGAGCAGGAAAAAGAAAGGCTGCATGAACAGCTCCGACATGCCCAGAAAATGGAAGCCGTTGGCACGCTTGCCGGCGGGATCGCCCATGATTTCAACAACATTCTTTCTTCCGTCATCGGCTATACGGAACTTGCACTCGATGAAACCCAGGCCGGAACCCTGCTGCACAGCAACCTTTCCGAAGTGCTCAGGGCGGCAAACCGCGCCACAAAACTCGTCAAACAGATCTTAGCCCTCAGCCGGCAGCAGGAGCAGGAATTTATGCCGGTAGAGATCTCTCCCATGGTCAAAGAAGCCATAAAGCTGTTGCGCACCACCATGCCCGCCTCCATTGATATTCGGCAAAAAATCGGCAGCGAACAACTGGTTGTGTATACGGACCCGTCCCAATTTCATCAGGTGATCGTCAATCTGGCCACCAATGCCCGGGACGCCATGCCCGATGAAACCGGTGTTTTGGAAATACACGTAAAACCGGTCGCCATGGATAAAGACTCGGCCCCGCCGGATCCGGAAGTCAAACCGGGACATTATGTGCAAATAACGATAAAGGATACCGGCATCGGTATTGCGGCACAGGATCTGGATAAAATATTTGATCCGTATTTTTCGAACCGGGAAAAACGGGTGGGCGGTATCGGATTGGGCCTTTCCGTGGTCCATGGAATCGTAAAACGCCATAACGGCTTCATCCATGTCGACAGTGCCCCCGGAGAGGGCACCACCGTAAGTGTTTTCCTGCCGCTGGCCGAGACCTGCCCGCCGGCATCATCAACCGATCATACGACCCCTTTGCCCGGCGGGACGGAACATCTTCTTCTGCTCGATGATGAACCCCCCATCGCCAAGATGCAGCAGCAACGGCTTGAAGGCCTGGGATACACAGTGACGGTGAAAACAAGCAGCATGCAGGCCCTTTCGGCATTTCAATCCTCGCCCGACGCATTCGACCTGATCATCACGGACATGGCCATGCCCAACATGACCGGAGACAAACTGGCCCGAAAGGCCAAGGCCTTACGCAGCGATGTACCGGTAATTTTGTGCACCGGCTTTAGCGAAAAAGTGGCTGAAAACGGCCCGCCTCCGGCAGTGGAGGCTTTTTTAATGAAACCGGTGGATAAAATCCAAATGGCCCGGACAGTGCGGAAAGTACTCGACGATGCAGGGCAGACCGGTTAACCTTGATTGATTTTTAAACCGGATCCGGACAACCCGATTTTTGAATTTTCTTGCTTTTGCCGGAAAAGGTGTTAGTTTCTTTCCATACATGTGCCCCTGCCGCCATCGGCAGGACGATTTTTTACTGAAGGAACCGGCTGCATTTTCAATGTATCATCCTCCAGTCTAAGATCATGAAAATTTCTGAAAAAGGAGGATGATCCCATGGCAAAAGGAAAAGTTAAGTGGTTTAATGACCGCAAGGGTTTCGGTTTTATCGAGCAGGAAGACGGCCCGGATGTGTTTGTGCATCACAGCGCCATCAATTCCACCGGCTTTAAATCCCTCAACGAAGGCGCCAGCGTGAACTTTGACATCGAAAACGGACCGAAGGGCCCGGCCGCTGCCAACGTATCCACCGAGTAATCCGCTTTCATACGAGTCCGGCAATAAAAGGCATCTTCCGTTCACGGGGGATGCCTTTTTTCATAGAAAAAGGAAAAGCCATGGCAAAATCGCACTACCAATTCAAAAAACGCCAGAAGGAACTGGCCAAGAAAAAAAAGAAAGAAGAAAAACGGCAGCGCAAGCAGGGAAATCAACCTGCTGAAACCGATGAAAACGCCCAAGCCCCTGAAACCGAAACGGCGGAAAACGAAACGCCTGCCATAGCCCGGGACGAATAAAGCCGCAAAGATCCGGCCGCTGCCCGGTCCCCGAAAGTAAAAATTATGCCGGAATCGCCCCGTAACCTGCCGACAGACCTCCGCGGTATCGGGAATTTAACCGTGGATGCCATTGCCGGCATCACCGAAATCGTGGAATCGCTGCACCAAACCATAACCGGATTTGCCGGAATGCTTTCCGGCGGCAATTGCCAACGGAGAAAAGGCATCTCCGGTCTGGTCTATCGCAACGTCCGCACGGTTTCCCAAGGGGTGGGCAACGGCTTCAATGCAGCGCTCGGCCGGCTCAGCACCCGCATCGGCCAGCATCCCTCCCCTCCGGCCCGCGAGGCCATGCTTGCCGCATTAAACGGTGTCATCGGCGACCACCTTGCCGAAAGGCGCAATCCGCTCGCCATTGCCATGCAGTTTCGCCAGGACGGCCAACCATTGACCCGACAGGCGCTTTCGGAGATCATTCGGCAATCCGGGGCAAAACTGGCCATCATGGTCCATGGATCGTGCATGAACGATTTGCAATGGCGGCGAAACGGCCATGACCATGGCGCCGCTTTGGCCAAAGACCTCGGGCTGACCCCGCTTTACGTGCACTACAATACCGGACGCCACATTTCCCAAAACGGCAGGGCCTTATCCGATCTTTTTGAAGAACTCATCGAATTGTCCCCCCAACCCCCGGAACTTTTTATTGTCGCCCACAGCATGGGCGGCCTTGTGTGCCGAAGCGCCTGTCACTGCGCAAAAACGGCCGGCCGCAAATGGCTTTTGCATCTGCGAAAGATTGTATTTCTCGGCACCCCGCACCACGGGGCAATGCTGGAAAAAGGCGGCAACATCGCAACCCGACTCATGGAGATAAGCCCGTACAGCGCCCCTTTTGCCCGCATAGGAAAAATCAGAAGCGCCGGCATTACCGACATGCGCTACGGCAATGTCTCCGATGCGGACTGGCAGGGCACCGACCGGTTTGAAGGCTCGGGCGATCCGCGAACTTTCCTGCCCCTGCCGGAAAGCACCGATTGTTATACCATCGCCGCCACCACCGCCAAAACACCCAGCAAGCTCTGCGACGGCCTTATCGGAGACGGCCTGGTAACGGTGGGCAGTGCGCTGGGGCGTCACCGAAACCCGGAATTTACGCTGTTGTTTCCAAAATCCCACCAGTGGATCGCCCGCGGCATGGGCCACATGGCCCTTCTGGATAATCCGGCGGTCTATGCCACCATCCGAAACTGGCTGCAATCGTAACCGTCGGCCGGGGCCGCACCGTCTGTTTGAAATCCAATCCATGAAAATTAAAGCGAACCGGATACCCGGAAATCGATGTTTCGTCTAGTAACTGCCCAATACCTTCAAATAATCCGCATTGGCGGATAACTGTTCGAATACCGGCTGAAATTCCGGGGCATCCACGTCTGCTTCGAGATCGACATAGAACATGTATTCCCAGGGCTTGCCGTGAATGGGCCGGGACTCGAGCTTGACGAGGTTAATGCCGTTTTCGGCGAAAATCTTTAATACCTCAAACAGCGAGCCCGGCTGGTTGCCGGTGGAAAAGATAATCGAGGACTTCTGTCTGGCCCCGCTTTCGATACCCTGCTTACCGATGATCACAAACCGCGTGAAATTGCGCGGATTGGTCTCGATGCCCTCCTCCATGACCGTCATGCCGAAAATTTCCGCCGCGTCCTTTCCCGCAATGGCGGCTTCGGCCGCATCGCCTTTTTCCCTGATCTGGCCGACCGCCCGGGCGGTGTCGGAAACCGTGACAATATCCCAGTTGCCGTGGCGCTCCAGAAACTGGCGGCACTGCTGAAAGACCTGGGGATGGGAGTAGACCCGCTTGATGTCATCGACTTTGGCACCGGGATGGCCGATTAAGTTGTGCTTGATCCGCAGGGTGATCTCGCCGACGATGCGCAGGTCGTATTCCAGCAGCAGGTCGTAGTTTTCATGCACGCTGCCGGCCAGCGAATTTTCCAGGGGCACCACGCCGAAGGTCGTGGCCCCGGATTTGACCGACTCGAAAAGCCCCCGGAACGAATCCACCGGCAAAGGCGTGACCTGATCGCCGAAAAACTGCGTGCAGGCCTTGTGGGAAAAGCTGCCCACCTCGCCGAGAAACGCCGCGCGCTGGCCCTGCCCGCCGGCGGCTTCGGCCATGTGATCGACAGCCGTGGCCTTGTCGAGATAGCCGAAATCCACCTGCTTGTCCACGACCGGGGCGATGACGTAAATATCGCGCATCAACTGGCCGAACTGTTCCGGATACAGGCTCTGGGCCCCGTCCGAACTCGCCCGGTCCGGATCGTTGTGCACCTCGATCATCAACCCGTCGGCTTCGGCGGCAATGGCGGCCCGGGCCATGGGGCTGACCTTTTCCCGGATGCCGGTGGCATGGCTCGGATCGATGATCACCGGCAGATGCGTTAATTTCTTGATGACCGGGATGGCCGACAGATCCAGGGTGTTTCGGGTATAGGGCTCAAAGGTGCGGATGCCGCGCTCGCACAAAATGACGTTTTCGTTTCCCTCGGCCAGGATGTATTCGGCCGACATGAGCCATTCCTCGATGGTCGCCGAAAGCCCGCGCTTTAACAACACGGGCTTGCCCAGCCGGCCCACGCTTTTGAGCAATTCGAAATTCTGCATGTTGCGCGCCCCCACCTGGACCACGTCGACGTATTTCATCACCAGATCGGCCTGGGCCGGCGTGGTGATCTCCGTGACCACGGGCATTCCGTATTTTTCGCGGGCCTCTGCCAGAATTTTCAACCCCTCTTCCCCCATTCCCTGGAACGAATACGGCGAGGTCCGGGGTTTAAAAGCACCGCCGCGAAACAGCACCGCCCCGTATCGCCGGACCTCCTTGGCGATGGCCATGACCTGCTCCCGGCTTTCCACCGCGCACGGGCCGGCAATGACCGTGATCCGCTCTCCGCCCACGGACACGTCTCCGACTTTCACCCGGCTGTCTTCGGGGTGCAGCTGCCGGCTGACCAGTTTAAACGCGGTTTTGACCGGCACCACCCGGCTTACCCCCGGCAACGCCTCGAAATCGGCCGGATCTCGGCCCGCGCTGCCGGTGGCCCCGATAATGCTTTGCCCCGCATCCGTGATTTCCCGGAAAAGGGCATTGCCCTGGCGCAGGATGCTTAGAATGTGATTTTTTTCTTCCTGGGTAATTTCCGGTTCTAAAACGATTAACATGGTCTTCTCCTAAATATAACTCGTTAATAAAAAAAGCCCCGAAGCGGCTTTGCCGCCCGGGGCTTTTTCCTAAAATAAAAAGCCCCGGGTAGACACTGTGTGGTCCACCCGGGGCGAATGTGCTGTGGCTGCTGTGCCTACACCGCCGGATGGACGCTTCTAAAGCCAAAAAAGAAGCGCCCGAAAATAAAAAAGAGTCCGGAATTTAATTGATGGTTTAACATTGCGGTGTCAGCCCAGTTTTCCAGTGAAATTTTCCAAAAATCTTAAAGGCGGCTGTCCGGCTTGTCAAGCTTTCTTTTTACAACAGCCCCATGAAAATGACGCCAATAATGGCAACCCCCACCATGGTTTTGGCCACAATGGCCCCGACCCGGCCGTAGAAGGCACCGACCGCGGCATGATAGGCCTGCCCTGCATCGCCGCGGGCAACCAGTTCCAGCAGGAAGGCGCCGAGAAAAACGCCCAGAAACAGCCCGATTATCGAACCCACA
The DNA here is from genome assembly GCA_051745395.1 of Thermodesulfobacteriota bacterium. GTDB lineage: Bacteria > Desulfobacterota > Desulfobacteria > Desulfobacterales > Desulfosalsimonadaceae > JBNJEA01. The sequence goes on along the minus strand of JBNJEA010000069.1, from coordinate 5,414 downwards.
ACCGGCACCGGCGTACCGATAACGGCGCCGACAATGCCGCCGACGATGGCCCCGAAAAGGGCCTTGTTCGACGCTCCCCGCTTGCGGGCCGCGGCCATGGACAGGATATACTCCAATACTTCCCCGACAACGGCTAAGCCGAGCAGCACGACCAGGCGCCAGACGCCGATAGCCATGTCCCAGACGATTAAGTCATACACCAACGCCCCGGCAAGAATGACAAAATTGCCCGGCATCCCCAGAGGCGTCAGCACCAACCCCGCCAGGCAAAACAGGATCAGAACCGCAATGGCGATGATGGTGACAATATCCATAGCGTATGCCTCAGCCCTCTCAGTCTCTCAGTGCCTCAGTGCCTCAGCGCCTTCCACCCCTAATCACATTTCTGGCTGTCCTCAAAAGACGCATTGAGTTTTTCCATCGCCGCCAGGTATGGCACCGAACGATCCAGGTAAAACGCCAGTGCCTTGGAAAAGTTGCGCCCCACGATGCCGTCCAAAAAAAGCTGGCTGATTTCCCGGTCCATTTTCAGGATCTCCTGGGCCTTGATCAGCACGCAGCGCTCATCCGGGTCCATGTCGCGCAGCAGGCGGCGGAAGGCCGTGCGGGCCCGGGGCTGATACATCCAGAAATACTGCAGGTCCAGGGCGTTGATGATCAGGATCTTGATCAGGTCCCGCGAGGCGTCATCGGTGGCCGCAAACCACTGCCTCGGCCGGTGAAGCAGGTCGTAGACATCGCTTTCCGGAAACTGCATTTCCAGGCGGGTATAGATGTCTAAAAACTGGTTGATCTTCTGACGGTAGTCGCCCATGCGGTTTTTGACGTTTTTGACCCGGTCCACGGTGCCTTCGATGAAGCCGGCCACAAAGTCCGATGCGAACTTCGATATCACCGCGGCCCAGCTCTGGAGCACGACGTTGACGCCGGCCACGCCCGCCAGGGTCAACACCCCGCCCAGGGCGGCATTGAAGCCGAAGGCCACCGGGATGGAGACCACGCTGCGGAAAAAATTGGCGACGGCCGCTTCCCGGGGCAATCCGCGGAACAGGTTGTGGCTCGACAAATAGATGCCGTTGACCAGCGCCATGATGGCATAAAGCATCACCGGGTGCGTGGCCGTGGTAATCGCCATGCCGCGGTCGAGCAGCAGGGTTTTGACCAGGTAATCGAGCAGCGGCACGGAAAAGCCCGTATACAGCAGCGAGTCCGACAGGCGTCCCCAGCTCACGAAATCGTTCCATTTCAGAAGCGATGACCGCCGTATGCCGCCGCCGCCGATCACTGACTGGACAATATTGCGCAAACCGGTGATGCCAAACCAGATAAAGGCCCCGAAATACATGAGCAGCCACCAGTCGTGACTCCACAAAAAAGTCAGAAACGCCGGTATAAAGCCGATGACCACCTTCAGGACGTTTTTCAGGTTGGAGTGCAGGTAGTGCCAGGAAAAACGCCTTTGTTCCCGTTTTTCCGCCGGCGGCTCAAGGTAAAGGCCGTTGGAGGCCTCCACCTGGACGCCGCCCAGGGTGGTGATGTTGCCTTGTATCCCCATGCGGGTGGACTCGATTTCCGGAAGCCACTCCCGGCACACCGGCCGGCCCAGATGGCGCAGGCCCGGGATCATGCGGACGGCTTTTAAAAGCCCGCCAGCCAGCTTCGATTTTTCGTTGCCCAAGGAATAGGTCAGCCGCATGGCCACATTGACGTGAAACGGGATGATCAGGCTCGGCATTCGACGGTTGGCCATCACGGCCTTTTGCGCCCGGCGCGGCAGCGAGTCCATTATGGCCAGCCCCATGCCGTAAAGCCGCGGGGAGTGCCCGGTTGAATCGCTGCCCACCCGGGGTTTGAGCGGCTTGATTTTATACATGTTTTTCAGCGATTCGATATCGGCCAGGATACGCCGGAACTTCTCCACCCGTACCCGATCCGCGGGCGATTTTCTCTCGGCCAGCCGCTCGATGATATCGACGATTATGTGCTTGAGACGGATCACGTTGCCGCTGTTGATGCATTGCTGCAAGTCGTGGATTTCGGGGATATGCTCGATTTTGCCGGCGGCGAAGTCCTTGAGGTTGAAAATCTCCAGGCGGGTGATTCGGCCTTCGCAGTCATAGAGCAGTTCCAGCACGTCTTCGACGGCCATATCGGTCAAGTTCAGGGTAATGCGGTAGCCCGAATGCAGTTGGGCCAGGCGGGTGACGAGTTCGCAGGGGGAAAGTTTTAACAACGACGGGGTCTCGCCGATATCAAACCGGTCGCCGTCTGCAAGCTCCGGGTTCTGCTCGGGCGCTAAAAACCGATCATGAATGACCTGCAGATCAAAATGGTTCATCCGATCGATCTGCTTTTCAATGCGCGCCCTCTCGTCTTCTGCGGCATTTACGTAGACGCCGCGCAGCGACTCGAGCTTTTCCCGCATCAGCGGCAGCAAGCGCGAATGGATAAACTTGGCCAGATGCAGCAAAGACGCCTGGCCGATGCCCACATACGCCAGAAACTCGGCCACCTCCAAAGGCCGCAGCTCGATTTCCAGCTCGCGGTTTACAACAGGCCGGTGCCTGGTGTTAAACTGTTCCAAAACGGCGAGCACGTAGTTGCGCTGATAGTCGGAGACCTCGCCGCCGTCGTTCATCAGCGCGTCCACGGCGTCGTCGGATAAAAACTTGATAAAATCCCCGGCATCCTTAAACCCGCGCGGCACCCAGATAATCTGGGCATACCGGCCGTAAAACGCGGCGGAAAACTCGATACCGATCCGGATTACGATGCCCATGATATCGGCGGCCTCCATCAATTCTTCCGCCGTTTCCGGCCGGATAAAATTGTAGTAGATCACCCGGAGCCGGCGGATGCCCTTGATCCAGGCATCCATGATGAGATGGGTGGCCGACTTGCGGCCCTTGGTATTGGCATCGTGAACGTGGTCGTCAAAGGCCAGTTGATTCCATTGCTCGGGCATTTCCAGCAAATGGTATTTCTTCAGGTAGGCCCTTACGATGCGGGGTTTGCCCGCGGCCACGACCCGGAAATCATGGGCTAAGACCAGCTGCCGGGCATAATCGCCGTGGGCACGGACCAGTTCCTTCATGATTTCGATGAGCACCCGGGCCGTGTTGATCTGCAGCTCCTGGTTCGTGCTGCACATTACTTCATCGCGCAGCGCGCGCAGGGCGCATATCCGGTTGTTGACCTGCCCGTATTCAAGGGATTCGAGCAGGTGAATAACGGCATAGGCAATGCGCAGGCCCTTGGATTCGGCCATTTCCTTGATCCCCCGCGGATGCAGGTAATGAAAAAAACGGCGCTGGGCATGAAGCTGGGAAATGTCGCCTTCGAGCATCTCGTTTACGATGCGCAAAAGCCCGTGATCGCGTTCATCAAAAAAGATACCGGAACTGATCGAATTGCGTTTTTCTGCCAAGAAAAAACTCCCGATGCTGTAAATCAAAAGACAATTCTTGCATGCCGGAACTCAACTATCCGCCTGTTCTTTTTATTGTTTACCAGCCCGATTCATCGCTTGTCCACGATTTTATACCCGGCCGGACAAAAGCGGCGCCCCCGCCAAGCCTTTTATAATCGCCTACTTTACGATTTATGCTTGAAATAACATAGTATACCGGCTATGAAATGGGTTCTATCATGACATCAAATACGGGAAATTCGCTTTCTTCAGGTTTAAAAAAATGGCCCGGCACATCGCCCCAACTGTTTACCCCTACGGATAAAACCCATGACCAATCGCCTCATTGCCATCGGATGGTTTGTATTTGTCAGCCTTACCTCGATTGTCTTTTTCCTGATTGCACTCATGATCCGGGGCCTCACCGGTCCTTTTGACCGGAAATTAAAGATTTTACAGCAGTTTACCTGTTTCTGGGCGGCCCTGTATACCTGGATCATACCGGCATGGCGCATCCATATCGAGGGCCGGGAAAAAATCCGGCGCAATGCCACCTATGTGGCGGTTTCCAATCACCAGTCCCTGCTCGACATCCTGGTGCTTTTCAACTTGTTTTTCCATTTCAAATTCGTTTCCAAGATTGAAATTTTTAAAATCCCCTTAATCGGCTGGAACATGTACCTCAACCGCTATATCCGGCTGGTCCGGGGCGACAAAAAAAGCGTTGCCCAGATGATGGCCGATGCCGAAAAAAGCCTGTCCGAAGGCAATACAATCCTGATGTTTCCCGAAGGCACCCGTTCGCCCGACGGCCATATCAAGGCATTTAAACCCGGGGCCTTCATCCTGGCCCAAAAGATGCAGGTCCCGATTTTGCCCATCGTCATTTCCGGGACCAATAAAGCCCTTCCCAAGTACAGTTTCAATTTTCACGGCTCTTATGACATCCAGGTCCGCGTTCTGGACGAAATCCCGCCGGAGACCTTCGAGCAACTGCCAGAGGAAACCCTTTCCGACAAAGTGCGCAATACCATGATCGAAGAACTCGATCAAATCCAGCGGCGCCAAAACGTGTAATAACGCCGCTTGGCCCGATTGGCTGTCTCGTTGTGATACACCCGCCCGGATATAAATGATTGACAACATTATATTGAATCCATTATGAATAAACTTGAATTTCCTCGTTTGCCCGCAACCATCTGCCTTGTTTTGTTACAAAAAAACGGAACCATTTTTCCGGACCGAACTTGTCTGAAACGCTTTATATAGGTCCGGGCAACGATTGCTAATAGTTGCCGGACCATCACGACATTGAAACGACCTTTAGGAATACTGTTCATGGCCAATTCTGACCAACCCGTCAATATCTCCCGGCCCACCCCCGTTTCTCCCGTCAAGCAACAGTTGCGTGCCAGCGGCAATTTCCAGCGCAAAAGCCGCCAGGTTCTGCATTTGGAAAAAGCAAAACGCGATGCCCTGCTATCGCTTTGCCTCGATGTGGTGGGCGCAGAGGACTTGCAGTCCATGCTCGAAAACGTGGTGGCCGCCGCCCGGCAAATCACCGATGCCCGGGTGGCGTCTTCGGGACATGGATATATTGAAGGCCGCTTCCGGGTCGGCGCAGTGTCAGCGGCAGAAGATGCCCGGCCCTGCCCGCCGGGCGAGCAGTTTCAAATCGAACGCGGCGGCGCGGCGGTCGTCGACGCGGGAGCCGCTGCACCTGTGCCCGGACTGCCTGCGGAAGTTGCGGTGGACGCTGGGGTTCAACCTCGTCGACCGGTACGAGGCCCTCGCCGAGTTCTACGAGGAGCAGGGCCTGCCGGTGGAGGCCACGTGGGTCCGCCGACGGATGGGCGACTGCCGCGAGGCGCTCGCCGAGGCCGAGTCGGCGGACTAGCGGTCCGTTGATCTCCAATTGGTGGGTGCCACTGGCTGCTTGTCAGCCAGTGTTCCCCAAACCTCGAGGCGCACTGGCGGGCAAGCCGCCAGTGGCACCCGGCGCGGT
>JBNJEA010000212.1:0-4228 GCA_051745395.1 Thermodesulfobacteriota bacterium | reverse complement strand
CGCCTGGCATCGTGTTGACAGACGGTCGTCAAAGGATGGTCTTTCAGTATGTCATTCAAACTCGCCTCGTAATGCAGCAGATCCGGAACCGTTGCGCGGCCCTCCTGAAGGGCCCATGACATTTCACCGGCACCGCGTGCGCCGGCATAACCTTGTTTGATCGCCTCATTGTAATAATCGGCGACCACGCCGAGCATGAAATGACTGGAAAAACAATTGTCCTGACAAAAGCTGTGATGCCCTTTGGTGATATCGATTTCCTCCTGGGCTTTCTCTGTATTGACACCCATTATCATCAGCTCTTTTTTCATTTCCTCGGGGGAAATACCGTCGACAAGATACAGGATTCTTTCGTTTTCGATCAGGCCCTGGTTAATAAACTTGGACAGAGTTTTTTTTCTTTCATGATCATCGTTATAGATGTAAATGATATGATGGCCTTCTTTGAATCGTTCTTGGGAAAAGCCCAAAGATACATGTCTTGATCCTTTGGCCATAATTGCCCCCTAAATATTAAAATTTTTGTATTGATCATACTCTATTGCTTTATTTTTATCACATTGCAAAACAATGGGGAAACATATTCAAGTCGATATTTTTTTTAAAATGCCGACGGGCAGGCAATGAATCGGAATCATATAAAATCGGAGAAAAAGAGAAAAACGGGGAATTCAGGGGTACCATAGACGGGAAGCCAGCCAAGTGTAACCCCAACCTATAATCCGGCCACCCTCCCTTGCCCCTGCGCATATAGTGAATGGCGTGGTTCGGCATATCTATGCGGTTTGGCGGGACATTTCCTGGTAAGAAAATTCCCAAAGCCCGGCATTGTCTTTTGCATGTTCAATCGTCATGCTGACGATATTTCCTTTTCCATCGACGTCTATATAGATATTTTCGTTTATTTCTTTTGTCTCCTGGACAGCCTTGCCTGTGAATTCTATGTGGGCTGTATCCGTGTCGGAAAAATATTTCACCCGCATATCTCATTTCCCCTTAAAGGATCTATCGAAAAAAGCATTATGTACCGTTTCGCCATCGTCAAGCAAAATAACCCGCAAATATTTTCCAACTTCGGGTATTCTGGCCCAGTTGCAGATCCTTCCGTTAGATCAAAACCGAATCCACAATCTCGTCAAACTGGCTGACCAAAACGATTTCGAGATCCCGGGTGATCTGTTCGGGGATGTATTTTACGTCGGGGTCGTTTTTGGCGGGCAGGACCACGGTTTTAACTCCGGCGCGGCGGGCGGCCAGCAGCTTTTCCTTGATGCCGCCGACGGGCAGGATGCGGCCGCTTAGGGTGATTTCGCCGGTAAAGGCGACTTCGCGCCGGGCGGGGCGGCCGGTGAGAAGCGAAAGCAGGGCCGCGCCGATGGTTAAGCCGGCAGACGGGCCGTCTTTGGGGATGGCGCCGGCGGGGATGTGGATGTGGATGTCCTGGTTTTCGAAAAAGTCATCGGAAACAGCCAGGTGTTCGGTGTTGCTGCGGATGTAGGAAAGTGCGGCCTGGGCCGATTCCTTCATCACGTCGCCGAGCGAGCCGGTCATGATCAGGGTGCCCTTGCCTTTCATCTTGGTGGCCTCGATGAAGATGATCTCGCCGCCGGTCTCCGTCCAGGCAAGCGCCGTGGCGATGCCGACCTTGTCGCTGGCTTCGGCGACTTCCACGAAATACTTGCGCGGGCCCAAATAGTGCTTGACCGTATCTTCGTCGATTTTGGGGGCGCCGTCGGCATCGCCGTCGGTTAAAATCTCGCGGGCGGCCTTGCGGCAGATGGAGTCGATGCGGCGCTGCAAATCCCGCAGGCCGGCTTCCCGGGTGTAGGCGCCGATGATGGTCCGGACGGCCTCGGGGGAAAATTCCGGCGGGTAGGCCTCCAGGCCGTTGTCCTTGATTGCGCGGGGGATCAAGTACCGGAAGGCGATCTGCTCTTTTTCCTCTTCGGTGTAGCCGGAAAGGTGGAGCACTTCCAGGCGGTCGAGCAGGGGGCCGGGGATATGGTCGACGATGTTGGCCGTGGCGATAAACATCACCCCGGACAGGTCAAAGGGAACGTCTAAGTAATGGTCGACGTAGTTGGCGTTTTGCTGGGGATCTAGTACTTCGAGCAGGGCCGCGGCCGGATCTCCCTTGAATTCCTGGCCGAGCTTGTCGAGTTCGTCTAACATGAAAACGGGGTTGTTGGTGCCCGTACGCCGGATTTCCTGGATAATCCGGCCCGGCATGGCGCCGACGTAGCTTCTGCGGTGGCCGCGGATTTCGGCTTCGTCCTTGACGCCGGCAAGCGAGATGCGGATAAATTCCTTTTCCAGGCTGTGGGCGATGGAAATGCCGAGCGAGGTCTTGCCCGTGCCCGGCGGGCCGGCAAAACATAAGATCGGGCCCTTGGCGCGGAGCTTTTGGGTCTTTTTGGCCAGGGCCTGGCGGACGGTGGTGCGGATTTCCTCGAGCTTGAAGGGCTTGGTGATGTAATGGAAAGACCCCTTTTTCATGGCCTCCACCGCGTTGGGCACGGTGGCATAGCCCGTGATCACGATAACCTCGACCCGGGGGTCGTTTTCCCGGGCCTTTTCCAGGACCTCCATGCCGTCGACATGGTCCATCTTCAGGTCGGTGATGATGATGTCCACCCCGCTTTTTTCCAGCATCTGCAGGGCCTCGCCCCCGTTTGCGGCCGTGATCACCTCGTAGCCCTCCCGGGTGAGCACGTGTTCGAGGTTTTTCCGGGTGCGCTCCTCGTCGTCGACCACCATGACCGTGTATTTGCGGGACAGCTTGATGATCCGGACGGCCAAGTATTCCAGGATGCGGTCCTTGACCTCGTCCAGTCCGTAGTGCTCGTCGTTTAGGATGGCTTCGGCGCGCTTGATGTCCAAGTTGTCCGCGGTGGCCGTGTGCCAGGGCAGCGACAGCAGGTAGTCGATGTAGTTGTTGGCGATGGTGTATTCCGCCGCCGACGGGTTGGTCCGGGCCATCTTGTCCAGTTCCTTTTCGGCCACCTTGACCACGTGCTCCGGCATGCCGGCGTGTTTGACCCGCTCCCGGAGTTCATCGACTTCGGTGAGTTCGGCTTCGCCTTCGGATTTGTCGCCTTTTTTGAAAATGGACATGGGGCCTTTCCTGTTTGCGGGCTTGTGGAGTGTTATTGGATTTACTTACTATAAGCCCAACTCCGCCGCTTTTGCAAGCACCTAAATTGAGCGTCTTCCAATTTTACCGCATCTACTGCGTCAGATGCAGCCTCGCATAGTCCACTATAGCTCACCTGCATCTTCCTTGTATCTGCGGCAAACTTGAAAATCGCTCAATTTAGGAAGCAGTTATCCAGATGGAACCGCAAGCTATTGCGATATGCAACACCGGCTTCACATTTGAAATAGTTTTATCTTTTTGATTTTTATCAATTTTATTTCGTAATTCCAAAATCGTTGCGTTTTGCAACACAAAAGCCTGGCATGCCGCTATCTTTCGGATTAAAAAAACTATTTATTCCGAATAGTTATAACACAACTCCGAAACTGGCATATCCCTTGCTGTGTACAGGGTAAAACCACAACCCCTTTCATTCCACTTTTAAGGAGCAAGGAGAGACAAAAATGAAACGTTTACAGCAACTCAACGTGTTTGACCGTTTGATGGCCGCCATTTCTTTCGCCGAAATCCACGAGGCCGACACGGCCGTAAGGATCATGGAAGGCGAAAAGCGGCAGCGGCGGCAGCAACGCAGTAAAAAAGCGCCGGAAAAGCAGGCGGATCAACGCCCGCATCTGCATATGTAGCGCCGAAAGGAAATGGCTTATGCAAAAGATCCTTCTGGCCATTGACGGGATGTTTCCCAGCAAACAGATGGTGGATTACGCGGTTGATCTGTGCCGGCGGATCCGGGCGGAGCTCAACATCTTACACATTATCGACACGGGCGGCGGCACCGATCACCTGAAAAAATTCCAGCAGCAGGTGCAGCAGGCCCGGGAGCGGTTCGAAAGCACAATGATGGCGGCGAGCTTTGCCGAAACCGGGGATCACGACACCGCAAAGGCCCTGATGGACCGGGCGTCGGAAAATTTCAGCCGCCTGCTTTCCGAGGAAAAAAGGGCCGCCATCGACTACCGGGTAAAGATCAAGGCCGGCGGCACCGACCGGACGATACTCGATTATGTCAGCCGGAACCGCGACATCGTACTGGCGATATACGACGTCAGCGCCGGCTGCCAAACCGACGAA
>JBNJEA010000211.1:0-4237 GCA_051745395.1 Thermodesulfobacteriota bacterium | reverse complement strand
CCTGAAGGCCTACCACGATGACATGGGCTTTGGCCGGGCCGATGCCTATGACGTGGACACCGAGCGCTACGAGAACATCCGGGAAGAGGCCTCGGCATCGCTTGGCAAATACGTGGAGGACTTCGGGTATTATGACGTTTTCATGATGTGCAAGTCCCACGGCCATGTCATGTTCACCCAGGCCGGGGAATCCGATTTGGGAACCAATTTACAGCAGGGCCCTTACAAAGACGAAGGCCTTGCCGATCTCTGGCAGGAAGTGGTCCGCGAGGAGTCTTTTGTGGTCCGGGATTTTTCCGCCTACAGCCCCAGCAACGGCGAGCAGGCGGCCTTTGTGGGCGGACCGGTATATGACGACGCCGGCAAGTTTGTCGCGGTGGTGGCCTTGCAGATTCCCCGCTCGGCCATCAACGAAATCATTCAGCAGCGCCAGGGGCTCGGCCAGACCGGGGAAACCTACCTGGCCGCCGAGCAAAACGGACGCGTCGAATTCCGCAGCGAGCTGCAGACCATGGGCGACGGCGACTATGTCATCGGCTATGATTTAACCGATATCACCCCGGAGTATCTCGCGCAAACTTTGGACGGCAAACCGGTGGAGGACGTTTTCACCGACTCGGCCGGCAATCCGGTCATGGTGGCCGGCGACATGGTCGAAGTCGGCAGCGGCGTGGAATGGGCCATGATCACCAAGCAGAACCTGCAAGAGGCGCTGACCTCGACGGCCAGCAAGGGCGAGTCGGATTATTTCACCCGCTATATCGAAGAATACGGTTATTATGACCTGTTTTTGATCAACGAGCAGGGGTATGTGTTTTATACCGTGTCCAAGGAGTCCGATTACCAGACCAATATGATGGACGGCAAGTATGCCGACTCCAACCTCGGCGGCCTCATTCAGAAAACCGCCAAGTCCGGCCAATACGGCGTGGCCGATTTTGCCCCCTATGCGCCGAGCAACGATGCCCCTTGTGCATTTGTCGCCCAGCCGCTGGTGATAAACGGCCATACGGAAATGATCGTGGCCCTGCAGCTTTCGCTGGATGCCATCAACGATATCATGCAGCAGCGTTCCGGCATGGGCGAAACCGGCGAAACCTACCTGGTGGGCCCGGATCACCTCATGCGTTCGGATTCCTATCTGGATCCGCAAAACCATTCGGTAGAGGCCTCTTTTGCCGATCCCGCCAAGGGCAGCGTGGACACCAGGGCCGCCCGGCAGGCCCTTTCCGGCAACACCGGGCAGGAAATCATTCTCGATTACAACGGCCACCCGGTGCTTTCGGCTTATGCCCCCATTGAGGTGGGCGAGACCACCTGGGCGCTTCTGGCGGAAATCGATAAGTCCGAGGCCTTTGCCGCCGTGAACATGATCCAGTGGGTCGTGGGCACGCTTGCCGTCATCAGTTTGATCGCCATCGTTTTGGTGGCGCTGTTTATCACCCGGGGGATTACCAAGCCGGTCCACCGGATTGTGCAGAGTTTAAACAGCAGCTCCGAACAGGTGGCCTCTGCATCGGACCAGGTCTCTTCATCGAGCCAGCAGTTGGCAGAGGGCTCCAGCGAACAGGCCTCCACGCTGGAAGAGACTTCTTCGTCGCTCGAAGAAATGGCCGCACAGACCCGTCAGAATGCGGATAACTCCGAAAAGGCCGATCATGCGGTCAAGGAAACCGTCAAGGTCGTTGAAAACGGCGTATCCTCCATGCAGCGCATGAATTCGGCCATCAATGAAATCAAGGAATCGTCCAACGAGACCTCCAAGATTATCAAGACCATCGATGACATCGCCTTCCAGACCAACCTGCTGGCATTAAACGCCGCAGTGGAAGCCGCCCGCGCCGGCGAGGCCGGCAAGGGGTTTGCCGTGGTAGCCGAAGAGGTCCGCAACCTGGCCCAGCGCAGTGCCGAGGCGGCCCAGAACACCTCCCAGCTCATTGAAAAGTCCCAGGAAAACGCCGGCAATGGCGTCAGCGTTGCCGATGAGGTTGCCGGGCAGCTCAATTCCATCAAGGACAGCTCGGAGAAGGTCAACACCCTGATTGCCGAAATCACGGCCGCCTCCAAGGAACAGGCCCAGGGCATCGAGCAGGTCAATACCGCGGCTTCCGAAATGGACAAGGTGGTCCAGCAAAATGCCGCGGATTCAGAGGAATCGGCCAGCGCGGCCGAAGAACTCACCGCCCAGGCCCGGGAAATGGAAAAGATGGTGGCCGAACTCAAGGGGGTGGTCGACGGCAGCCGAGCCGGCGGAGATCACGGCGGCCAACATTCCGGCCATAGCGCAAATGCCGGCAGAAACTCCGCCGGTCACGCCAACCCGTCCGAAAACCGGAAACCCGCCGCAAAAGCCAAAACGCGGGGAACCAAAAACTCCACCAAAAACTCCCATGGCCGGAGCGCGCAGGCGTCGCAGCAAAAAAGCGCCGACCAGGTCATTCCCATGGAAGACGATGAGTTCAAGGATTTTTAACGCCCCCACCCAATCCCTCCCCCAGTTCCTGGGGGAGGGGTGAGGGGAAACGGGAATGACTTCGAGAGACAATGCGGTTTCGCATTACAATGAGCAAGTTAAACGATACTTTTGACCGTCAAGCAAAAAAGGAGCACCCAATATGAATGAACAGGCACTGGAATACACCGAGGACCTGGCGGAGCTGGCCGGCAAGTACCTGACGTTTAATCTCGGTGACGAAGGCTACGGCCTGGAGATTTTAAAGGTCCAGGAAATCATCGGCATGCAGGAAATCACAAAGATTCCCCGGACGCCGGCCTACGTCAAGGGGGTCATCAATCTGCGGGGCAAGGTGATCCCGGTGATCGATCTGCGCAGCAAGTTCGACATGGCCGAGCAGGAACTCACCCGCAAGACCTGTATCATCGTGGTCCAGGTCCAGCGGCATGACAATGCCCTGATCATGGGCATTATCGTCGATGAGGTATCAGAGGTCCTCAATATTTCCGCAGACCAGATCGAATCGGCCCCTTCTCTGGGCAGCCGGGTGGATACGCATTTCATCCTGGGCATGGCCAAGACCGAATCGGCCGTCAAGATCCTGCTCGACATCGACAAGGTGCTGTCGGCCGATGAAATGGCCGCCTTGAGCAATGCCGCATAATCTGAAACCGGTGCGATGCAAAATCCGATTGTGAAGCAATTTGAACAGGCCCTTTTGCTGATGGACCGGCCGCAGGCCAGAGCCATCCTGGAAAAGGGGGCAATGGATGCCGGTGCCGTGGATTGTATTGAATCGATCGTGGTGCCGGCCCTGGAATCCGTGGGAAGCGGCTGGGAAACCGGTCAGGTGTCCCTGTCGCAGGTTTACATGAGCGGACGGATCTGTGAAGCATTGATGGATTCGATCCTGCCCGCAGACGGCGCGGGGCACGGCAGCCATCCGGAAATGGCCATTGCGGTGTTAGAGGACTATCACCTGCTGGGCAAACGGATCTTGGCCACCGTGCTCCGCGCCAACCGCTATGATCCCGTGGATTACGGCCGGATCGAAACCTACGATTTAATCGAACAAGTCGAAAGAGACGGCATCGAAGTGCTTTTACTATCCACTTTGATGCTCAACTCGGCGTTGCAGATCAAGGCTGTCCGCCAGGGTCTTGCCGACCGCGGCCTGGATGTCAAAATCATCGCCGGCGGCGCACCGTTTCGATTCGACCCTTCGCTGGTCCGGGAAGTCGGCGCGGATGCCACGGCGGTTCAGGCATCAGATGTCGTGCATGTGATCCACGGGGTAACGGGGGGAAAAACATGAAAAATCGCCAAATGACGCCTATGGAACGGGTGATGACCACCCTGGCGTTTAACGAGCCCGACCGGGTGCCGTTTTTTCTGATGCTGACCATGCACGGCGCCAGAGCGCTCGGGATGTCTATCCGGAAATATTTTTCAAAACCGGAATACGTTGTCGAAGGCCAGCTTCGCCTGCAAAAACGCTACGGCCATGATTGTTTGAATGGCTTTTTTTATGCCCCCCTCGAAGTCGAGGCCTGGGGCGGCGAGGTGATCTATTCGGAAAACGGGCCGCCGAATGCCGGGCGTCCGATTATTTCCGACCCGGAAAGCATTGCCCGCATAGAGCCCCCGGCGGCAGCCAAAAACCCGTGCCTGGAAAAAGTCCTTGCCGCCATCCGGGGTTTGAAAACCGCATCCCGCGGCGAGGTCCCGATTATCGGGGTCGTTATGTCCCCGTTTTCCCTGCCGGTGATGCAGATGGGCTTT
>JBNJEA010000068.1:0-15924 GCA_051745395.1 Thermodesulfobacteriota bacterium | reverse complement strand
ATCGCGATAAACGTCTCCAAAAATTTGAAGGCTGTCACCAGCGAGGGTGGTGCCCGAGGTGTAGATGACCTCAAAAGGAACAGCGACTTCTTCGTTGACCGCATCGGGGGGGCCAAGCTCCGGGCCTTCCAGGATTTCATTCAATGCCGGATAATCGTTGCTGACCGCCACGTCCATGCCTTCCTTGTAGGCCACGCCCAGGGCCTTGACCCCCTGCATCTGCGCCAGGGCGTCACCAACGTTTTCCATGAACTCGCTGGCAAAAAAGACCCCTTTGGCCCCGGAATCCGTCAGCATGTACTGCAGCCGCTTTCCCTTGACCCTCGGATCGACGGGCACCAGCACCGAGCCGACCAGCGCGGCGGCATACATGGCGTAAACAAATTCGGGATGGTTTCGCATGACCAGGGCAAAGGCATCGCCTTTTCCGATACCCGCCCTGATCATGGCGTGGGCCATCTTGCGGCCGGAAACCACAATGTCGCTGTAGGAGATCGGCTCGTCGGAAAATTTGCCGTTTTCAAAGGTCACCACCTTGGTGTCTGGCATGTTTTCGGCCTTGGCATCGAGCTCAAAGGCAATGTGACCGGGGATTTTGCTTTCGCTCATCGGCCTTCCTCCCTCCTGTTGATTTTCAGATTTTGGTTATCCGATTTGCTTCAGGAATTGACTTTTGGCCGTCAAGATACCGGCAAACCGTGTTTTTTACAAAATTCCGGGTAGACGTCGTGAACCGGCTTCAGTGCCGGCAGCATCTTCAACACTTTTGGAAGCGGTCCCTTGGCCTTGATTTTTCTGGTGGCCAAAGCCACCGGCAGGGTGATCTGCTTGAGCCAGAACCGGTGAATCGTATCACCGGACAGCTCCATGGTGATCACCGCGTCGCGATTGGCTGCCTTGCCGGTGATCACATTGTCCGGAGCCACAAAAAGATAGCCTTCCGGCTCATGAATGACATACTTGTAGCTCACGCCATAATCGCGCATTTTCTCGCCAAGCTCGGATTCAAAGACAATGTAGCGCCACAGATCCTCCAGAAAGACATACATTTGCTGGGTATCGGAAAAAATGGTCATGAGACCTCCTTGCATTTCGGGTGTAAAGGCATTCCCTTCCCGCGGCAAGACGCAAAGTTTCAAAGCCTCACTTGGCGGCTTTGCGCGAAAACAGAAAAATAAATCGACAACCCGCCTGTTACCGGAGCAAACCGGACAAGCGAAAATACACAAATCGATTACTCTTAAATAAGCAAATTCCATACCATTTTGACTTTACATATAACCATTTAATTTTATGTGATTTTTCAAATCCTCCCAAACAAGTGTGCCCACATATGGACGACAAACTGTCCACATATGGACAATCGCCTTGACAAGAAAAAGGCGCATCCGGTAGTTTGTATTTTGCTGGCGCGATTTTCGATTGAATCGAAAACCCGAGAAAGAGAGAGAGAGAGAGAGACCGCCCATGAAGACAAAACCGCCCGATGCCGATACCGCCGCTTTCACCGAAGAAACCCTCCAGATTGAAAAAAACCTGGCCCAGCAGGCCCTGCAGTCCGGCGACAGAAACACGGCATGGCAGCATCTAAGCCACGTGGCCCACCGGCTGGCCGGCCACCGGCTTTCCCCGAAAACCGACGGGCTCTTTGTCGCCGCCAGCCTGGAACTGGCCAATGTCAGCTTTGTCCTCGGCAAGGGGTTTGGAGAACTGATTGAAATCCTGCAAAAGGCCTTAAAAGCCACCGGCAGAACCGGCGACCGCCGGTCCATGGCCATGATCAACCTGCATCTGGGCCGCCTGCTTTATTTTGCCGAGCAGCGCGAAACGGCCATGTCGCTGTTTATGTCCGGCAAGGCCGAAGTCGATGCCCTGGGCGACGAAGACATCCTCAACCAGGCCGCCGAGTTTATCGGCCTGTTTTACTTTATCCAGGGCCGGTTTCCCGAAGCGATTCAATATTTTGAACAGGCCGCCCACAGTTTTGAGTCTGAAACCGGAACCCGGGTGATCAATCCGTCCGGACCGCTGTGGCTGAGCTACTGCGCCGCCTTTCTGGGCCAGTTTCACCGGGCCATCGGGACTCTGGACTATTACCGGCGGCTGGCCGTCGAAGGGGCGGACAAGGAACTGGCCACCACGCTGCGGGCGGTGCTCGGCATTATTTTGCTGGGAATCAAAAAACAGAAAGAGGCCTATTTTCATTTGTCCGGAGCACTCCAGGAAGCGCGCAAAAGCCATAATGCCCTGGCCAGCTATTTTGCCAAGGGCGGCCTGGCCTTTCACCATTATCACGAAGGCCGCCTGCAGGAAGCCCGGGACTGGATCCACCAGACCGCGGAAGAAGGCCAATCCTCCGGACTGGTCCACCAGTACGCCTCGCCCATCGTGATAGAGACCCTTTTTGCGCTCCACCGCCAGCGGGCACTCGACATGCCCCATTTTGACTTCTACCGGGAGTTTGCCCGCATCATGCGCGAGCCCAATGTGCACCTGCGCGGGGTGGCCCTGCGGCTGCGGGCCGTGGATGCCATGGGCGACGATTTCGCCGTCGATGCCGTAAAAAAAGACTTAGAGCGCAGCGAAACCTATCTCAAGCAATCCGGCGATCCGATCCAGCTCGGCAAGACCCGGCTGGAGATGACGCGGGTCAAACTGCAAACAGGTGAAAAAGACACGGCCCGGGAACTGGCCGAGCAGGCGCGGAAGGATTTCGGCAGTTACGTGGAGGTGTTTTTCCCGGATGACCTGCGGCCGCTGCTGACGCTGAAAAGCGACCTGAATTTCTACAAAAGCCCGGATGATGAATTAATCAGCATGTTTGCCGATGTGATCGACGACCTGGCCCCCAGCGCCGATTTCGACACCCTGCTTTCCCGTACGGTCCGCGCGACCAACCGGTTTTTCGGGGCCGAACGCGGCGGGGTATTCTGGTTTTCCCGGCCGGCGTCTCAAAAACCGCCGATGCTGCGGGGAGCCTGCAACCTTTCGGCCGCAGACGTTTCCACCGACGCCTTTCGCGAAAACCTGGCCATGGTGTTTAAGGCCTTCCATGACAACACGGCCCAGGTCATGCGCCGGGATGACTTCACGGCCGACCCCAGCCGGGTCAAAGCCATGCTGGCCGTGCCGTTTTGCGTCGAGGGGAAGGTCCGCGGCGTTTTCTACCATGACAACGCCTATGTGCGCGACTGTTTCGACAATTTCGACAAAGCCCAGCTGTCCCAGATGGCGCAATGGCTGACGCGTTATATCGATCATATTTTCGATTTTTCCAGCCGCCTGAAAAAAAAGGCCACTGACCAGCTCCGTCAGTTTGAATCACCCCATGACGCCGCCGTCATTGCCGAAAGCCCCGAAATGATCGAAACCCTGGCCCAGGCCGACCGGATCGCCCAGTCCGACAGTGCCGTGCTGATTCTCGGGGAAACCGGGGCGGGCAAGGAGGTGCTGGCCCGACGGATCCATCATGCCAGCCCGCGCCGAAACAACCCCCTCGTGGTGGTCGACCCCACGGCCATTCCCGAAAACCTGGTGGAAAGCGAGTTGTTCGGCTACGAAAAAGGCGCTTTTACCGGGGCGGATCGCCAGAAAAAAGGCCGGCTGGAACTGGCACACCAGGGCACGCTGTTTATCGACGAAATCGGCGAAATCCCCCGGGCCACCCAGGTTAAGCTGCTGCGGGCCCTGCAGGAAAAAACCACCAGCCGGATCGGCGGCAACAAGCCCATTGTGTCGGATTTCCGCATCGTCACGGCCACCAACCGGGACCTGGCCGCCGAAGTCGCCGCCGGCCGGTTCCGCGAGGACCTGTACTATCGGCTAAACGTCATTCCCATCACCCTGCCGGCCCTGCGGCAGCGCAAGGCGGACGTGCGCGAGATGGCCCGGCATTTTCTGCATCGGTTCGCCCACAAGTACAACCACCCCCACCTGACGCTTTGCCCGGAGCACGAGGCCGTGCTGACGGCATACGACTGGCCGGGAAACGTCCGGGAGCTGCAGAATGTCATGGAGCGCGCCGTTCTTTTATCCGGCGAAAACCACCTTGAGCTCCACCTTCCCGGCGACCGTCCAGAGCAAACCGCCCACCCCTTTGCCGACATGCCGTCATTGGCCGAGATGGAGCGCCGATACATTCAATACGTGCTCGACAACACGGGCGGCAAACTAAGCGGGCCGGGCAGCGCCGCCGAGGTGCTGCAAATCAAGCGCACCACATTATACAACCGGATGAAAAAGCTGGGATTAAGGTAGGGACAACGCCAATGCCTGCAAAAAGCGCCGGCCTGTTGATGTACCGCCGGCAGGCGGGTCGCCTGGAAGTGCTGTTGGTGCATCCGGGCGGGCCGCTCTGGAAAAACAAGGACGCCCATGCATGGTCGATCCCCAAAGGCGAATACGGCGATAATGAAGACCCGCTGGATGCCGCCCGCCGCGAATTTGAAGAAGAACTCGGTTTTCCGCCCCCGGAAAACGGCTTCGCACTCGGCGAAATCCGGCAAAAAGGCTTCAAGCAGGTTTTCGCCTGGGCAGTGGAAGGCGACTGCGATCCTTCCGCGATTGTCAGCAACACCTTTACGATGCAGTGACCGCCCAAATCGGCCAACGTCCAAAAATTTCCGGAAATCGACCGGGCGGCGTGGTTCGACCCGGACACAGCGCGCGAAAAGATCCACAACGGCCAGGTAATACTTGTGGACCGGCTGCTGGAAAAACTGGCCGCTGCGACTGAGTAGTCTCAGTATTGGGTGCTGCCAATTGCCGAAAAGATTTTCTTTTCCCGACCCTGAACCGGCTTGCCGCAGGCGAGGGGGCACTGCTTTTCACTTTATATTTTCAGCCGATTTTTACCTTAAACCTTAAACCCTGCCCCTTATACCCTTAACTCCCGCATTCCAACCACACAAACTGATGCGGCCCCAGCGAAAGCCCGTTGGGGTTTTCAACGGTTTGGCCGCAGATGCGGTCGGTGAACTGCGTGGCCGCGGTGGCGCGGTTTAGGGGCTTCTGGAACAGGGTCTGGGGATGTTCGGAGAAATTGTTGACGATGACGAGCTTCTGGTCGCCGTATTGCCGGATAAAGCCGAACAGGTGGCGGTTGTCCGTTTCGAAGACCTCCATGTTGCCGTTTCGCAGTGCCGGCAGCTGCTTGCGCAGGTCGATTAATTCGACGAGTTCGTTGAAAAACCGCCACTCCAGGGTATCGGCATCGGTTAAATCCGCCCGGCTGTGGGACTCCCAGCGCTGCCGGGACCGGTGGACCCAGCGGCTGTCGCTGGCCTTGGCCGGATCGGAAAGATAGGTGTAATCGTTTAGCATGCCCCATTCATCACCCAGGTAGATCAGCGGAATGCCGCCGACGCTGATCATGATGCTGCGCAACAGGTTGATGCGGGCGACTGCGGCCTCGATCAGCTTCGGATCCTGCTTTTCCAGGGCGTGCTCCAGGCCCGCCAGGGAGGCCAGGGTGCCGGAAATGCGAAGATCCCCGGTGTCGGGGTTATACTGAAACGGCACCCCCGTGGCAAAGGAGCCGGGAAAACTGCCGGTATAAAACGCGTTTAAAAAGCGGCGGTGTCCCTCCGGGTCGATGCCCACCTCCCGGGCGTCGGCATCATCAAAGGTCCAGCCGATATCGTCGTGGCAGCGCAGGTAGTTGACCCAGGCGCATTCCGGATGAATCCGGATCCGCTTTTTCATGGCATGGGTGAGCAACGCGACATCGCGGGTGGCTAAGGCCTCCCACAGCAGCGCCATTAACAGCGGGTTGTAGGACAACTGGCATTCCTGGGGGTGAATGTAGCGCATGACCTCGTCGGGGTGCACGATGGCCTCGGATTTAAACAACAGCGACGGCGCGGCGATCCGGGCCAGGGCGTTGTAGGCCTGAATCACCAGGTGGGCTTCGGGCAGGTTTTCACAACTGGTGCCCATTTTCTTCCAGATAAAGGCCACCGCATCGAGCCGCAAAACCCGGACGCCGACATTGGCCAGAAAAAACATCTCCTCTGCCATGGCGCGGAAAACGGCCGGGTTGGCGTAATTCAAATCCCACTGGAAATCGTTGAACGTGGTCCAGACCCATTTTTGCGCCTGGGCATCATAGGTGAAACAGCCCCGCCGGGCGTCGGGGAAGATATCGCGCAGGTGCTGCTGGAACTGATCCGGCAGGTGCCGGTCGTCGAACATCAGGTAGTATTCCTGGAAATCCGGGTTGCCGGTCCGGGCGCGCTGGGCCCATACGTGCTCATCCGAAGTGTGGTTCATCACGAAATCGAGCACCAGGTGAATCCCCTCGTCGTGTAAGATCCGGGCCAGGGCCGTCAATTCCTCCATTGTGCCGATATCCGGATGGATGGCCCGGTAGTCGCTGACCGCGTAGCCGCCGTCGCTGTTGCCGTGGGGCACGGCAAACACGGGCATTAAGTGCAGGTAATTCAGCCCCAGTTGCTTGAAATAGGCAATATGTTCATGGAGGCTGGCCAGCTTGTCGCTGAACAGATCCACATACAGCACCCCGCCGACCATCTGCTCGGATTGATACCACTGGGTATCGGCCTCGTGGGCGGCATCTGCGGCCCGGAGATAGTCAGGACGCTCGGCCCACGCCTGCACCGCTGTTACCAGGATCTGCTCCAGGTGATAAAAAAAATCGTACTGCCAGCCATACAACTGGACCAGCAGCCGGAACAGCCGCGGCCACTCCCGGCGAAGCCGGATTTCAAACGTCTGCCAGAGTTCGGAATGCGTTTCATCATCCGGGCCCAGCCTGGGCCGGATGCGGGGGATTAAACGCTCCAGGGATTTTTCCGCCTGCCGGCTGATCCAGTCGCCGTTGTTCATCATCTTTGCTCGAAAAAACGGACCGATTCAAATGGACAAAAAAACCGTCCCCCGCGTCGTCTGTCAGGGGATGCCGGAACCGCCTACAGCGGCGGGGAATAGCCGGTATCCTGCAGCCGCCGATACAGGGCGAAACGCTGCAGGCCGAACCAGAGAAGGAAAAAGCCGATGATGCCCGCGGCGTTGGCCACCGTATCCAGGAGACTGAACTGCCGGTAGGGCAGCATATACTGGGCCACTTCCAGCATCACCCCATAGGAAAAAACCGCCGCCGCCTTGGCGAAAAGCCGTCGGCCGGTCCCATAGGCGAGATCAAAAAACAGGATCAAGCTGAAATAGCCCAGGCAGTGGTTGAGCTTATCCCAGGTGATGGCCGAAATCGGGGTCTGCCCGGTGTCGGAAAGGCTGTAGTACAGCGCTGCGGCCAGCAATCCGAAAAAACCGATTCGGGACACAAATCGAATGCCGCGGATCCATATTTCAAAATCGGGGAAAAAAGACCGCATGGTTTTTTCTTCTGGCGGACGTGCGGGGTTAAAAATGCCTTAAAAAAAGGGCGAAATGCCGATTGATCCAATCCAGCATTTCGCCCCGCTTTTTTATGGCTTTTTCCTTTGCCATCCCAAAAATCACTTTTCGGGATAACAATGGAGACAGGTGCCTTTAACAGCAACACCCCGAATCACAGCCCGGACCGGAACTGCATCCCTCCTGCGGCTGGGTGGGTTCGTCCGTGACGGTAAGCACCTCGATTTCAAAATTCAGCGATTCACCGGCCAGGGGATGGTTTAAATCCACGACGACTTTCTCGTCATCGGCTTCGGTGATCGTGGCCGGGATCTGCTGGCCGTCCGGGGTTTGCAGCCCGATGACCTCGCCGACCTGCGGATCCATTTCTTCCGGCACCTCTTGCCGGGAAAACGTGTGGAGCTGATTTTCATCGCGCTGGCCGTAGGCCTCTTCCGGGTCCAGGGTAAAGCTCTTGGTCTCGCTTTCGGCCATGCCCAGCAACGCATCTTCAAACCCCTTGATGATCTGGCCGGCACCCACCTGAAGCTCCAGCGGCTGGCCGCCTTCACTGGAATCGAAAACATCGCCGTTATTCAATGTGCCCTTGTAATTGACACTGACGAATTTGCCATTTTCAACTTTTTGCATGCAAAACTCCTTTTGGTATATTTTTTACATATTTCCTTCAATTTAGGGATAAAATTGGACAAGTCAAGGTATAATTTTTAAAAACGGTTATTCCCTTTTTCCCGACAACGCACGGAATTGCTTACTAAACACCTTGACATTTCAATCGAATTGTTCTAATTAAAAAAAATTCAACTAAAAAATTTGTAAAACCGCTTTGTTGACGAACTCAAACAAGGATTGAGAACAAGCATGTTGCGCCGTTATACCAACGAAAAAAGCAAACGACGGGCCGAACAGATATTTGAACTGCGGCTCCACGGCCACGCCCTGCCCGATATTGCCGAAATGATGGACATGACCATTACCAACGTCCAGCAGACGTATAACCGGGAGTGCAATTTCAGGGTAAAGGCCTTTGACTATCCCTTTGTTGAATTCATCGGCTCGCGAACCCTTTCGGCCATCCGCAAATGCCTCGGGGAAGCCATCCTGGCCACTCCGGAGCAACTGGCGAACCCGGAAAATATCCGGGCATTGATCTGCTGGCCGGGCGTGGGCGGCAAAACCATAAACGACCTGGCCAACGGCCTGGTCAATGCCGGTTATGACAGCTTTGAACCGGATGAAATCTATAGCGACATGTTCCAGAACAAAACCGTAGTGCAAACCGCCGTTTAAGCCCTGTCGCCTTTAACTGCCGGCCATTGGAAGCGACCGGCAGTATCCGGTCATACGGGGGGTGCCTGCAAAAAAACGGCCGGCGGCCCGGGCCGGCCTAAAGATCGCGTTCCCACCGATATATCGCGTCCTGCATCAACTCCTCCCGGCCGGCGGCCGGCGACCTTCTTCGTTCATTTTCAATCATGCGCTCGACCAGATCCCGGTCGCCCCGGGCCAGTTTCAGCAGCCGCCGGTAAAGCCGCTTTTGATTTCCAGGACGGCGGGAAGAAAAGATGCGATACAGCCCGTAGACAACGGCACTCAAGGCCAAAACACCCCCGATTGCGGCCGGGTATCCGCCGCCGGGTAGCAGAAGAGATAAAAACGCCGCCGCCGTGATCCCGGCGACCGCGGTCCGCCAATACCGGCGCACCACCATCCGTCCGGATTTTGCAACCCGGCGTATGGTGCGGCGCCGGGCAGATCCGACACGGGCGCTTTTGGTCCAGCCGGTGCGCTCATCGGCGCCGCATTGGGGACACGTCCGGCTCGGTGCAATCGATACGGCGCCGCAGCAGGAGCAGATGTAAATATCGCGGTTGAAATCGGTGTCAGCCATTTTCGCCTATGATGCGCCTTCGCAATTGCGCATTCCTTTTCCGGCAGGGCCGCAAGAACAGCCCGAAACCCGCCGGGTATACCCAATACGATACCGAAACCCCTTAAATGGCGATATTATCGGTTGCCTTTGGCGATTTGTCAAACGGCCTTTACGCGGTGAGTGCCGTGCTGATCTCCCACAGGCGTTTCGCGCTTGTACGATCATAGGAGGCCTCGGAGGAGGCGACCGGCTGTCTGTTGAAAAGATACCGCCCGGAAACCCCCTCCAACTCTGGCGAAGTCGCCATATACACTATGGTTTCCGCGGCTTTTGCCGGGGTGATAAGGTCGCCTGCAACAATGTGGGCGGTCACGTGCCTGGCCCAGCTCAACCAGCCGTTGTTTCTGGAAAAGTTGCTCATAACACCGCCCGGGGCCATGGCATTGACGGTGACGCCGGTGCCCTGCATCCGTTCGGCCAGTTCATAGGTAAACAACAGGTTGGCCAGTTTGGACCGCTGATAGGCCAGCTTGCCATGGTAGCATCTCTCGTGCTGCGGATCTGAAAAATCGATCTCAACGCCCTTGTGCGCACCGGAAGAGACGTTGATAATGCGGGCGTTTCCGGCCTTTTCCAGGGGACGGGCCAGCAGTCGGGTCAACAGGAATGCAGCCAGATGATTGAGGGCAAAGGTCATTTCATGGCCGTCGACGGTGACATGGCGGTTCAAAAACCGCGCCCCGGCGTTGTTGACCAGCACATCGAGTTTGTCGAAGCGCTGCAGGAATTGGTCCGCCAGCCGCCGGACTTCATCCTGGGCCGACAGGTCGGCCGTTAAAAACGATACGCTGACGCCGGGGGCCTGGCGTCTGATCTTTCTGCAAACCTTTTCACATTTTTCCGGGTCCCGGCCCACCACAACCGTTGCAAACCCCTTTTTCGCCATTTTTTGGGCCGTCGCCATCCCGATACCCGACGTCGCCCCGGTCACCAGACAAATGTTTTGGGCTGCTTTCACTTTCCGTCCGCCATTTCTTCGAAAAGCTGCTCATATACCTGCTGGTCCGCGCCGCTGAACAAAACAAAGCGCACCTTTCGAACCGATTGCATCTCCGGAAGCTCTTGGACCATTGTTTGCAGAGCGATCCGTGCCGCCGGTTCCACGGGATATCCGAATGCCCCCGTGGAAATGGCCGGAAAAGCCACGGAACTCAGCCCGTTTTGTTCGGCCAGGTGCAAAGCATTGCGGTAACATTCGGCCAGCAGTTGGTGAGGGGGAGTGTCTCTGCCATAAACCGGTCCCAGACAATGGATCACATGCCGGTTGGGCAGGTTATGCGCGCCGGTGATCACCGCCTGGCCGGGCTCGATCGGCGCCAGCGGCCGGCACTCTTCTTCCAGCCCCGGCCCTGCGGCCCGGTGGATGGCGCCGGCCACGCCGCCTCCCATGAGAAGCTGGGCATTTGCCGCATTCACCACGGCGTCCATGTCCGGCTGATTTGCAATATCGCCCTGCACGCATTCAACGGTTTTGCCCTTAATGTCCTTTTTGGCCATAAACATGCACCTCCTTGGATATTTGTTTACAAATTCTAATGACGGTTACGAAAAGCGTCAACCGGAACACCGGATGCATTCTTTCCGCGCTCGTCTGCTAAAGAAAATCACGGAGAAGGTTCAAGGTATGAAGGAAGATAATGGCGGCAAAAAGAAAAACTCCACATAACCATTACACATGATCAAGTGGAGTTTATATAAAGGTGGCGTCCCCAAGGGGATTTGAACCCCTGTCGCCGGCGTGAAAGGCCGGTGTCCTGGACCGGGCTAGACGATGGGGACGCAATATGGGAAGCTGGTGGGCCGTGCTGGGCTCGAACCAGCGACTCTCTGCTTAAAAGGCAGATACTCTACCAACTGAGTTAACGGCCCGCACTGCTCAACAAAGTGCTCTGTATATAATTTTATGGGTTTCCTGTCAACCCAAAAACATAATCCGTTTTCCGATTTTTTCAATCCGGTTATCCGATCGGCTCCAGTAAGGCACGGGTCGCCGATTTATTTTCCTTTTTTCGCGCAAAGCCCTCAAGAGCGCCAAGGATGACTTTGTTCCTTTTTGCCTTTGCGCCTTGGCGCCTTGGCGCCTTGGCGCGAAAATGCCATGGCGGTTAAAAGACGCTTATTTGCGCCAGAATTCCGGCACCAGAAAAATAATGACGGTATAGATTTCCAGGCGGCCCAGCAGCATGCACCAGGACAGCAGCCATTTGCCCATGTAGGGAATATCGGCGTAATTGTCCGCCGGCCCCACCATGGCCAGGCCCGGGCCGATGTTGCCGATGGAGGCGGCCACCGCGGAAAAAGAGGTCACGAAATCCACGCCCATACCGGCCAGCAGAACGGAGCATAAGCCGAAAAGGCCCATGTAAAGGCCGAGAAACCCCAATATGCTGCCCATAACGGCATCGGATACGGTTTTGCTCCCGATTTTCACATAGGAGACCGCGTGGGGGTGCACCAGGTGAAACAGCTCCTTGTAGCAGAACTTAAAACAACACATGATCCGCATCATTTTCATGCCGCCGGCGGTCGATCCCGCCGAGCCGCCCAAAAACATGCACAGCAGCAAAATCAGCTTGGACACGGCCGGCCATTGGTTATAATCCGCGGTTGCATAGCCGGTGGTGGTCAGTATGGAGACCACTTGAAACGTCCCGTAGCGCAGGGCCTCGCCAATGCTTTCATACACACTGCCGAATATGCTGATACAGACCACCCCGATTAAAATCAGCACCGAAAAGAGCAAAAACCGGCATTCCGGATCGCGCCAGTAGGCCAGCGGCCGGCCCATTAACATCTGGTAGTGCAGGGCGAAATTGATCCCGGCGACAAACATGAACCCGATGACCACGATGTCGAAATAGAGACTGTCAAAACCGGCAATGGAGAGGTTTTGCGTGGAAAAACCGCCGGTGGGCATGGTGGTCAAGGCATGGCAGATCGCATTATAGAAGCCCATTCCGCCGGCCATGAGCAGCAACAGCTCCAGCAGGGTAAACAGCACGTAGACTTTCCACAGCACCGTGGCCGTATCCCGGATCCGGGGTTTTAGCTTATCCGGCATGGGGCTGGGCACTTCGGCCTTGTAGAGCTGAAAGCCGCCCACGCCCAGAAACGGCAATATGGCAATCGAGAGCACGATAATGCCCATGCCGCCGAGCCACTGGATAAAGCTGCGCCAGAACAGCAACCCCTCGGGGACGCCTTCCACATCGGTCATCACCGAGGCCCCGGTGGTGGTAAAGCCGGATACGGCTTCAAAAAAGGCATCGCCGAAGGTCGCAAAGGCACCACCCAGGTAGAAGGGAAGGGCGGCAAACGCCCCGATCGCCGTCCAGCCAATGGCCACGATGGCCATGCCTTCGCGCTGGCTGATGAACTCGGTTTTTTCCCGGCGAAACACGCCATAGACCACGCCGCCGAAGGCCATGGTGATGACCATGGATTGGATCAGCGCCGACATGCTGCCGTCGTCGAAATACAGCGCAAACCCGACGGGAAAGATCAGGGTCGATCCCAGAAAAAACACAAGCACGCCCACGTGCTGAAACACAAAAGGCCAGCGCACGTTTAGAAAAACTCCAGCTTGACGGTCAGGATCTTTTCAATCTTGGCTACCACCTGCCGCTTGGCGAAAATGATGATCCGGTCGCCGGGTTCGATCACACTGTCGCCGGACGGGATAATCACATGGCCTTCCCGGATGATGCCGATGACCAGCGATCCGTTGGGCAAGGAGGACTTGCGCAACGGCTTTCCGACGATATCGGAGGTTTCCAGGGCCTCGGCTTCGAGCACCTCGGCCTGCTCATCGGTTAACGTCCGCACGGAAAGGACCTTGCCGCGGCGAATGTGCTGCAAAATCGTGTTAATGGCCGACAAACGCGGACTGACCACCTGTTCGATGCCGATGGCCGGCATGAGCGGAAAGTAGCTGAACTTGTTTAACCGGGTAATGGTCTTGGCCGCCCCCATCCGCTTGGCCAGCAGCGAGACCAGAATGTTGGTTTCCTCGTCGTCGGTCAACGTGATGACGGCATCCATCTGGGCGATGTTTTCCTCCATCAGCAGGCGCTGGTCCGAGCCGTCGCCCTGTATCACCACCGCCTTTTTCATCTGCTCGGCCAGTTCGCTGCACCGGCCGGGGGAGCGTTCGATGATTTTGGTCTGGATCCCGCTTTTTTCCATCGCAAGCGACAGGCGGGTACCGATGCGGCCGCCGCCGACGATCATGGTCCGCTTGATCGGCTTGGACTCCTTGTCAAAGGCCTTTAAAATGGGGGGCAGCCCCTTGTTTTCACTGATAAAATAGACCAGGTCGCCGGCCAGCAGCCGGTTGTCGCCGCTGGGGATGATTAACTCCTCGTTTCGCACCACGGCGGCCACCAGGGCGCGCTGCCCGATTTTTTCCGGCAGTTCGGACAGGTTAATGCCGGCCAGCCGGTTGCCCTGATGCAGGTAAAGGCCGACAAACCGCAACCGCCCCTCGGCAAAATCGCTGACATCGACCGCCCCGGGCACGCTTAAAAATCGTTCGATGGTTTTGACCACCTCGATTTCCGGGTTGATCACCGTATCGATATGAGGCGCATACTCCTGGAAAATTTGATGGTACTGGTCAAAATCGCCGCCGCGGATCCGGGCCAGCTTTTTCGTGGTCGCCGATATCACGTCGGCCATCAGGCAGGCCACCAGGTTGGCCTCGTCGCTGTCGGTGACCGCCAGCAGGATTTCGGCTTCCTTCAAGCCGGCTTGCTTTAACACCACCGGGCTGCTGCCCGACCCGTGGATGGCCTCGACATCGATATCATCGGATATGCGCTTGATCGCATCCGGGTCCTTGTCGATCACCACGACATCCTTGTTTTCATAGGCCAGGCGACTGGCAATATGATAGCCCACCTCGCCGGCGCCGATGATGATAATTTTCAAAGGGATCGCTCCTTTTCACGTTTCGGCCGCAGCCGCTCGGCCAGCCGGGTATAACGCTGGCCGGGCTTGTCGTTTTTCACGGCGATGGCCAGGGCTTTTTTCGTCCCCACCAGCACCACAAGGCGCCGCCCCCGGGTTATGCCGGTGTAAATCAGATTGCGCTGCAGCAGGATATAATGCTGGGTCAGAATCGGCATCACCACCACGGGAAATTCCGACCCCTGCGATTTGTGCACCGACACCGCGTATGCCGGCACCACTTCGTCGAGCTCGTTGAAATCGTAGGCCACACCGCGGCCGTCATAGTCGATGGTCACCTCTCGGGTTTCTGCGGCAATGCCGGCGATGCGGCCGATATCGCCGTTAAAGACCTGCTTATCATAGTTGTTGCGGATCTGCATCACCTTATCATCGACGCAAAAGCGAAATCCGCCGGCGGCCAGGGCGTCGTCTTTCGGGTTCAAGCTCGCCTGGAGCTGCGCGTTTAAGTTGCCGGTACCGGCAGCGCCCTTGTGCATCGGAGACAGCACCTGGATGTCATCGACGGCATCAAAACCAAAGCGCGACGGGATGCGCCGGGAGACGATTTCAACGATAATGTCGACCACCCGGTCCGGCTCGGTCTGCTCGATGAAGTAAAAATCCGTATCCCGGTCTTCCGGATCGATTTTCGGGACAACGCCCTGGTTGATCTTATGGGCGTTGACCACGATGCGGCTTGCGCGCGCCTGCCGGAAAATCTCGGAAAGCTCTACCACCGGAACCGCACCGGATGCAATAATATCTTTTAACACATTGCCCGGGCCCACCGAGGGCAACTGGTTGACGTCGCCGACGATCACCAGGGTGGCGGTCGACGGAACGGCCTTTAGCAAATGATACATCAACACCGTGTCGATCATCGAGGCCTCGTCCACGATCAACAAATCACAGGCCAGGGGGTTGCTTTCGTTTTTCTGAAAACCGCCCGCTGCGAAGTTATAAGACAGCATCCGGTGGATGGTGCCGGCCCGGTGGCCGGTGGTTTCGCTCATGCGCTTGGCCGCACGACCCGTGGGGGCGGCCAGGAGAATGTTGACGCGGAGTTTTTGAAAAATATGCAAAATCGCGCGGATAATGGTGGTCTTGCCGGTGCCGGGCCCGCCGGTGATCACCATTGCCTTGTTTTTTACGGCCGATGCGATGGCGGCATTTTGTTTTTCCGCCAGCACAAACTGGAGCTGCTGCTGCACCCAGGAAAGCGCGCGGCCGGTATCGATGGTGCGGATGGCTTTGGGCCCGGCGGCAATGCGCTTTAAATGCCGCGCCGCCCAGGATTCGGCGACATGGAACCGGGCCAGATACACAGCCTTTTGGTTTTCCCGGAAAGACTCGATGGAAGGATTGATGTCCTCGATAACGATGAGGTTTTCCCCGGCCGCCGCAGCGATGGCTTCGGCCACGGTGTCGGGTTCGACTTCGAGGATCTCTTCACATTTTCCGATCAGGGACTCATAGGGATAGTAGACATGGCCGTCTTCGGAAAGATCGTGTAACACGTATAAGATGCCGGCCTTGATCCGCAGCGGATCGTTTTTTTCAAAGCCGAGTTTGAACGCGATCCGGTCTGCGGTCAAAAACCCGATGCCGGCGATATCATAGGCCAGCCGGTACGGGTTTTCCCGGACCTCCTCCACCGCGTCCTGGCC
>JBNJEA010000210.1:0-4253 GCA_051745395.1 Thermodesulfobacteriota bacterium | reverse complement strand
AGGTCTTCCAGGTGGTGGATATCTTTTCGCTGGTCTTCGGGCAGCTTGACCCGGACCTCGATCTCGTTGGTGCCCCGGAGCTGGCGTATGGCCACGGCGCCATAGAAGGCGTCTCGCACCTGGCGGCCCACGTCTGCGGCGGTCAGGCCCAGGTTTCTGCCTTCGGGCCGCAGGATGAAATCGAGCTGCGCCTTGCCCCGGTTGTAGTTGTCCGTGACGTCCCGGGTGGCGGAAAATTCCTCTGCCTGTTTTAAAAACGCCCGGCTGGCGGCTTCCAACACCGCGATATCGGAATGGCTCAGATCCACGCTGATATCGTCCCGCCAGCCGCCCGGCCCCCGCTCGGCCTCAAACGTGATCTGATCCACGCCCTCGATGTCGCCGATTTCGTCTCGCCACAGGGAAATGACATCGTTTGCGGTCAACTCGCGTTCGTCCGGCGGCTTCATGACGATTTCCACGTCGATGAAATCCTGGCCCCGGACGTTGGTCTTAATCCCTTTGGCGGCCTGCTCCAGGTTGTGTTTTTCATACATCCGGTGGGTGGCCGCCGTGACCTGTTCGGCGACTTTGGCCGCCTGGTCCGGCGTGGTGCCCACGGGCAGCGACACCCCGGCCTCGATTTCGTCGGCCGATACCTCGGGCATCATGATCATGCCCATGTGATCGCTGTAGCCGTAGCCGCCGACGATCAGCAGCAGGGAAACGGCGCAGCTCAGGGTGATGTAGCGATGGCGCAGACAGATTTCTAAAAACCGCCGGTACCGCCGGTTGACAAACCGGTTAAATCCCCGGGCAAAGGCCTGCTGAAACCGGTTGATGCCCCGGCCGGCCGCCGTGGCCGCCCCGGTGCGGCTGTGGCCCAAATGCGCCGGCAGGATAAACAGGGCTTCTGCAAGCGATACCGCCAGGATGGTGATGACCACCGCCGGCAGCGGCCACCAGAACTTGCCGGTGGTGCCCGGCACGAACATCAGCGGCACAAAGGCCACGATGTTGGTCAGAATGCTGAAGGTCACCGGGCCGGCGATGTCTTTTGCGCCGGAAATGGCGGCGGACAGGCGGTCCATTCCCTGCTGCCGGTGCTCGTAGATGTTTTCGCCCACCACGATGGCATCGTCGACCACGATGCCGAGCACCACGAGAAAGGCGAACATGGAGATCATGTTGATGCTCACCCCGATGACCGGCAGAAACATCACCCCGCCCACAAAGGAGATGGTCATGCCCATCATGACCCAGAAGGCCAGCCGCAATTCCAGAAACACGGCCAGAATCAAAAGCACGATGCCGATGGCGATCAGCCCGTTTTCGATCAAAAGCGACAGCCGCTGGCCGTAGTCGTCGGCCCGGTTGCTGTCGATGCGGTATTTTACCCCCGGCGGCAGGCCCGGCCCGAAGTCCTTTAAAACGGATTGGACGGCCTCGGCGATGGCGATGGGCGACTGCTTGCCCACCCGGAAGATTTCGATCTCCACCGACGGATGGCCGTTGAACTGGGAATGAAAGCCTTCTTCCTCGAATCCGTCGGTGATGTCGGCGATTTCGGCCAGGGTGACCGGGGTGCCGGATTCCGGCGCCACCACCGCAATGGCGCCGAACTGTTCGGCCCACTGTTTCCGTGCCTTCATCCGCAACAGGATTTCGCCGTTTGCCGTTTCCACGGCCCCGGCGGGCACATCCCGGCTGGATTCCTCTATGATTTGCGCCACCTCATCCAGCGTCAGTCCGTATTCGCGCAGCCGGTCCCGGGGGATTTCCACGTGGGTGACATAATCGGGAACGTTTCCGATTTCCACCTGGGTAATGGCGGGGTTGTTTAACATCTGGTCCCGGAGCCGCTCGGCCAGCCTGCGCAGCGTCCAGATGTCGGCATCCCCGTGGAGCCCGATTTCCATGACGTCGCGCTGGCGCGACTGCAGCTGCACCTCGGGCTCCTCGATGTCATCGGGAAAGGTGCGGATCCGGTTGATCGCCTGGTCGATGTCCTGGAAGGCCTTCATCCGGTCGGTGCCGGCCACCAGCTCGATGGTGACGCGGCAGGAGCCCTCCCGGGCGGTGGCCTTGATTTCCTTGATCCCCTGCACGCCCCGGACGGCTTCCTCCACGGGCAGCAAGATCCCCTGCTCCACCTCGGCCGGGGCCGCGCCCGGGTAGACGACGCTGACCTCGACCACGTCGAGTTGAAACTGCGGAAACACCTCTTTCTGGATGTTGACGGCCGTCCAGATGCCGCCGCCGATTAAAATGATCATCAGCAGGTTGGCGGCGATGGCGTTTTTGGCCATCCAGGCGATGGGCCCGGACCGGCCGCCGGTGCTGTCGGCGGAAGTGGGCGGGGGCGGGGCAAAATCGTTCATTTGCCCGGCGCCTTTCCGGTGCTGTCGGCCTTTAAGCGAAGGGGCGCCCCGTCGACGATGGTGGCCAGGTTGGAGGTCACCACTTGGTCGTTTTCCGCCAGGCCGCTTTCAATGTAGGCGTAATCGGCGTTGCGCAGCACGATTTCAACGTCGCGGATGTCGAGCTTGCCGTTTTGAAATACCCATACCGTGTCGTCTTGCCGCACGTAGTCCCGGTCGAGCCGAAAGGCGTCGGCGACGGGCACAGCCCGGATGCGGGCTTCGACAAAGGCGCCGATGGTCAGCTCGGGCCGGTCCGAGTCCGGGTGCCGGTAATTTAAGGGGTCGTCCACGGCGACGATCACCTGCGCCATGCGGGTCTGGTCGGCAAGGTCCCCCACGCGCTGGTAAAGCCGGCCCTGCCGGAAAACGCCTTTTTTCCACGCCGAGCGGTTGCGGATCTTTACCGGAGATCCCGGACTGTCGCCTTCCGGAAAAGACAGCCACCGCAGCCGGGACAGCGGCACTGTGGCGGCCACCCAGTAGGTGTCCACGCCGACAATGCGCCCCAGGCGGTCGCCGGCGGCCACCTGGGAGCCGATGTTGGTCTCCCGCGCCAGGATATGGGCGTCAAACGGGGCCTTGATGCGGGTGCGGGAAAGCTCGAACTCCGCCTGGGCCACGGCCGCCCGCGCGGATTCCACCGCGGCCCGGGCGGCGTTTAACTGCGGTTTTCGCAGCACCAGGGCCTTGCTTTCCGACGTCAGGGTTTCGTCCAAAAGGGCGTAGTCCTGCCGGGCCACGTTCTGTCGGCCCATTTCTATTTTCAGGTCGGACACGGCCCGGCGCAGATCGCTTTTTTGCTGCTGCAGGGTGTTTTGATAATCCGCGGGGTCGATGACCAACAGCATTTCGCCTTTTTCGGCAAAGCCGCCGGGGGTAAAGGCCGGGGCACGTTCGACGATCTCGCCGGAAACCCGCGGCCGCAGGGTGATGTCTCTGGCGGCTTGAACCGTGCCCATGGCCGAGATCTCGGGATGATGGGTTTTGCGGGAAACGGATACGACATCGACGAGCATGGCCGTTTCCCTGGACGCGGCCGTTCGGGTGGCCTCGGGCTCCGTGGAAAAAATCAGGGCAACCCCTCCGGCGGCGGCAAAAAGGACGAGGATGCAGATCAAAAGCGTCAGTTTCCAGCCGATGGGCCCCGGTTGCGGGGAAGGTGAAGAATTGGGCTCTGTCGTCACTTTGCGCGCCTTACGGTTTTTGTTCTGCGGTCATTGGGGTTTCGAATCCGCCGGCCACGGCCCGGTACAGGCCAATGCGGATCTCCATCCGTTCGCGCCGGGCCGATATTAGTTCCCGGCGCAGTTGCTGGGCCTCGGTCAATGCGGTCAGCACGTCGATAAAATCGGCGGCGCCGTTGATGTATTCCGTGCGAAGCTGGCGGTAGGTCCGCTCGGCCAGGCGGACCCGGGCCTCTATGCTTTCAATCTGCTGGACCTGCTTTTTTTCGCGGACCAGCGCGTCTTCGACCTCCTGAAACGCGGTGAGCACCGCCTGGCCGTATTGATAGAGCCGCTGCTTTTTGACGGCTTGGCTGCGGTCGACTTCGGCTTGCCGGCGGCCGGCATCGAGCAGCGGGGCCACCAGGCTGCCGGAAAACGAGCGGGCCCAGTCTGTAAAAAGGTCGCTTCCGGCGTCATTGCTGGTGGAAAGCGATGCCGACAGGGTCAGCCGGGGATACTGGTTGCTCACGGCCGCGGCCGTGTCGGCATCGGCGGCTTTGAGCCGAAGATGGGCCTGGTCTACGTCCGGCCGCCTTCGCACCAGGTCGGCCGGCAGGCCGGTGGCCGGCAGCGGCGGAACCGCGAACCGCCAGATTGTCGCCACCAGCCTGGACCTATCGCGGCT
>JBNJEA010000067.1:0-15957 GCA_051745395.1 Thermodesulfobacteriota bacterium | reverse complement strand
ATACCTTATATCTCACACCTCACCCCCCCCGACAACCCGTAGTTTTGCGAATCATCGGGCTCAACTCCTCCGCCAGCACCGAATAGGAATAATGCATGCTGGCCACTTCATAATTATGGTCCACCAGGCGCTGGCACAGATCGGGGTTTTCCAGCACCCGCCGGGTTTCTTCCACGGCTTTTTCCGTGACGTGGCCGTCGATTTCAATCACGGAAAATCCCTTTGGCTTGATATCAAGGGCATAGATGGAATAGATGTTGACCACGATGGGTTTTCGAAAATAGACTGCTTCCAGAAAGGCATTGCCGAAGCCCTCGTAGTTGGACGGATAGGTCACCAGGTCGGCATGGGGGTAAATGTCATTGAGGGTATATATTTTTTTGCCGTCTGCGGTGGTGCCGCGATGGTCGCTGATGGACTCGGAGACAAAAATCGTTTCCACCCCCATTAACTCCGAGTATTCCCGGATGCGTTGCTGGTACTGGTACCCCTCGTCACCGGAGGCATGGGAGATGACCAGCTTGGCCTTCTTGCCCAGCCGGTAGACCAGTTCGATGGCATGTTCGATGCCCTTGCGCTTGACCACGCGCGTGGGCTGCAGGACAAACAGCTCATCTTCGGCCACGCCCAGGGCCTGGCGCACATCGGCGGCATAGGCGTCAACCGGTGCCGGCGGCGTTTCAAAGGCCATGACATTGGGGATGACAGTGGCGGAAATGCCGGTCCGGAAGCTGAGCTGATCGCAGGCCACGGTACTGATGACCACGTGCGCCAGATGGGGCAGATGCGGCGGAAACGCCATTTTCAGGTAATCGCTGACCGAATTGGTCAAAAATCGCTGCCGTTCCCAGTAAAAATCGTGATGGTGGGCAATGGCGGGGATGTCAATTTCGCATAACAACTCGGTAATCGCTAAGCCGAGCGGAATATTGAGCGGAATGGCCAGGGCATTTTCGATGACGAGCAGGTCCAGGTCGAAGCGGCCCACAAATTCATATAATTGATCCTTGAGCCTGTTTTTCAGCGCCTCGATACGTTCGGTAATATAGCGGCCCCGGGAGTGGAAGCCGAAGGCATTCTGGTAAATTTCTATGATATCGGGGTGGCGGAAATGGGCCTCGGGGCAGAAATGGCAGTATTGGGGAGGACGATCGAGTTCGCCGGCGAAAAAATAGCTGGTAAAATTATGTTTTGCCAGCACATCCACCCACTTTTCCGTTTCCAGGGAAACCCCGTCGGTACCCATGAAACGGGTGGAGACAAATCCCGTATTATGAAACTGATTGCATGCGCGGCAAAAGGCCATCGGATTGCTCCACTAGGGGCAAATCGTTTTCTGCCCGAATACGGGCCGCCGACGGTGCAGCACGGCATATCGGGCTTGCATATGCAACGGCGGTTGTTATTATTATTAAACGTAATATCGATTTGACAAATAACAAAGCCCTGCGCCAGGGCGCAAACAAAATCCTGAATTGAGCGTTTCAGATTTTTAAAAACATAATTTTGTTTAGGTGCATCCCAGATTCCGGTGTAAAACAGCGTTGCCGGCCGGCTGTTTTGCATGCAGCAATGACGGAAAAAAAGAATGTGGCCGGAAAACCAATAAAAAATCCCGAAAAAAAACCATGCTCGACGTCAAGGTCGATCTGTTGAAAAACCGACTGTATCTCACCATTGGACGGCTGCAGCAAAACAGCCTGGAAAAATCCTTTACCGCCATCGAAAATGCGGTAAAAAAGCTCACTTCCGGCTTTACCTGCATCACCCGGATCATCGAGGTCCGCGATGTCGATGAAAAAGATATTGAAAACATTGAAAAAATACAGAAACTGCTCGCCGATTACGGACTGGCCAAAGCCGTCCGCCTCGGTTCCGAACAGGGCACACAGATATTGACATTTCCCCGCAAGGACATGGGATATACCGCCACCACGGCCCGCACGATGGCAGAAGCCGAAAAGATTTTAGATCAGTGGCAGGCATCTCAGGCGGACCGGCCCAAAACCCGGCCGGTCCGCTGATTGTCCCATCCTCAATTCAGGTTCAATGTAAATTCACTAAAAAGTGCATGCCACCCCGAAACCGCCGTAGACATCCACATCCTGCTCGGGCAGGACATCGTCGTCAAAGCTGTCCGTATAGGCGATAAATGCGGAAAGATCCACCGCATCGGTGACGCTGTAGCCGGCATCTGCAGAAAGGGTGTATTCGTGCAGGCCGCCGTCAGCACCGTCGGACATGTCCTCGCCGGCCATACCGGCCAAGGCCGAAACACCGATGGAAAGGCCCCTTTCCAGTTCACGGGAATAGGCCACATACACATCGGCATAATAATCATCGCATTCATCAAAATCATAATAGCCGTCGAAACCGATGGAGGTGCCGCCGCCCAGGGGGGTGGACAGGCTCAAAAATATTTCCCGGGAACCGGGGTCGCCTTCGGGGAAGAGGTATTCGATGTAGCCCGCCGTCACATCCACCGTCTCTAAGGCAAAGGCGTAGCTCAGGGTCAAATCGACTTCCGAAAACTCGCCGTCTTCAAGGGTGCCGTCATAATCATCGATGTCTATGTTGCCCCAGACATTGACGCCGAATCCGTTGGCAGACACGTCGACCGAGGGCTGGGCCACCAAGCCGTCGTTAAATGTCATCCCCCGCCACACATAAGCCGAAACCAGATCCGCCGCCGTTGTCGCCTCCGCTGCCCACCCCGGCGTTACCCCCCCGCCGAGCACCGGGATCATCAGTGCTGCCATCAGAACTGCAAAAATGCTGCTTTTCATCACATGCCTCCATTTTGATTGTGCTTTTTTTCCAATGCCCGTTCTGTCGCCTGTTGCCCCACCGGCCAAACGGGGGTTTCGATTTTATATTTTACTAAGCAGCATTCGTGCCAACACGGATTATTAAAGAATAAAACCAATAAAAACAATTTTTTATATATTTTAAAAAAGATTTCATACCATGGAATAAAATACATTTTCGTAGCCTCAAATCTATTTTTTTACATTTTTGTAATACCTGGGAGCAAATCCCTATTGAAAAACCGAAATTGTATTGACATTCGCACCCCTCTTTTTGATACTTCTAAGTAACTTGAGGTTCAAGGTCTATGGTTTAAGGTATAAGGTTTAAAAAACTCAGTGCCTTAGTGCCTCAGTGCCTTAGTGCCTCAGTGCCTGCTCTTTCCGAGTTATTTATAGGCTCGGTCTCCCGGGTGAAAGCCGGGAGGGGATTACTTTCAAGGAGACAAAGCCCCAAAAACCCCGTACCCAGCCCCGAGCCGAGGCCATCTATTTCACTTTTTTACTTTACGGGGGCGGCCCATGAGCGATCTGCCGCTTTTGCGGCCTCAACCGAAAAATGTCGGGGCCACGGGCAAACACATGATCCCGAAAAGAACAGGGCGAAATCGATCTCGATGGCCTCGGCGCCCCGTTGCAGGAATTGATCAACGAAACCGACCATGGCTAAACACACCGAACCCGTCTATCTGCAAACCCATCGCAACGGCGAACTGGCGGAAAAAATCGACCGGGCCGGCGCCATACTGTCGGACTGCACCCTCTGCCCGAGACAATGCCGCGTGGATCGCCTTTCGGGAAATACCGGGACCTGCGGCGCCGGCCGGCATGCCCGGGTGGCTTCCTTTCACGCCCATTTCGGCGAGGAATCGCCGCTGGTAGGCACCAACGGCTCCGGCACCATCTTTTTCGCCCACTGCAACCTGCTGTGCCCGTTTTGCCAGAACTACGACATCAGCCACGAAGGCGCAGGCCAGGACGTGAACGCAGATACGCTGGCCGGGGCGATGCTGGCCCTTCAAAAACAGGGCTGCCACAACATCAACCTTGTCACCCCGAGCCATGTGGTGCCCCAGATCCTTGCCGCCGTTGAAATAGCCGCCGCATCCGGGCTGCATATCCCGCTGGTTTACAATTCCGGCGGCTATGACCGGGTCGAAACCGTAAAACTCTTAGACGGCGTCATCGATATATACATGCCGGATTTTAAATTCTGGGATCCGGCAGCGGCGGAAAAGACCTGCAATGCCGCGGACTATCCCGAGCGGGCCCGCCGGGCGATCACGGAAATGCACCGCCAGGTCGGCGACCTGATCATTGATGCCGACGGACTGGCCCGCCGGGGCCTGATCGTCCGGCACCTGGTGCTGCCCGGCGACCTGGCCGGCACCGGCCAGGTGATGCGATTTATCGCCGGACAGATCTCGAAAAACACCTATGTCAACGTCATGAGCCAGTACCGCCCCTGCGGCGCGGTATCGGAAATCGCAGAACTCAACACCGCCCTTTCACCAGCCGAATACCGCGCTGCTGTAAAGGCGGCAAAATCAGAAGGAATCACCCGTTTTGACCAACGCTGAGGACAAAGCGGCCGAACCGCCGCCGCATCTTTCCCTGCCCGGCTGCTACAAGGCCGCCTTTCCGTTTCGGCTGGCCACGACCTCGTTTATCTATCCCGACCACATCCTGCCCAACGTGGAGATGATAGCCCCCTGCGTGGATGAAGTGGAACTGCTGCTGTTTGAAAGCCGGCCGGCCGAAAGCCTGCCGGACGCCGAAACCATTGAAAAACTGGCCCGAATCGGACAAAACCAGCAATTGTCCTATAACGTCCACCTGCCCCTCGATATCGACATGTGCGCACCGGAGCCCCGTCAACGCCGCCAGGCCGTTGACACCTGCCATCGCATTTTCCGCATCACCCGCCCGCTGGCCCCGACGAGCTTTACCCTGCACCTGCCGTATAACGAAAACCCCGAAGACGGAAAGGCCGTTTCCCGCTGGCAGCAGCGGGCCCGGCAGGCCCTGGCCATGCTTTTCGACGGCAACGTCGCCCCCGGACAAATTTGCATAGAAACCCTGTCGTATCCGCCGGCATTTCTCGATGAGCTGTTGACCGGATTCGGTCTGGCCATGTGCATCGATACCGGGCACCTGGTCGAACATGGCCGGGACCCTTTGGCCGTATACGAGCGCTACGCCGACATCACCCCCCTGATCCATCTCTACGGCGGCGTGGTCGAAGGACGGGGCCACGTGGGGCTCGACCGGCTGCCGGCAGAACAGACTTCTGCCATCACGGAGATATTACACCGCTTTGCCGGCACGGTATGTTTGGAAGTCTTTTCCCGGAAACACCTGGTCGCTTCCCTGGCGTTTCTGGAGGCCCATGTGAACCGGGTATAACCGGAGAATACCATGACACGACTCTATGACGCAGCCGATCAGTGGATAGTGGACCGGGTGCAGGTCAACATCCCGTTTTCCTGGCTGGCAAAAGACAAGTGGTATAACGCCTTTATCGACAATCGGCTCAACCCCGAAATCGGCATCGATGCCGACGCGCTGGACCGATTCGGCCCCGCCGAATTCGCAGACATCGCCGAAAAATTTCAATCACTGGATCGCACCATTACCCTGCACGGCCCTTTTCTCGATCTTTCACCGGGTTCGCCGGATGCCGCCATCCGGGACGTCACCCGCAGGCGGCTGGAACAGACGGTGGCGGCCGCGGCCGTTTTTTCGCCCGAAACCGTGGTCTGCCACGCCGGATACGACAAGTACCGCTACGAATTCATACGCGAGACCTGGCTGCAGCGGGCGGCCGAGACCTGGGAAAAAACCGGCGAAGCACTGGCCCGCCACAATTGCCGGCTGATGCTGGAAAACGTCTATGAAACCGGCCCCGAACAACTGCAGTGGCTTTTTTCCCGGCTCAATACTGACAACATCGGCTGCTGCCTGGATATCGGCCACTTACACGTATTCGGCCACCAAGACCTTTCCGCCTGGATCAGCACCCTGGCCCCCCACATCGGCCAAGTCCATCTCCACGACAACGACGGCAATACCGATCAACACCTGGGACTGGGCCGGGGCACCATCTTCATCGAAGCCATCGCCGCCCTGTTCGACCCGGCACGACCGCGGCCGGTGGTCACCCTTGAACCCCATGAAAAATCCGATCTGACCGCCAGCATCCAATACCTTCGCAATGTCAAATGGTTCCGGTGACTTTCCGGGACCATCTTTGTCAGTAACAGGACCTGTTTCCGCTTGACAAATTCAGATTTTCCTACTATGAAATTTCTTTTAATATTATCCGTGTTACGCTGTTTTTTTTATCTGGATCATTATCCACCTTGGCAAAAGGTAATTCGGACGATTTTCGTGGTTTTTGACGAAAAAATACTAACCTGATCGAAAGGAGATGCACATGTCACAATTGATCCCCCCCCATGGCGGAAAAGGCCTGATCAACTGCCTTCTCGAAGGCGCGGAGCTGGAAGCCGAAAAGAAAAAGGCCGCAAGCCTGCCCAAGGTTTCCATGTCGCCCCGTGAACGCGGCGATCTCATCATGATCGGCACCGGCGGTTTCTCTCCGCTAGACGGCTTTATGACCAAGGCCGACTGGAAGGCCGTTTGCGACAACTACCAGCTGGCCGACGGCACGTTCTGGCCGGTGCCGGTGACCATGTCGGCAAGCCAGGAAGAAGCCGACGCCATCAAGGAAGGCGATGAAGTCGCACTTTATGACCCCGAAGGCGACGAAATCATGGGGACCATGAAGGTCACCGAAAAATTCGAAATGACCAAGGAAAACAAGGAATACGAATGCGAAAAGGTCTTCATGGGCGAAGGCACCCCCACGAAGGAAGAATTCTGGAAAGTTGCCATGGACGAGCATCCCGGCGTCAAGATGGTGATGAACCAGAAGCCCTTTAACCTGGCCGGCCCGGTCAAGGTGCTGTCCGAAAGTGAATTTCCGAGCAAGTATGCCGGCATCTATATGCGCCCGGCCGAATCCCGCAAGATCTTTGAAGAACGCGGATGGCAGAAAATTGCCGCGCTGCAGCTTCGCAACCCGATGCACCGCTCCCACGAATACCTGGCCAAAATCGCCATCGAAGTCAGCGACGGCTGCTTTATTCACTCCCTGGTCGGCAACCTGAAACCCGGCGACATCCCCGCCGAGGTCCGCGTCAAATGCATCGACGTGCTGGTCAACAACTACTTCGTTCCCGATAAGGTCGTTCAGGGCGGCTATCCGCTCGACATGCGCTATGCCGGCCCCAGGGAAGCCCTGCTGCACGCCACCTTCCGCCAGAACTACGGCTGCACCCACATGATCGTCGGCCGGGACCATGCCGGTGTCGGCGATTTCTACGGCATGTTCGAGGGCCAGACCATCTTTGACAAGATTCCGCAGCCGGAAGGCAAAGGCAAGGCCCTGCTCTGTGAGCCGCTCAAGATCGACTGGACCTTCTACTGCCACAAGTGCGACGGCATGGCCTCGCTCAAGACCTGCCCGCACAGCAAGGAAGACCGCGTACTGCTGTCGGGCACCGTGCTGCGCAAGACCCTTTCCGAAGGCGGCAGTGTTCCGGACCACTTCGGCCGCGTCGAGGTTTTGGACATCCTGCGCGACTACTACCAGGGCCTGACCGACAAGGTCGAAGTCAAGCTCCACGGCGCAGCCACCGGCGGCGACGAGAAAAAGTAACCGCCGGTTTTTCACAACCGCATTATTTCAAAAAATCCCCCCGGTGGAACGTGTTCCACCGGGGGTTTTCTATTTAGTGCCCAAACGAATACCGTCTTTTCCGCCAATATCTGTGCCCCCGAAACGGGATCTTGACGAAAAATCCTGGTTTTCGTTCGGGCACTATCCAAACAACTCCTTCGCCACCCCACACCCCACACCTTAACCCTTAAACCTTAAACCCCCTCCCCTTGGCCCAAATATTGCAAACCCCCGGGGCATGAAACGGGTTTTGCTTTTTGCTGTATGCATCTTTATACTTTATTTTCAAATCGTTATCCTGTCGGGCGCGCACGCGGAAAATGGTTTTGAAATCCATATGGAAAACGAGGTTTCCGTCAATTACAATCACGTCACCGGCCCCGGCCAATCCCAGTCCAACCTGACCGAGGGGCTCAATTACCTCGATATCCTCTCGGTCCGCGGCAGCGGACAAACCGGCGGGGCGCGGTATGACTTCAATATCGGCGGCAAAATGACCGATGACGAAAACCACGACATCAAACAATACAGCCTGACCCATCTTCATTTCAAGTGGGCCACGGCCCGCCATGTCGTCGGCTTCGGGGATACCTTCGAGTTTTTATCCCCCTACACCCTTTCCTCGCCGGTCAAGGGGGCCTCTTACAAGTACAGAGACGATCCTTCGCCCTGGATACCCGAAGTTACGATGCTTTACGGACAGGCCGCCCCGCGATGGGATGCACTATGGGGAGGCAGAGATACAGCCGCCACCGACAGGGAGGTCTACGGCGCCCGGGCGATGTATTCGCTGCCGTTTGACTTGCAAGCGGGTCTCAACATGGTCAGCAGCCGGGACACCGATCCGGTGTCCCGCGACCGCGACCTGTATGACACGCAGGTCTATTCCATTGACTTTGACTTCCGGCCCGTACCGGAAATGACCATTTCCGGGGAATCGGCGTTCAACGATACCCGCATTTTTGCCCAAAGCCGGGAAGACGAGGCCGAAAACGACGGTCATGCCCTGCGCATTAAGGCGAGGGCCGACTATGCCCCCTTTCGCATCACCCTGGAATACGCGCGGATCAGCCCCGAATTTACCAACCCCGTGGGATCGGCCCTTGCCGACCGGGAAAAAATAAAATTCAGCGGCCAGTATCCCTTCAACAAAAAGATACACCTGTATACAAATTTTTTATGGTTCCGCGACAACCTCGATGATCAGAAACCACTGGGCCAGACCGATGTCTGGCGGCCGGAAGTCGGCATCGGATACAACAACTTCTTCGACCGGCCGGCGGCCTTTGCCAAAATCTCCTATCGCAAGGAAATTTCCGAACGGCGCGCCGAACGTCTCGCATTCGACGATCTGATCCGGCTTAACTACCGGGATGCATTCGGCGTCATCGAAACCGACACCAATATCGGCTACAACCTCCGCCAGCACGACAACGCCGGCGTCGACAACCGGGAACTGGTCTGCAACACCACTTTGCAAAGCCACGTGAAAACGGATCACTGCACCTTGGCCCCGAGCCTGTACCTCGGAGGCTGGCGCCTGGAAGATGAGCTGTCGACCAACCACGACCGGGCCTATCAGTATTCTTTGGGCATGGGCATCGATTGGCCGCTGCACCGGGTCACCACCAACATGTCTCTGGGGCTCAACGAATTGGAAATCGATGCCGGCGACGATTCGATCCGCTCGTTCGGCAACTTCAACATATCGTGGGAACCGATTTTTTTGAGCCGGTTGCGCCCGACGCGACTCTATGCAAAAGGCGCTTTTAACGACTTGAATTTTTCCACCCGCTCAAAAAATTACCGGGAAGAAAAAGTATTCGCCGGAATAAAAATTCATTACTAAAATAATGGAATGAAATTACAAAAAATCACTTCACGCACCGCGCATCAATCCATCCGGGAGGCCAAATTGAAAACACTGACCCGAAGCCTGCTGTTGTCTATGATCTGTTTGGGGATGGGGGCGCCGGCATCCACAGCCGGCACGGCCATGGACTACTTCCATGTCAACCGGCTCCAGCCCGACGCATCGGAACAATCGCTGACGTTATACCGTCCCTTTTTATCCGACGGCAAAATCTATATCCGCAGCCGGGCCGACATGGGAAAAAGCGCACTGAGCGCCGCCTATGTCAGCACCGACGGCGGGCAAAGCTGGGAAAATGCCTCATTTTTGTCCAACGGCACCATTTCCTACGGCTTTTCCGCCGAAGCCGGCCGGTCCTACGACGTGGCGATCAAGGCCGTAAACCGCCGGGGCCGGACCCGCGACATCACCGGTTCGCCCAAACGCATCACCGTTTCGGAAAATGACATCCAATCCGTGCTGACGGCCCGTCTGGCCGA
The DNA here is from genome assembly GCA_051745395.1 of Thermodesulfobacteriota bacterium. Classification (GTDB taxonomy): domain Bacteria; phylum Desulfobacterota; class Desulfobacteria; order Desulfobacterales; family Desulfosalsimonadaceae; genus JBNJEA01. Next base: position 6,054 of record JBNJEA010000067.1, on the reverse strand, counting down.
GCTTGTCCGTGCCTATGAAGCCGGAAATCCAGAAAAGTTCATGGCCCGTGTATCCGAGGACTTCACCGGCGACAAGATGAATCTCGATTCGGCCATCCGCCGCGATTTCACCCTGCTCGACAACATCGACTTACAGCTCAGTCCGGTCAACATTGCCGTCGACGACAGCGGCTATGCCCATATCAGCCTCAACTATACCCGCTCGGTGGTCGCGACCCGATCCGGCCGCTCCCTGCAGGATAAGGGGGTCACCGAAATGGTGTTTACCCTCGCCGACACCCGGCCCCGGCTCTACCACATGAAAAACCCGGTGCTTTTCGGGGTAAGCGATGCCGCCAACGTGGCCGCCGGCCAGGTCAACACCGGGCAAAACAACGGCATCCTGGTGGTCAACGACAATGGCGAAGCCGCGGTTTTGCCGTTTCACCAGGCCATGGATATGATCCAGGGCCGCGGCAGCAGCGCTTTTCCCTCCATCCCCGCCCCACTGCACCTGGTGTTGCAATCCGGTGCCGTGGGCCAGTATATCGACCTCCGGTTTGACCTGCCCGCCAAAGCGCGCTCCACCGGCGGGGATGCATACGAGGTGCTGGTGGAAGAAAGCCGCAACGCGCGCGGCCCCTGGCAGCCGGTGGAGAAAAAACCGCTGGATTCCGCCGTCCGGGTGAGATCCGAAGCGCTTTCCAGCAAAACCGGCCCGCTTTTTTACCGGGTCCGGATCAAAAAGCCGGATACCGGCGAAAAAAGCCTGCCCAGCAACGTATTGAAATGGCAGTGGAACAATGGCTGAAATTCGGTTTTAATGCCTTTACTCGCCGTTTTCTATCATGATCCGGCCCACCATGTATGTCACGGCCTGCCCGCCGATTTCCACCCGCTTGCCCCGATGCAGGCAATGCAGATGCCCGCCCCGGTCCGACAACTGCCGGGCGGTCATCTCCTGCTTGTCCAGCACATTTGACCAGTAGGGAATCAATGACGTATGGGCCGATCCGGTCACCGGGTCCTCGGGAAGGCCCATCTGCGGAGCAAAAAACCGGGACACGAAATCCACTTGATTGCCCGGGGCCGTGACAATCACCCCGCGCGAGGCAACCTGGCCCAGTATCCGCCGGTCCGGCACAATCGATCGAATGGTTTTTTCATTTTCAAAAACCGCCAGGTAGTCGTCCCATCCGCGCAAAACCGCTGCCGGTTCCGTCCCCAGCCCCTCGGCCAGATGGCGGGGGGTACCTGCTTTTTCGAGTTCATCGGCCGGAAAATCGAGATAGAGCCAATCCGCTGCCCGATAAACCGCCAGCGGTTCGCAACGGCTGGCAAACCGGATCCGATCGCCCGGAAAATCCAGGTGACGGAAAAGTACGTGGGCGGCGGCCAGGGTGGCGTGCCCGCACAGATCGACCTCGGTTACCGGTGAAAACCAGCGGAGATGGTACACATCGTCTTGTAAAACCATAAAAACGGTTTCCGACAGGTTGTTTTCCGCTGCAATGGCCTGCATGGTGGAAACCGGCAGGAAATGCTCCAGCAAGCAGACCGCGGCCGGATTTCCGGAAAACGGGGTATTGGCAAACGCATCCACCTGGTAAACGGGAATTTCCATCGGCTTGATATCCTTTACTGAAAAAATTGTTTTCAGCCTGATCCGGCCTTTCCCATTCGGCCGGCCACTGTGGCAATAAAATCCTCCCGGTCCCCGAAATTGGCTGCAGAGCACCAGAGATTGCGTGACGGGTGCGGCACTTTGGGTTCGTAAAGCCGCTTTTTTGGAAAACCGCATTTGGCGGCGATCGCACGCGCCACATCCCCGCAGGCCACCACCAGGGCTTCGGGGGGCAGCCGGTGCAGCCGCTCGGTCAGGTCCGCGACCATCTGCGCTTCCAAAACCCGATGATCGGGATTATGCCGGGTGTTGGCCCCGGGGTTGCGCCGGATACGGTCCCAGGCGTCGATGGTGTCGGCATTGGCCTGGTAATCGTCGGGGCAATAAAGGGTTTTGTCCAGGGGGTAATTCGAAGCGTTCATTACCGCCAGGCGGCTTTCCCCGCGCCTCCGGATCTGGCAGCCGACGGGGATATCCGGCGCCCAATGCCGGAAAGCCGGCACCTTTGCCACCAGAAAACGGGCCATGCTTTTGCCCGAACCGCCGGCCAGGGGGTGGCCGTGGACGACTTCATCGGCATAGGGCGATTCGAGTAAAAACGCCAGCCGGACATTTTCCGGCGTTATCAACAGATCCGCTACCCGGTATTTGGCAAGTGCCGCCGTCGGCGTCATCAAAAATGCCGCTCGCTTTCACATGGGATTCAAATACGCCCGCCCCGCAATGGATGAAAAAAATGAATCAGATGACAGGCATCGGTCTGCTACCCCGAATGGGAAATGGCCTACTTCTTATACTATGCAATATCGAGAAACCGCAAAGCAAGTCCTTTTTGCGAACCCGATCCAGCGACGGCCTATCCCCGACCCTGCTCGATATCGAGATGGAAACGGACGGGGCCGCGATAATTTTGATCGCCGAAACGGGTGTGCAAGGCATAGCTCGAGGTGGGCAGCGACCAGGATGTGGCGATGGCCACGTGTCCCTTGGGAAAGGGGGTGACCTCGACATCGATGAAATCCTGCGGCGCCAGGGCGCAGGGCGGCTCCACAAGCGCGTCCTGTTCACCGTAGCAGATCAGCATCCGGATGCCTTTTTCCGCCAGGCGCCGGATGTTTAACGGCCGGTCAAAGGCCGTAAACGGCAGGGTGCCGTCGTCGGCGATGGGCGTGTTGTAGGAAGCAAAGCTCAACCGGGTAATTTCGAGGGGCAGATCATGCCGCTGGTAGTTGAGCCAGTAATTCAACGCGGCGGCCGTCTTGCTGATGGGGGCATTTTTTTTGCGCATATGGCCGATCATGGCCAGGTCCCGGTAAAAGGAAACGATGGGGTATTCGTTTTCAATGCTTTTGATTTTATAGACCCAGGCCATTAAATCCCCGTCGGCCACCCGGTTGCCGTTGGGCAGGCGCTTGGTCCCGTACGCCAGCCGGTTAAAGCGTTCGGGCAGCTGACCGAGAAAACTGCGGAAACCTTCGCTGCGGGTCCCGTCAATGGGGGCCACACAGGTGATATGGGTATCGACCAGACCGTCGAGCTCGCCGGAAAGCAGGTTGCTCAAGGTCATCAGCCCGCCCTGGCAATACCCGTTTAACGTCAGGGGCCGGCCGTGTTTTTGCCGAATCTGTTCGCAGAAATACCGGGTATCGCCGATATCGTCTTCCAGGGTGAGCCTTTGGACGGCTTCATGCTCTTCGATATCCTTTAAAATCCGCACATAGGTGGGAATGCCGTGGTTGGCAAAGCAGTGCACATAGCTTTTGTTCTCGCCGGGCAAAAACGCGAGAATGTCATGGCCGAGCACATAGGGGTGGACAATGAGGATGGGCTTGCCTCCATCATTGACGCTTACCCCGCTTTCCGTGGGCAGCACCTGATAGACGACAAACCGGTCGGTTTCCGCCACCTGCACATAGCCGCCGCTTTCGAAATGGAAACCGAATTCATCGGCGATGTTTTGGATTTGCTCCGGGTATTGATGGGCCAGGGCTTCGACAACTTCGGCCTTGCGCTCGATGTAGTCGAAAAAATCGCCTTCAAAACGCCCGGTAAACAGTGACAATGCCGATAAGATCGCGTGGTTGAACTCGGGCATATGGTAATCGAGCACCGCATCCGTGCTGCTCAACGCCGCCTCGCAGGCCCGTTCGAAATTGTAGTTGATCAATTGCGCATACTGGTCCCATGCTTTCATCGGCTCATCATGGCCGGCCTTTGTCATTTCCACATCGTAGAAATACTGTATGGCCTTGGCCAGGGAAAAGAAAAAATCCCGGTGATAATGGGCCCAGGCATTCCAGAAATTCAATGGCATAAGAGCCAGTTGCCGGGATGCCTGGGCCATTTTTCCATGCCGGATCCACTCCATACCCGCCAGATTCGCCCACGCCGGCGCTACCGTTTCGGAAGGGTTTTGCTTTTCTTGCATTTTGCTCCCAAAAGCCGCGCTATTTTGCTTTCTTGGCGGAATCTGTTTCCTTGGTGGAATCCGTTTTCTTGGCGGAATCCGTTTCCTTGGCGGAAAAGGAGCTTTCCATGCTTTTAAAGCTTTCCTCGAGGGTCTGCTTGTAACTGTCCCGGGCCTTTTTGCTCATCTCCATCCAGTTTTTGACCGCGTCTTTGGCCTCCTGGGGCATTACCGGATTTTGATCCACCATCGCCCGGCCGAAACTATCGGTCTGATCCTGGAACATGGTAATGGCATTGAACGCGTTGTTGAACATGGTTTTCTGAAAATCCATCATTTGCTTGGTCACGTTGGTAATTTCCATGGTACACACTCCTTTTTTGAATGAATAATTGACAATACCGTACAAACAAAAACCCTGCACTCATCATTGCATCATAGGGTTTAAAGCACATTGCCGAGCAAAAACCGGCGCACGCATTGGCCGAGCCTTCGGTCGTCGTTTTTTTGCAGCTCCTCGTAACACCGGGGGCAAAGCCGTATGCCGTCTTCGGTGCACGCACTGTGAATGGCCGACAACGGCTCCCCGCACCAATTACAATCCAGCAGCATCCACCTGCTGCCGGAGCCATAGCGGACATGGCGGGGATTTTCGGAAAACTGTCTTGACCACAGCACCTTTGCCGGGGCGGCATAGGACGATGCGGCCGAAGAAATCTCTGAAATCGGGGATTCAATATTGATCAGCGCATCCCGCGGCAGCGGAAAACCGGTGACCAAACAGAGGCCGCCCTTGCTGTAATCGTTTAAGGTAGCCGAATATACATCATTTTGCTCGTCTATCCGGACCCGGACAATGGCATGGATGCTATGGCGGGGAAAGGCCCGATAATCCGAACCATTTATGGTTTTATCGTTTTGTCCGGCCATTGTAAAAACTCCTTATACGGATCGAATCCCATATTCTATAAAATGGTTATCCGGAATACTCCAGTTCGTTGTTTTTTCGTTTGGGCTAAGCCGATCTTTTACTCGAGGTTACCCTATTTAGATGAAGTATATTGTTTGTCGAAGTCATCCCTGCGGAGGCAGGGATCCAGGATTTTTTTGTTGCCTGGAGACCTGGATTCCTGCCTCCGCAGGAATGACAGGCAAAGCAATCTACTTCCTTTTTTTTTATTGGCAGCCGATGCACCGGCCACTAAAACATTTCGGATAACCAGATTTCTTTTCTTCTTTACCGCCCCTGCCCCGATTGTTCTTTGCGTTATGCCGCCGCATGCCGTTTGGCATGCGGGAAGGATTTCTGCGCATTTTCCCGGCTCGCGACCACCGGCTGCCCGTCGCGCTGCTGTAACCATTCGCAAATTTTGGGGACAAAAACCTTCTGGGATTTGGAGCTGACATAGATGCCGATATGACCGGTATCCAGGCAAAAATCCTCGGCATCCGGGCTGCCGATGTTGCCGGTGAGCTGGTTGCAGGCTTCCGGCGGCACCAGGTGGTCATAGCGGGCATAAATGTTTAAAACCGGCATGGTGACGCGCTGTAAATCCACATGCCTGCCCCCGATTTCAAGGCTGTTTTGAATCAGGCGGTTTTGCTGGTATAAAAGGCGGATAAACTCCCGAAAGGTTTCGCCCGGCACGTCGGGGCTGTCGAAAATCCATTTCTCCATCCGGACAAAATTTTCGAGGAAATCCTTTTTGTCCATGTTTTCCAGAAAGCCGACATACTTATCGATCATCAGGCGGGCCGGATTTAACATCAAAAAATTCACGTTCAACAGGTCCCCGGGCATATTGCCGTGGAGTTCAATCAGGCGGTCGACATCAAAGCCTTCGTCTCCCCACCACACATGGAGCATGCCGGCATCCGTGTCAAAACTGGTGGGGGTAACCGTTAAAATCAGGTTCTTGACCTTTTCGGGATGCAGGGCCGCGTACATGACGTTGAAAGTCCCGCCCATGCAGACGCCCATGAGATTGACCTTGTCGATATCATGGCGCTTGCGTATAAAATCCACGGCATCGTCGATGTAGCC
>JBNJEA010000209.1:0-4285 GCA_051745395.1 Thermodesulfobacteriota bacterium | reverse complement strand
GTGCATTCACCCCGTTTTCAATATCGCCCGGGGTCAATCCGAAAGTTTTCAGGCCGAGACTGTTGGTATAGGTGACCTGCATGTCCAGGTCCAGTTCCATGACGATACTGGGCAGAAGCTCCACGGTTTCCTGAAAGCGCTCCAGGCTATGCTCAAGGGCATTCCAGGCGTCCATGAGATCGGTAATGTCGCGGGCGACGGCAATGATGCCCACCACCTCGCCGCCGCGCATCAGCGGTGCGCCGTGCATCTGGCCGAAACGGCGGGAGCCGTCTTTGAGGACAAATTCATAGACCGATTCCGTCTGTCCGCCTTTCAGGATCTTGGCACAGTCGTCAAAGGCATTTTCCAGGTATGCCGGATCAAGAATCTCCAAATCATAAAACGTCTTTCCTACGACTTCTTCCTCGGTATAGCCCGTGATGACAACGGCCGATGGCGAAACCCCCGTCACGTACAGATCGGTGTCCAGGGTAAAGATCACATCGGAGACGCTTTCAAAATACGTCCGATACCTGCTTTCGCTTTCCCGCAGCGCCGCCTCCAGTTGCTTTCGTTCGGCAACCTCGGCTTCGAGTTCTTTGCGCATGCTTTTTTCGGACGCCAAAGAGGCCTGAAACTTTCGGACCAGATAGATGATCGAAGCATTTAAAGTAAGGGTCAGCAGAATAAAGTCGCCTTCAATGACCAGCACCCGCTGGAATTCATTGATGCCGAGAGTCGACTGCCCGGTCAGCAGACCGGAAAGCAGCAGCATATTGTAGACGAGCAGCGTTAAAAAATTGAGAAAAATGGCGCCCACCACCGGCCACGGTCCCAGGAAAATGCCGGCGGCTACCGGAAACACAAACAGCCATACCAACCCGCTGCCAAAAATCCCCAAAGAAAACAACAACACTGCGCCGATTCCATAAAACAAGCCGGCCGCACACGCGGCCCGAACCACGTAGGGAATCCGCCTGCTTACAAACAGCACTATCACAAGCAAATAGGCGGCAATATCGATAGCGGCGACAACCCATACGCCTTCCCGGATGCAATGGGCAATCCCGAAGGCGGCGGCGGCAAAACCGATAAAAATGGCCACCAGCAAAACGGAATTTAAAATCTGTTCCCGCCAGTAGCCGAGTCTTTCTTTTTCCGGGTGCTCAACAGGCCGAATCAGGCGTTTCAGGAAGGAGACGAAAAACGGCATTGTATTTTTATTGCGATTTGAACGCATAAAGTGCCTGTACTTTCCTGTATCGGTATAAGACAAAGCTTTACATTACGTACCTAAAATGGGCTACAGGAAAAGGTCAAGAAAAAAGCGGAAAAGAAAAAATCAAGCCTCGGGACAAGCTGTTTTTCGAACTTCGAACGGTAACCGTTTTTTTTCGTTTCGAAAAAATTGTCTACGGCTGCTTTCCTGTCAGCTTTTCGTACGCCTCCTGGATTTCCACGAACTTCTGCCGCGCCATATCCTGGAATTCTTCCCCGAGGTGGGAGACTTTGTCGGGATGGTATTGATGGGCCAGTTTGCGGTAGGCAGCATGAATTTCTTCCTTTGATGCCCCGGGTTTAAGTCCGAGGACCGCATAGGGGTCCAGGGCGCCGGTTTGCTGCCGGCCGGAATCGCGGTACGAGCCTTGCTGTTGGGAGCCGGCCGATTGACCCTGCTGCTGATAATGACGGTTCTGTGACGGACGGGTGCCGAACAGGTTCTGCATCACCCGGCCGATAAAATTCGGCAGTTTTTTGTAGCGAAGGTAATAAAACAGCAGCGCCAGCAGCGCCGTGTCATCGAGCCAGCCGGCGACCGGGAAAATATCGGGCAGAAGATCATAGGGCATGAAGATATAGAGCATCACCAATACGATGGCGATGATGAGCAGAAAGGCTTTCATAGCATATTTGAATAAGGTAATGGTCTGATTTTATGTAGATCCCTGTCTTTCGAAAACACCCGGAACAAGCCCGCAGGGATGCCGTCGAAGAGTTTTAAAACGGCTGCCGGCCCGCTGCCTGCCGCAGCAATGCGGTCTCAGGACCGCAGGGTGGCTGTCAGGCGCAGGGGATTGGTCAGCAGTTGCAAAGCCGAGACAATGGAACGGCAGACGATGTCGGCGGCGGCTACCGTTTCCATGGCCGCGCCTTCTTCCAGGATGACGGCAATGCCGAGGCCGGAGGCCTGGAGCATCAACCGGTCGTTTCGGCCGTTGCCGATGCTCATGGTCGTCTCCGCACCGAGGGCCCGGACGTAATCGAGCTTGCCGCCGGCCTGGTCTGCTTCGGGCAAAACGGAGAGCTTGCAGTCGATACCTTCAAGTCCGGCCGCGGCCCGGCCGAAGGTGTCGGCGGTCAGCACATGCAGGGTAATCGATTCGGCAATTTGATTCAAAGTCTCTTTTACGCCGTCGATTAACTGGCCGTCAATGGCCAGTGTTCCGTTGTAATCCATGACCAGGTGTTTAATGTCTATCCTCTGATATCCCGGTATTTCGATTTCCACGCCGGCCCTCCCTTTCCCTTTTTCATTCATATTATCCTGCTGCTGTCAAAGAAATCGTGGTAAAGTGTAAGGATAAATTGACCGTAAGGGAACAAAAATCTATACCATTCATAATAGCAGGGGAAAAACCAAACGGAAATACCGCAATCCGGTTATCCGATTTACTCCAGTAACAGCCAATTTTCGCGCCAAGACGCCAAGACGCAAAGTTTTCAAGCCATTCTTGGCGCACTTGGCGGCTTTGCGCGAGAATAAAAAAAATAACTCGGCGCCTCGTCACTTACTGGAGCGAACCGGATAACCGGATACCGCAATTTGCGGGATCAAACGAATCGGCCTTGCAAATCTCAAATGGTGTATGCTAATGCATGTTCTTTCAATATTGGCATTTGCTCAAAACCGGTTCAATAACGAACCCCATAACCCGGGATGAATGCTGTTTTTTAAAAGGAGGGCTCCGAAATGGAAAAGGTGTTGATTGTTGGCTGCAAAAAAACCATGGATGACGTCTGTATTGCCTGTTCGCGCTGCATGGTGGGCTTTAACCGCCGGGAGGGCGAGTTTGCCCGCTACAAGGACGAAGGTGCCGAGCTCATGGGGCTTTTAAACTGCGGAGACTGCCCGGGTACCGCCATTGTCACCCGTCTGGCCCAGGTCAATCTGTGGAACAAGCCCATGGGCGAAACCGTCACCAAAATCCATGTGGCCCCCTGCCTGGCAGACAACTGTCCCCAGGCCGAAACTTTGATCGAAAAGATGCGCAACAAGTCCGGCGTTGAGGTCATTGTGGGAACCCATCCCTATGCGCCGGCCGACATTTTTGCCCCCAAATAATGCTTGTTGGATCCGGATGACCATATCGCTCGTTTTCGGTTTTCATGGCAAACTTGTGGGCCGATGTGTTAGATTTGCCGCATGGCACCAGCCATTTCCATAGTGGGCGGAAACATTGCGGGGCTGTCAGCGGCTTATTACCTGGCCCGCCGCGGTTTTACGGTCACGGTCTACGAGTCGCGTCTCTGGAACAAGCCCTGCGGCGGTGCCATCTCCCGTGAATTTGCGCAGTTTCTCCAGACCGAGCTCGGCGTTTTCCCCGAAGGCATCGACTACTTTGTTCCCGGCCTGCGGTTTGCCTTCACACAGGATCGCACCTTCGACAACAAGAATTTTTTCGTGGTGGTTTCCCGCTACGAGCTCCAGAAACGGCTGATGGAACGGCTGTCCGCATCACCGGATATCGACATCGTCTTCCGGCAGGTGCGGATGGCCGACCGGGAGCTGTTTACGCCCCAGACCATCGTGGCCACCGGTTACGGCGGATTTGCCCGAAAGGTAATGGGGGAGCACTGGCATCGGCTCCACAGCGGATTGATCTTTCGCTACGACGGCAAAGCCCCCGGCAGCCGGCACCCCAACCGGCACCTGATGGTCTTTGAAAGCCGGCTCAAGGGCTACGGCTGGGTCTTTATCGGCAAAGACGACCATGTCAACATCGGCGTGGGGGGCATGACCGACCGGGCCAGCATCAAGCAGGCCTATTACGACTTTTTCGATGTCATCGCGGATCGCTACGGCTACCATATGCGGGTTGACAACCGGGAGCCGGCGGCGTGGAAAATCCCGGTGCTGGCAAAAAACTGGGCGCACCCGGTGGCCTATCGCAAAGACGGTGTTGAGTTTATCGGCGCCGGCGACGTCCTCGGCCTGGCCCACCCGATCATCGGCGCCGGCATCGAGCCGGCCTGGCAGTCCGGCTGGCTGCTGGCTGAAAGCGTCGATGCCGAAGGGGAAAAA
>JBNJEA010000208.1:0-4292 GCA_051745395.1 Thermodesulfobacteriota bacterium | reverse complement strand
CCTGATTATCAAGAGTAGCCAGGACGATGCCATCCGGCTGAGAGACATCGCCGATGTGGCTGCCGCCTCCGGCCCGGTGGAAATCATCCGGGAAAATCAGATTAAACAGATCACCGTGGAAGCAGATATGGCCGACGGTGACCTGGCCGGCGGGGTCAACGAGCTACGAAACACCCTGGCTCAAATCGACAAACCGGCCGGATATACATTTGATTTTAGCGGAAACGCGGAAATGATGGCCGACATGAAAGACACTGTGCTTGCCGTCCTCGGCTTTGCCCTGTTTTTTTCCTTTATCGTGCTGACCGTGCAGTTTAACAGCGTAAAGCTGCCTGCCCTGATCCTTTCCTGCGTTCCGGTCTGCCTGGCAGGGTCGGTGTTTGTAATGCATGCATCGGGCCTGCCTTTGGGGGCAACGGTGATCATCGGTGTGCTGGTGGTTGTGGCGGCAACCGTAAACGACGGGGTGCTGCTTTTGACATATGCCGGCGACATGCAAAACCGGCAGAAACTGAGCGCGGCTCAAGCGGTGACCGGGGCTGCAAAAATCCGGCTCCGCCCCAGGATCATGACATCCGTGACCACCACGATGGGATTTCTTCCCCTGGCGATAAATATGGGCGAAGGCGGCGACATGCTCCAGCCAATGGCGGTTGCGGCCATCGGGGGTTTGGGCATGGAAATTCTGGTTGCCCTGTTTTTGATGCCGTGCATGTACGTGGCAGTAAACAGAGCCAAGGCTCGATAAAAAATATGAATTTCTCGTGAGAGATGTTTTCTGTTCAAAAACCTTTTGGTGATGATTGCTCGGCGGATCACCATGCCCTGGGAGAAAATCACCGATGTTTTGTCCTGATCCGGTATTTGTGCCCGGCTGAACCATTAGCCCTTAAAACGCCAAAAGGACACTGCCTGTGGCAGATCGCTACAGATTATGGTCTACGCGCCGATACTTGCAACTGCAATCCTTCCATAACACCCTGATGATCCACAAAAGACGGGGAAAAAATAGCGATAAATGAAGAATTGTGTTCCATTTGAAGACGCAATCGAAACTGATTTTTCCCATTCACTCAACGGATTTACATTTGCAGCATGCGGCTACGGAAAGACACAAGTCCGAAAATAGGCCTTGTGAAGCATGGCATTTTCAAGCTGGAAAGCCGGGACGGTCAAATAACCTGTCCCGGTTTTTTATTGTCCCGGGATGGCGGGATCGAGGATGTTATTATTCGGAGTGGATGTATATTGTCAGATCCATGGTGCAAATTTGGAAGGCGGCCGCACTTGTGAATGCGTGTGGCAAGTTAAGTTGACTGGCGCCATCGAAATGCAATACTGATGCTCCTATCCAGCATGCCGATGCATTAGGGTTGAAAAAAAGAGCGGGCTCACCAGCTTAGCAAGCGTCGCTCCAGAAGATTTTGCATATCCCGGCGACCATCGGTGATCAGGAGCACATAGACGTTGTTTTCGATAACGCGGTAGATGATGCGGTAAGGCTTGAAGAACACTTGGCGGAAATCCCGCAGCCCTAAGTCAAGCAGTTCCTTTGGATAAGCCCCACGGTAGGGGTTTTCGGACAGGCTGGTAAACGCCGCTTCAATATGCTTGAGAACGTAATCAGCCCTTCCCGGCCCATCGTGAAGGTCGATGTAATCGTAAATCTCCTCTATGTCATCTGCCGCGTCATCGGTCAAGAAGACAGTAAACGACATCAGAGGGCCTTTTTCCCCTCACGCAGGCTCTTGATCACATCGCTGGCGGGCCTGACTTTCCCCTCTTCGATCTGACGCATGCCGAGAGCCAGGCTTTTCAATAAAGCCATCGTCTCCTGGGTCTGTTCATAGCTTTCGATGTCCTGTACGACGGCCTTGGCCTCTCCGTTCTGTGTGATGATCAAAGGCTCACGGTTTTTCCCAATAGCGCGGATGATCTCAGCAGCGTGCGATTTTAGGTAGCTGATCGGCTTGATCTGGCTGGATAAGGGCATGATTTTACCTCCATGATTGTTGTTTGTTGTCCAAATATAGTCCTTAAACAGGTCAAATGTCAAGAGGTAACAGCGGCGGCCGCAATTCGTGACAAAAATCACCGCCGCCTTGACACATTCAGCCACCTCCCGGCAAACAACAATAAGAACGAGCTTAATTACCGGAGGCCTCGACGCTCATAGGCCTGTTTATCGCCGTGACGGTCAGCGAATTATTTGAAGCCCAAACCTGCTTCAAACTCTTCCGCTTCTCCGTGATCTTTCTGTAGGTTTTTTTTCCCGATTGTACAACTGCCGTTTTTTCTAAAACATTAGTCCTATGTGCTTTCGTTGACCTACAAGATCGTTGTGCTCCGTGGAGCGGTCCAATGGCGGCCATATCCATCCGTACCCTGTTGTTTTTGCCTTTCTGGGGGCATTCTGTATTGGTTTTTTGTAAAAGTCTCCGAAACATCAAATGGCGATAGATCGTTTAATTGTATGGCATTGATTGCACCTTACATTGGCTATTAGTGCTCACCGCCTCTGCCGGCGCAAATAGTGAAGATCGTCAGTCTCTGTGTTGTGTTGCCAAAAACATAAAGTTCATGCGCCCTTTTGGGTTGCCGCTTTTTCAAGGATGTTTTTTCATTGCGGGCTTTTTTTATGGGCGAATGATTTTGTTTACCCCTTTTTTTACTGTTTTTTGGGTCTTTCCGCATATCCGCCGGCCCGCCTTTTGGAATTATCCGGCTTGAAATTGATCCCCGGATTGTACTATACTTTGATATCTTTATTAAATGCCGGCCTGCTGATTTCGGTTCATCGACTCTGCGTGCACGACTTGTTTTTTTGTCCATATTGTTTCATCCAGCGGTTTACTTGGTTTAAAAGCAGGCATTATCAGTTTATCCGATTCGGTTGATGCCTAATGCCTCTATGGTCGTATCAAAAGTGGATATCGATTGGCTGGACGGCCGTCTGGTGCAGTTGCCTTATCGCACTGGGCAATATCTTAACCAATGAACCCGAAGTCTACGGCCTGCTGCTGTTGAGCAGTACCTTTGAAATCCCGCCGGAACACCTGCTCGTTTTCTATATCCCATTGTTTGTCCTTTCCGGCTGGATCGGCGGCCTGGCGGTCTGCCTCGGCCTGTTTTTGGGTGGCCGGGCCATTTGTCGACTGTTGCGGCAAATCCGCAAATCTCTCCCCCAGCCCCACGCCCCGGCCCCGCCGGCTTCTGCCCCAAAAACGCCCCGGTCGTCCAGGTCGAAAAACGGCCAGCAAAAATCCGGCAATCCGGAAATCCATCTGGGCCCGGCCCTTGCAGCGGCGGCCGCCGAGGCTGCCGGCGAGGCACCCGGTGACGGCGCTTCCAAAAATTCAGGCGATCCTTCCGTTCAAGTGGATGCCGCTGATATTCAACTCGAAGAGATCGTCACCTCGGATGCTTCGGTTTCAAAGCGGGAAATGATTCGCCGGGAGCTGCGCCGGGCCATCGGCAAAAACAAGGGCATGGAAAAAATTTACAGCGATACCCGGTGGACCTCCCTGATGGAGCAGGCCGCGCAAGTCGGCCGCGTGTTGGATTACGGGGTCTTGCACATGGTCTATATCCGCCGGGTGGAAAAGGGCCAGTGCCTGGTGATCCCCGATCGCAAGGACAAAAACACGGTGATTGCCATGAGTCGCGATACATTGAGTGACAGGGTAATTGACTCCCTGGTCTGAATCGACACCGCCCCGCCCGCCGGCCTTTTGGTTTCGTCCTTAGTTTCCAACCGTTGTTTTTTTCAGACGGCATCGGGTTTGTCTTCGTAAGAAATTGCGGCTATATTTGAAAAAGGCGCCAAAAGGATGATCCGGGCTTTATTGCATCCGGGGACGTGTTTGTGTCGTAAAAAGCGCCATTTGGGTTTATGAATCTTCAAACAGGCAAAAAAAGGGGGGACAAGCATGGGCAACGAACCGATTATGGGTTTTCCGTCGACATCCCAGGACAATTATCAGCTCAATGTCATCAACATCCTCCGCCATGCGGCCCGGAGTTTCGGCCGTCAGCAAATCGTGTCGGTCCGGCCCGACGGGCGGAAGCTTCGTTTTACCTACAGCCAGACCTATGACCGGGTCAAGCGGCTGGCCAATGCACTGACCGGCCTCGGCGCCAGCGTCGGCGATCGGATCGGGGTCATCGGCTGGAACTGTCACCGGCACCTGGAGGCCTACTACGCAATACCCGGCACGGGTGCGGTGCTTTTGCTGTTAAACATCCGCCTGGCCCCCGGGGATTTGAGTTACGTGATCAATCACGCCGAAACC
>JBNJEA010000066.1:0-16109 GCA_051745395.1 Thermodesulfobacteriota bacterium | reverse complement strand
GCCCATCTGGGCCCCATCGTGGTCCGGACCGGGCATGCTGCGGAAATGACCGCCGCGGACAAATTTATCGTCAGGGATCCGGTCAGTGAAAAAAAAGTGCACTGGAGCGAAGAAAAAAACGAGTTGTCCGAAAATTTCTTCAATACGATCTTTAATCGCCTGCTCGCCTACATGCACAGCAAGGATGTCTATGTCCAGGACTGCCGCGCCGGCAGCGTGGCCCAATACCATATGCCCATCCGGGTGGTCACGGAAACGGCGTGGCACAGCCTGTTTGCCCGGAACATGTTTTACCAGATCCATGACGAAGATCAACTCGCCGCGTTTGACCCCGCCTTTACCATTGTCCACGTGCCCGGCTTCCATGCGATTCCCGAAACCGACGGCACCCGTTCGGCCGCCTTTGTGATTATCAGCCTGGAGAAAAAGCTCGTGCTCATCGGCGGCACCAATTATGCCGGCGAAATCAAGCAGGCGGTCTTTACCCTGGTCAGTTACCTGATGCCGGAATCGGTGTTTACCATGCGCTGTTCGGCCAATGTGGGAAGCGGCGGCGATGTGGCCATTTTCCTGGGCCGGGAGGAAACCGGGAAAACGACATTGGCCGTGGATTCGCAGCGCCGGCTGATCGGCGATCACTCCCATGGATGGTGCGACGAGGGCATCTTCAACCTGGACTGGGGCGGCTATGCCAAGCTGTTAAACGTCAATGCCGCAGAGCAGCCCGAGATCCATGCCTGTACCCGGAAATTCGGCACCCTGCTTGAAAACGTCACCCTTGATCCCAAAACGCGCCGGCTGGATTTAACCGACAACAGCCTGACGGAAAACACCCGGGGCGCCTATCCGATTTCGCATCTGCCCAATGCCATCCGCGAAGGCATGTTTGATCATCCCCGGCACATGTTTTTGCTCACCTGTGACGCTTTCGGGGTGCTGCCGCCGATTGCCCGGTTAACGGCAGAGCAGGCGCTTTATGCGTTTCTGTCCGCCTATACCTCCAAATTTAAACAGATGGCCTCCGGCGAGATCGAGGCCGAGGTGATGTTTAATGTCAGTTTCGGCGATTCGGCTTTGGCCTTGCCGGCGTATGCCTACGGGGAAAAGTTGCTGCAAAAGATCAAAACCCACCATGTGAATTGCTGGCTCGTCAATACCGGCTGGAGCGGAGAGCCGTCGCATCGCGGCGAGCGGATTTCGATTTCGCAGTCCAGGGCGATAGTGCGCGCCGCTGTTACCGGAGCCTTTGACAATGTGCAATGGGAGCTCGACCCCGTGTTTCAGTTCGAAATCCCCAAGGAGTCGCCCGATGCCTCGGTGCCGGGGCAGATGTTAAATCCCCGTCAGGCCGCGGCCGACCCCGGGGAGTACGAAATGCGGGCCAATCGGCTGGTGGCCGAGTTTGTTAAGGATTTCAGCAAATTCGAAGACAAGGTCCCCGAAGAAATGCGCGCTTTGCTTTCCCAGATCATCACGGTCGACGATTCGTTTGATTTCGGGGAATACGATTTTACCCTTTAGGGGGGTCGGCGATTTTACGACATCCCTGTCTACCGGCCGCCGGGATACAGGGTGTCTTCCTTGTAGGAAAGGGTGGCAAAATAGTCTTCCGGGGTTTCGGCCCGGCGGATGCGGGTAACGGTGCCGTCGGATTGCAGCAGCAGTTCCTGGGGACGGAGCTTGGCATTGTAGTTAAAGCCCATGGCATGACCGTGGGCGCCGGTGTCCTGGATGATCAAAAGATCGCCGATATCGATTGCCGGCAACTGGCGCTGCACGGCGAACTTGTCAATGTTTTCACATAACGCCCCCACAACATCGACGGTTTGCGTCGCATCGGTTTGCGGATCTTTGCCGAGGACATCGATATGATGATAGGCGCCATACATGCCCGGCCGCATCAGTGCCGACATGGAGGCATCCACGCCCACATAGCGCCGGTAAATATTTTTTTCGTTAATCGCCCGGGTCACCAGTGCGCCGTGCGGGCCGGTCATGTAGCGGCCGCTTTCCATAAACAGCCGGGGCGCACGGCCGTGTTTGGCCGTAAACGGCTTGTATAAGGCCGTGATCTTTTCTCCCATGGCGGCGATATCCAGCGGTGCGTCTTCGGGCCGGTAGGGGATGCCGAGCCCGCCGCCCATGTTAATGAACTCAAAGTCAATGCCTAAGCTCCCGGAAAGCCATTCGACCAAATCGAGCAGCATGTGAACGGTTTCGACCATGTAGGTGTGATGTAATTCATTTGAAACCAGCATGGTATGCAGGCCGAACCGTTGGGTGCCCATATCCCGCATTTTCCGGTAGGCATCCCGGATCTGGTCGTGGCTGACCCCGTACTTGGCCTCGACCGGGTTGCCGATGATTTCATTGCCGCTTCGGCGCGGGCCCGGATTGTAGCGAAAGGAAATCAGCTCAGGCACAGCGGGGAGTTTTTCAATCAGTGTAATGTCATCGAGATTGACAATGCTGCCGCCTTCGGCCATGGCATAGCGCAGGTCTTGTTCGGAGGTGTTGTTGGAGGTAAACATGATGTTTTCGCCGCGGGCGCCCACCCGGCGGCTCAGGATGAGTTCGGGAATTGAACTGCAGTCAAATCCGAAGGCCATATCCAGCATGATGGCCATGATGCTGGGATTGGGCAGGGCCTTGACGGCAAAAAACTCTTTAAAGCCCTCGATGCCGGAAAAGTGATGTTTTAAGTTCTGGGCGGTCTGCCGGATGCCGGCTTCATCATAAACATGAAACGGGGTGCCGAAATGGGAGGCAATTTCCGGCAGCACCGGAAACAGCCGTTTTTTGAAGTCCTCTGACATGGGCATGGTCAACTCTCCTTCACTCTATAGCGCTTGTTGCGGTAGTGGATATCAAACCTGTCTTTATATCGCGGTTGGATCGGTTTTTCAAGACATGACCCTTGTTTGATCTTATGGCTTGACTTTGACGGGGATAAAAGGATAAAAAAAAGTCGTCGCCATCATAGTTTTTACGACAATGTCCATAAATTCCGTGCGATTTACGACTTACCCGGAAATCGGTTTGTTCTATGTCTGATGAAGCCTCCCAGCAAACGATTCTTTTTGTTGACGACGAGGAAAGTATCCTTGAAATCGCAAGCGAGCATTTCCGGGATATGGGTTACCGGGTTTTAACGGCTAAAAACGGCGTGGAAGCCATTGGTTTGCTCGACCAGCACACGGTGGATTGCTGTTTTACGGATATTAACATGCCGGAAATGGACGGTCTGGAATTTGCCGAATACTTGAGAAATGCGGACAACACCATTCCCGTGGTCGTCATGACGGGATATCCCTCCCTGGACAACACCATTCGGACATTGAAAAACGGGGTGGTGGATTTTTTGATCAAGCCGATCAATTTAAATCAAATGAGTCTGTGCTTGAAGCGGGTCTTGCGTGAACGCGAACTGTTTATCAAAAACCTCCTGTTAAACAAGGAGCTGGAGAGCAAAAAACGGATTGAAAGTTTAAACGAGGAATTGTCCGGGAAAGTCTCCGAACTGCGGATTTTAAATAAGATCATGAGCGAGCTGGTGGCCCTGCGCAGCGGTGCCGAAGTTTTCGATCACATGGTTCGGATCGCCCTTGATATTACGGTGGCCGAAGACACCGCGTTTTTTTTGGTCAGTGACTCGGTTGAGCGGCCGATTTCCATTGCGGCATTTACCCGGAAAGAAGGCAACGGTGAGGTAAAAACCATCGGGTCGCCGCCATCAGGGTCGTCATCGGGGGCGTCGGTGTTGCAGCCCGAATGCGATGCGGCTGTTGACGAAATTATTCAGGAAATCGTATCCGATGAAGTGCCCATGATCGTGTCAAAAAACGCCGAAGCCGAGAAGCTGCCGCCCCACTTGAAATCCTTTATCGGCATTCCGCTGACGATCCGGGACAGTGTCTTCGGGGTGCTGGTGGCCGCTGTTGCCGAGGCCGACCGGTTTTTTGCAGAAAAGGATTTGTATTACCTCACCTTTATGACCCAGCAGGCCGCTTACATGGTGGAAAACCTGGCGCTGTATGAAAACATATATGAAAACCTGTTTGCCACCTTATCGGCCTTTGTCAAAGCCGTTGAAGCCCGTGATGCCTATACGAAACAGCATTCCTACCGGGTGACCGAGGCGGCGAAAATCATTGCCCGCAGATACGGGTGCTCCAAGGCGGAAATCGATGTGCTCGACTTTGCCGGCCGGCTCCACGATATGGGCAAGATCGGCATCCGCGACGATATTTTGTTAAAACCCGGTCCGCTGACACCGGAAGAATTCGAAAAAATCAAGGACCATCCCACCATCGGGGAAAGTATTATCGCTCAGCTCGGGCTTTGGGACCGGGAAAAAATCATCATCCGGCACCACCATGAGCGCTATGACGGAACGGGTTATCCCGACGGCCTGGCGGGCCAGGACATTCCGCTGCTGGCACGCATTCTTTCCATTGCCGATGTCTATGATGCCATGATTTCCGGCCGGGCCTACCGCAAGGAAATGCCCAGCGATGACGTGCTCCACATCATAGAATCGGAAAGCGGCCGGCAGTTTGATCCGGAAATCGTGGCCGTATTCCTGGAATTGTATCGGGCCGATGAACTGGCGCCGGTGTATCGTTACATGAATTGACCGGTCCTTTTTTCGGTATTAGGCGAAACCGTCCTGTTTCGTACATCGTCTTTGGTGCATCGGGTGTCGCATTTGCTTCGGCATCGACGATGGCTGTCTGATTCCGCATACAGGGTATACAGAATTAGACGTCTGTATATTATGTAGTAAAATTAGAATATTATGTCTAAAAAATCGTGTCCGGCAAATAAGCCCGATAATTTCCTTGACATAACCGCCTGATAAGGTAATTATAAACGGGGTTTATAATCAAAGACCCGGTTTGGTGCCGACCAAATCGCATTTAAAGGTGAAAGATTTGAGCAGACGCAGCGGTTGTGGCACTTCGATTCGTAGAATCCTTTCATTATTTGTCGGCATATCTGTTTATTTAGATCCCCTGTTTTCAAAATTACATGCCGTTTTTTACGACTCCCGGCGATTGATGTGCATGGCCTGGAATTTGCACAATCAAAGTGTTTGCATTTTTCGTTAACCCAATACAGTGGAACAGTTATGATTTTCGGACCCAAAAACCATCTCATCGGCTTAGACATCGGCTCCCGGACCATCAAGGCCGCCGAGGCGGTGCCGGCAAAAGGGGGATGGGCGCTGAAAACCTTCGGCTCGATTGAACTGGCCCCCGGAGCCATTGAAGAAGGAGTTGTCAAGGAACACCAGGTGGTAGCCGATGCCATCCGGGAACTTTTTGCTCTCTACAACATCAAACACCACAATGTCGCCATATCCATCGGGGGCTATTCGGTGATCGTGAAAAACATCACGGTCCAAAACATGCCCGAAGAACAGCTCTATGAATCGCTTAATTTCGAGGCAGAACAATATATCCCCTTCGATATCAATGATGTCAATCTCGATTTCCAGGTCCTCGGCGAAGCCGACCAGAACCCCAACCAGATGAACGTGTTGCTCGTGGCGGCCAAAAAAGACATGGTCAACGACTATGTCAACCTCATTGAAATGGCCCAGTTAAACCTGTGCATCATTGATATTGATGCCTTTGCCCTGCAAAATATTTACGAGGTCAATTACGAGGCCGGCGAATTGGCCGGGGAAAATCTTGCTTTAATCGACATCGGGGCCAGCAAAACGTCTTTAAACATTTTAAAAGACCGATCTTCGGTGTTTATGCGCGATGTTTCGCTGGGCTGCAACCAGATCAATCAAAAAATTGCCTCCATCGCCAATTGCAGCATGCAGGAAGCCGAGGAATTAAAGCTCAGCGAAAGCCCGGAAAAAATATCGGCCGAGGATTTAAAGGAAATCGAGTCCGCGGTGGTATCGGATTGGTGCGGCGAAATCCGCAGGGCCCTGGACTTTTTTTATTCCACCAACCCGGACGATCAAATCAAACAGATCATGTTAAGCGGAGGCGGGGCCAACATCAAGGAGTTTCAGGATTCGCTGGCGATGCAGACCTCGGCGGAAGTCAAGGCCATCAATCCCTTTGGCGCGTTTGAAAATCAAAACAATCAACTCGATATGACCTATTTGAATCAGATCGCCCCACAGGCCGCCATTGCCATGGGCCTTGCCATCAGAAGAGTGGATGACAAATGATACGCATTAATTTACTGCCCTTTCGGGCGGCACGAACCAAGGAAAATATTCGCCGCCAGGTCTCGATTTTTTTGCTTTCGCTGGTGCTTTTGGTGGTGGTGCTGAGCACTGTAAACGGCCATCTGGGCAACAAAGTCGAGGCGCTGGATGAAAAACTGGCCGGATTGAAAAAAGAGGTCAAGGCGTACGAAAAAAAAGCCGAGCAGGTGGAAAAATTTAAAAAACGCCTGAAAGAATTGAATAAAAAAATTGAAATTGTCCACCAGTTAAAAGCCCACCGCAAAGAACCGCCGCTGCTGATGGCCGCCATTACCGAGCTTGTGGTACCGGGCCGGATGCAACTGACAAGCATGAAAATGAGCAACAAAAGCCTGAAAATCGACGGGGTGGCCTTAGACAATGAAACCATTGCCGTGTTTATGAAGCGCCTGGAGCGGTCGGAAAAATTCACGGGGGTCAACCTCACCAGTTCCAAACGAAAGATGATCCAGAACGTGGAAATGAAACAATTCGGCGTCAATTGCAATGTCACCGAGTTGTCACCGGATGAGAAATCGAAGGACAAGGCCTAATACGCATGGATAAGATTAATCTGTCTTTGGATTCAATCGAACCGTTTTTTAAAAAAATTGCGGATCTGACCAGGCTTCAGCGGATTTTGATCTGTGTCGCCGCCGTTGTTGTCATTGTCGCGGTTTTTGTCTTCTTTTTCTATAAACCGAAATATGAAGAGATGGGCCGATTGCAGTCCAATATTGAAAAACAGGAAAAAAAGCTGGCCCGGACCAAGCGCAATGCCAAAGAGTTTGCCAAGTACAAGAAAAAAATAGAGGATGCCAGGGCCCAGTTTGAGGAGGTATCGCGGGCGCTGCCGAACAAGGAGGAAATCCCGTCGCTTTTGACCGGGATTTCTCAGGCCGGCAAGTCTTCAGGGCTTAATTTTTTGCTGTTTCAGCCGCAATCCGAAAAGAAGGAAGGCTTTTATGCCAAGATCCCGATCAGTATGGAGCTTTCCGGGACCTATCATGAACTCGGGGAATTTTTTGACAAGCTCGCAGGCATGTCCCGGATCGTCAATGTCGATAGTTTCGCACTCGATAAGCAGGCGGACAATCGGTTAAAGATATCCTGCCGGGCACTGACGTATAAGTTTATTGAACAATCCGATAAAAAAAAGAAATAGATGATGCATAAACGGATCTATTTAATCGCCACGGTATTTCTGGCCCTTGCGTTTTGTTGCCTTGGCTGCGGCAGCGGTTCCGAGACCGACGAACCGGTCATTCACGTCAGCAAGCGGGTAAAGATCGAGCGCCCGGATGAGGCGGCCGAAGAAAAGGCGGCCGAAGAAAAGGCGGAAAAAGCCGCCGACAAAGAAACGGCCCGCAAGGAAGAGGCGGAAACGGCAGAGGGCGAAACCGAAACATCCGAACCCGCCAAAGAAACCGCGCCTTCGAAAGCAGAGGAAAAACCGGCTTCTGAAGTGGCGGAAAAACAAAAGCCCCCCGAAGCCGGCAAAGCCGACGAGGCGGGGGCTGAAGAGATGGAAGCAGAAAAATCGTCTCTGCTCGGAAGCAAAAAGCGCTTCTATGTCAAAAAGGGTCGGGTTGACCCGTTTGAACCGTTTCTGCACAAGTCGGATGCCGAGCAGACCAGCGAAGATCAGGAAAGCGAAATCCAGCGCCGCAAACCCCGGACCCCGCTTGAACGCATTTCCCTGGGGCAATTGGAGTTAACCGCGGTCATGCGCCTGGCAGCCGATCAGCAGGCCATGGCGTTGGTCGAAGATACCAACAGCAAGGGCTACATTGTCCGCGAAGGCACTTATATCGGGGAAAAAGGCGGCCGGGTTTCCGATATACAAAAAGACAAAATCGTAATCGAAGAAAAATATAAAGATGTTTTTGGCAAAATTGATTTGCGCAAAATCGAATTGAAACTTCAGAAAAGGCCTGGAGAATAAAGACATGCAAGACCGACCAGTGAAGTCAGCAATCCGCATCGGGCGAAACCTGTTTATTTTAGGGCTGATCCTGCTCTTTGCCGGCTGTGCCTCGCTTTCTTCCGAAAAAGCGCCCGCCGAGGAAAAAGCCGTTGCGCAAAGGACCATCACCGATATCGGAGTCACCGGGGATGCCCAGGCCGAAAAAATTGTCATCCAGGCCAATGAACGGTTAAACTATACCTCGGTGAAACAAAAATCGCCGATGGGGGTTATTTTTTATTTCCCGGACACCGCAATCGGCGACATCAAGACCGACTATGCACCGGAGAGCGAATTTATCAGCGCCGTTTCGCTCGCCCCTTCCGAGGACGAAAAAAATGCCCGCCTGGAAATCGATTTAAATGCCGATACCGAATACGATGTGGTCCGAAAGGGCAATGCCATAGAGGTCAAGGTCCAGAACCCCGATGCGGCCAATCCCGGCGCTGACACGCAAACGGAAGAGAAAAAAACCACCGCGTTGCAAAAGCCGGCGGGGGCCCCTTCGGAAGAGGACTCGCCAGCCGGTGCCGGGCGTCTTTCAACCGGGGACCGAAAAGCGGGCAATGCCGACCGGGAGGGGGAAAATACCGGTCCGGCCGTCATTAACCAGATCGATTTTTCCGCCAAAAAATCCGGCGATTCCGCCATTATCGTGGGAACCACGGCGCCGGTCGATTACGAGATGGAAAAAATTGCCACCCGCCGCCTTCAATTAAAACTTTTCGACGTCCGACTGCCGGAGTACCGGCAGCAAAGACCCCTTATCACCACCCGCTTTGACAGCGCCGTCGACCGGGTAACGCCCGTGCAGAGCCCCGAGCGGGAAAAGGGCGTGGATGTCGTAATTGAGTTACGGGAACAGGTGCCGTACCGTACCGAAAAAACCGACGGCCGCTTGATCGTTCATTTTGATGCCTCCTCCATCGGGCCCCGGCCTTTTGAAATGGCCAATCTCCCCCCCTGGCAGAAGGTGCTGGAAGAATCGGTGGGAGAGCCGGTCGATGTTTCCGAAAAAGCCGGTACACCGAAAGCCGGTACACCGGTGGAAGAAGATGCCGCCATTCAATCCTTGTACGAAAGTTATTTCGGGGAGCAAAAGGAATATACCGGAGAAAAAATCGCCCTGGATTTTTATGAAACCGATATCAAAAACGTGTTCCGGATTTTACAGCAGGTCAGCGGCAAAAATTACGCCATTGATCCGAACGTCAGCGGCACGGTCAGCATTTCCATGGAAAAACCGGTTCCCTGGGACCAGGTGCTGGACCTGATTTTGCAGATGAACAACCTCGGCATGGAGGAAAAAGGCGATATCATCCGGATCGCCACCAAGCAGACCCTCCAGCAGGAAGAACAGGCGCGTCAGGAGCGGGTTCAGGACTATAAAAAGCGGCAGGAACAGCAAAAGGCGCTGGAGCCGCTGGTGACCAAATATATCCCGATCAATTACGCCAATGCCCAAAGCGAGATCCTGCCCCATGTCAAAGACGTATTAACCAAGGACCGCGGTCAGGTCAGTGTGGACGAGCGCAACAATCAATTGATTATCACCGATGTCCGGGAAAAGATCGAAAAGGCCAAGGAAATCATTTCCCAGATCGACAAGGTGACGCCGCAGGTGGTGATCGAGGCGCGCATCGTGGAAGTCAGCGACGATTTTTCAAGGGAACTCGGGACCGAATGGCAGGTCCAGAGCGAGGATGTGTTCCGCGATGATTTGAATGGGGAGTATAGTTATGACGTGGCGATGAACCATCCGGCTGCCTCGAATTCGAGCATCGGTTTTGATTTTGTCCGGCTGCCCAACATGGGTACTCCCATGGTGTTAAACGCCAAGTTGACGGCCATGGAGGAAAACGGCGAGGGAAAGATCATTTCCACCCCGAAGATTGTGACCATTGACAACAAAAAAGCCAGTATTACCCAGGGTTTTGAGTATCCGTATCAAACCGTGGAAGACGATGATGTCAACGTGGAATTCAAAGACATTGATCTGACCCTCGAGGTGACCCCTCATGTGACCCCGGATCAACGCATCGCCATGCAGATTTACGTGACCAAAAACGATGTTGACAGCATTACCGAAAGCGGGGAACCGGCGCTTTCCACCAATGAAGCCGAAACCGAGCTTTTAGTCGATGACGGCAGCACCATTGTCATCGGCGGGATTATGAAGAAAACGGTCAATAAGACGGAATTCGGCTTTCCGGTATTAAAGGACATCCCGCTGCTGGGCTGGTTGTTTAAATCCAAGTCCAATACCAATCAAAAAAATGAACTGCTGATTTTCATGACCCCGCGCGTGGTGCAGCTCGAACAGCGGGATATGGCAAATGCCGGCGATTAAATCTTAAACAGATAAATCTTCAAGTAATTTGTTTTCGCTTTCAAGGCGTTGACTCCGGCATGAGCCGTCGGGGTCGACGCCTTTTTTATTTGAATAATCGAAATTTTTAGCCCCCCTCTTCCCGATCGTTCGGCCTTTTACCGCTTACCCGCTGGCCCTTACGGCCGTCAAAAAATGGTTTCCCCTGTACTTTTTTCAGTTTCATCAAATACTTGTTTTTGGATCTGCATGGTTTCCGAAAAAGCACTTGAAACGGTTTGTTTTTTTTTTTGTAAAAAATTCGTTAGATTAAAGGTTAGTTTAAGTTTATTAAAAAAAAATCTTGATTCTTGACAACTATTAGTAGTAAAAATAGAAAAAATTAATCCCATTTAACAATGCGTCCATTTTGCTTTTGTGTTCCAAATAACAGAATAGAAGCTCGACGCTTATAAATTTATAAATATTTCGAAAGCCTATTCTAAATGCCGTTTGTATTTAGTGGAAAAGCAATTTTAATTTCGAGGGGAAGTTCAATGAAAGACCAGGGTTTAAAATTCACCGGCCGGATGTTTTTGGTTCTTTTAACCGGATTTTTGTTAATGGGTCTGCTTGGTTGCGGAGAAAGCGGTAGCCAGGAAGGCGATCCGGCATCGATTACATTAAGCGCCGGCCAGGAGGAATTGCTGGCGGATAATACCTCGTCTACATCAATTACAGCGGATGTGATCGATTCGTCGGGTTCGGCTGTAGGGAAACACTCCGAGGTTACCTTTGAAACGACATTGGGCTCTTTCCGAAACGATAAGCAAAAATATGTGGCCCGAACAGAAGATGATTCGGGCAGCGTTACCGTATCTTTTAAGGCTGGGGCGACGCAGGGAACCGCTGAGATTACAGCGTCGGCCAATGGGGTGAAACAGAAAATTGAAATTGAGCTGGTTGAAAGTTTAAGTCCTGAAAATATTGAACTTTCTCTTACTCCTGCAAGCATACGACCCGGGACTGACGCCGCCGTTTCAGCGAAAGTAGAATCCCGAAGCGGGACGCCTGTGCCCGATGTGACCGTGCGTTTCGATGTCCAATCCAATGCAAGTGGCGGCGAATTTGAAACCGGCAGTGAGACCACGGACGAAAATGGAAATGCCGAGGTGTTTTATACAGCCGGCAGCCAGGAGGGGACGGATGAACTTTCGGCCACCATCGATGGTACGGAGCAATCCGACTCAATTGAGTTAAATGTAGACCCTTCAGCCGCGATGGTAGGTTCCGTAGAACTGGTTTCAAATGAACAGACTGTAAACGGCGATGCCAATAGCCAGTTACCGATTGAAGCCAGGGTTTTTGATACCGAAGGAAATCCGATATCGGATTTAATGGTGAATTTTCAAACATCAACCGGTGTTTTCAAGCGTACCTTTAATTCTGCTGCCGATGGATGGACCAATGAAAGCGGCATCGCAGAAGCCGTTTTTCGACCCGCGGATTCACAGGATGGCACTGCACAAATCCGTGCCTCTGTGGCCGGAATAAGCGATGAAATCGAATTGTTTATTGTTCCTGATTCTGTTGTTGTTGGATCCGTATCCCTGACATCGGGGGCGGAGCAGTTGTCTGTTGGCGGCAATCCGGCTGCAATCCGGGCAACTGTGCAGGATGATGAAGGAGAACCGATTCCGGGCATTAAGGTTGATTTTACAACCACCAACGGGGCTTTGACAGACGATGGGGCGGCTGCCGAAGATTTAACCGCATTTACCGGCAAAAAGGGGATTGCTGAGGTGACCCTGGAAAGCGGCAATTCTCCCGGAAACGCCAGTGTTACCGCCACCGCCAGGGGGGTTAGTCAAAGCGTGGAAGTGCCGTTTGTCGCGGGTGCACCGGCAAATGTCAATGTCGAATCTGCTCCGGATACGCTCAATCCGGGTGATACAGCCGAGTTGACGGCGACAGTGGAAGACGACTATGGCAATGCCGTTGAAAATGAAGCGGTGAAATTTAAAATTACGGACAATCAAAGTGGTGCCAGCCTTGAAAATACCACCGCTGAGACCAATGTCAACGGGGATGCCACGGTAACCTATACGGCCGGCAGTGAAGAAGGCAGCGATCAGATCACTGCTGTGGCGCAAAGCAATAGTACTACGGGCACCGTGACGGTAGTAGTGGACCCCGCAGCCGTGGTCGTTGACAGTGTTGCAGTGAGTTCAGGGGCGGAGTCACTGACAGCAAATGGGGAAAGCAAGTCAACGATTCGGGCAACCGTAACTGATAAAGAGGGCAATCCGGCGCCGGGCATTAAAGTAAAATTTGATACAACCCTTGGTACGCTTCCTGCGGGGAAAACCGGCACTCAGACTACGGATGAAAACGGGGTTGCCGAACGTGTTTTAACGAGCGGCACCAAAATTGGCACCGCTAGGGTAACGGCCGAGGCCGCCGGTTTTGCGGAAAGTGTGGATGTGCCGTTTGTGGCTGGTGCACCGTCCAAGCTTACATTAACAGCGCTTCCGCTGATAGTTAATCCGGAAGAGACTTCAAGGTTAACGGCTACCCTGACTGATAAGCATTGCAACCCTGCAGCCGATGAAACCATCGTCTTTCGTCTTGCGCAGAACAACAGCGGCGCAATGCTGTCTTCGAAAAAGGAGACCACGGATGACAGCGGTCAGGTGACCATTGACTATACCGCTGGTGCCAATAACGGCGATGATGTCATTACAGCTCATTCAACCACCAATTCCAGCATTAAAAGACGCGAGGAAATCGTCGTCGGCGGCCAGGTATCCCTGAAAGCCGACCCGGATCACATTGAAGCCAATGGAACTGACACCTCAACATTTACCGCTACTGTATTAAACAATGCCGGTGATCCGATGAAGGATGTGCCGGTGGTTTTCAAGAACATTTCCGATATTGTGTTGTCAGATGAGCAGCCGGAAGACTCGTCAGAAACATTCGAGGGAACCGGCAGAAATGATACGCCCGTTTTTTTACATGACGGCGGCGAGATAACCTTTACGATGTCCCATGCCGGTACGGGGCTGTTCAGCGTGGATCTTTATGACAGCAATGGCAATTGGGTGGATCTCATCAAAAGTACATCAGGTTCAATAAGCGGACAAGTCAGCAAAATTCGACAGCCTGCGGGTGAATATTATCTAAATGTTTGGGCCGATGGCGATTGGACCATTGAAGTGGAGTCCGCCGGGCAGGCAATCAGTCCGGTCGGCAATCCAAATGAACCGGATGCATTTGATAGCCTGCCGGCCTTATCACTTCAAAAGACGGATGCCGGAGGCAAGGCCGTTTATACGTATACTGGTTCCACCGTTGCAGAGGCCGTGACTTACGGTGTGCAGGCCGGCAATGTCCGCGCAGAAGATACGCTTGAACAGGTGGCCGGAAAACCGGCAAATATCGAGGTTTATGCCGCCCCTAACACTGTGACGCCGCACAGCCGGGCCGGGATAACGGCCCGCGTGACGGATGAAAACGGCAACGCGGTTAAAGGAGAAACCGTTGATTTCGAAATAAAAGACGATAACAGTAACGCATCTTTGGGATCTAACACCGCAACAACGGATTTAAGCGGTGAAGCCGTTATTTCCTACACGGCGGGCGATACGGATCAGGTAACAGATACCCTGAAAGCTACGGTAAAAACTTTATCCGATACAGCGAATGTTGATGTTGACTCCAGTGCTGTGATGGTTGGCAGTATAACAATTGAATCCGTCGGTGATGACAGTCTGCCGGCCGATGGGGTCAGCGATGTGACGATTCGTGCCAAAGTCGAAGATATGGATGGTGAACCGATTTCAGATTTGGCCGTAGCCTTTACAGCCAGCGCCGGTACGATCAATTCCTCCGTGGTTACCAATGACGATGGCATTGCCCAGACAACCCTGATATCTTCGGAAAATGCCGGCATTGCAAAAATCACCGCTATTGCCAGCGGGTTCAGGGCCACCCGGGATATCGAGTTTACCGCCGGGACTTCGGATTCCCTGGATCTCAACGTGGCGCCCGGTACCATCAACCCGGGCGGCGAATCTACCGTAACGGCCACGCTCAAAGACGCAAAGGGAAATCCTGTTGAGGGAGAATCCATCGCCTTTGATCTGGTCACCAATAAAACCGGCGCCAGCCTGTCGGATTTAAGCGCGGAGACCAATATTAACGGGCATGCATCGATTACATATACAGCAGGCACCGCATCTGAGCTATCGACCGATCGGATTCGTGCAAGCAGCCTTACAGATTCGTCCATAGACGACTTCTCTAATATTGATGTGGATCCATCAGCAACGGTAGTGGGCGGCGTTGAGGCAAGCGCAGGGTCTTCCGAGCTGGAGGCTGATGGTGAAAGCCAGGCCACCATCCGGGCCACTGTGACAGATACGGAAGGCAACCCTGCGGCGGGGAAAACCGTTACGTTTACAACGGCAGCAGGCACCCTTACGGAAGGGGATATTTCCCCGAATCAGGCAACCACAGATGATAATGGTATTGCCGAAATAACGCTGACTTCGACAACCAAGACCGGAACTGTAACGGTCCGTGCGGAATCCGACGGTTTTATTGGATCTACGGATATCGGCTTTGTCGGCGGTCCTGTGTCCAACATTATTCTGCGGGCGATCCCGGATACAGTGCAACCGGACGGTGGTTTTACCATTTTTGCAGACGTGATGGATGGCAATAACAACCAATTGGCCGGGCAGACAGTGACCTTTGTTGTATATGAAGCCGGAGACACGACGACACCTCTGGATACACTCCAGAGAATAACGGATGAAGATGGTTTTGCCAGTGCAGACTTTTCGGCGGTTTACGGTAAAAATGAGTTGGATATATGGGCGGAAACGGCAAACGGTACAACCGAAAAAGTAAAGGTTTCCGTGGATGCCGATGCCGTGGTCGTTGATAATGTGGAAGTGATCTCCGGGTCAGACGCCCTTACGGCCGACGACAATGATGAGACAATGATCCGGGCGACGGTGACCGATCTTGAAGGCAATGCCGCCTCGGACAAAGAAGTTGTTTTTGAAACGACGCTGGGTTCGCTAAGCGATCTATCAGTAACCACGGACGCCAACGGCATAGCCGAGACGACGCTGGAAAGCGGCACGGATACGGGAACGGCGACAGTGACGGCCGATGCCAGCGGTATCAAGGCCGCAGTAGACGTGGGGTTTGTGGCGGCGGCGCCGGCGACAATAGAGCTCGCGGCAGCCCCGGAAACGGTCAATCCCGAGGGTCCGTCGACGTTGACGGCGACGGTGACCGATAGCAACGACAACCTGGTGGTCGGCGAGACGGTGAATTTTAATTTCGGCACGAATGCCACCAACGCCAGCCTGTCGTCTCCGAGCGCGGTGACCGATGTCAATGGTGAGGCAACCGTTACCTATACGGCCGGCAGCGCCGAGGGAACCGACACGGTGTTGGCGCGCAGCGCCTCGAATGCGACGGTATCCGGTGATGCGGATATAACGGTGGATGCCGATGCCGTGGTCGTTGATAATGTGGAAGTGATCTCCGGGTCAGACGCCCTTACGGCCGACGACAATGATGAGACAATGATCCGGGCGACG
>JBNJEA010000207.1:0-4309 GCA_051745395.1 Thermodesulfobacteriota bacterium | reverse complement strand
ACATCCACTGCGCTGCTGATGCGCCGGATCGCGTTGTCGATAAAACCGGCATCACGCACTGTAACGGCAATGGCATTGTTCGGGCAGATGTCTGCACACCTGCCGCAGCCCCGGCAAATATCCGAATCAATTATCGCCTGCCGGTTTTCCAGTCGAATTGCCTCGACAAAACAGACACCGCGCATGCAGCGGCCGCAGCCCTCGCACTGCCCGGTAACAAAAACATTTACCCCGGGCAGGCGGGAGACCTTTTCACTGATGCGCTCATCGAGGAGCGGCAGTACCTGCCACAGACAGCAACAAGGACAGCAGTTACAAACCGTCATCAATTTCTGCGACGGCCCGACACCCAGCCATACGGTATCGAGCCTGTTGCGGCCGATCAAATGAACCAGGCCGGCCTCCCGGCAGCGCCGGGCATGAGCGAGTGCGGCCTCCATGCTGACGGGGCGGCCGAATCCGGGATTGATATGCCGGGCCGCCTCGCCCATGAACAGACACCCCAGATCCCTGGGATAATCCCGGCATCCGGCTGAATCCCGGCAGATACAAAAATCCATGACCCAGTGAAAACCGGCCTGTCGAATGAAATATTCAAGCACTTCCGAGGGTACCGGCATGCTGCCGCCGTCGCCGGCCGCAACCGGCTCGTTTATTTCAATGATCTGATCTTTGGGCAGGTAGAAAACATCGTCATCTTTAAAAAGCATGCGGTGAACCAGCCGACCGAAAGGGCGCCGGCGGGTAAGGCGGGACCAGAAAAACCGCTGGTGAAATATCCGGTTGATCAGCGGCTTGACCCAGTAGGGCGTGCTCATGGACAAACTCCGTAATTGCGATACGCCAGCGCTTACAGGCCCGGGTCTTCTGTTGAGGGCACGATCCCTTCTTCAGCGGCCCCGGTTTCAATGCTTTCATCGGTTTCAACGGATTTGTTTTCCTGCTTGCGCTGCTGTTTCTCCGCTTTTTTTTGTTTTTTGGCCAGTTCTTTCTGGCGCTTTTTGAACTGGTAATGAGATTTTGCCATAATTTCTCCTTTCCCGGAAGTGTCCGGCAAGAATAAGCCGAATGATCATACCAGGCCGTTTCCGCCGGGTATCATTGCTGCTTCATGCAAATGCAGACGAAAAAAGGCACCCCCTGATTTCCAGGAGGTGCCTTTTTATAAGCGTTGCTTTAAAAACAGATTACTCGGTTGTCACGTTGGCAGCGGCCGGGCCTTTTGCGCCCTGCTCGATGTCAAAGGTCACGCGTGCGCCTTCTTCAAGAGAGCGAAAACCAGACGCGTTGATTGCGCTGTGATGCACGAATACATCCGGTCCATTTTCCTGCTCAATGAAACCAAAACCTTTGTGGTCATTAAACCACTTTACTGTTCCGTTTGCCATAATACCATCCTCCTTTCATTAAATTATCAAGATCTTAAACTGGAGGATGACACATTCAAAATGAACATTACGCCCCTTCAGGAAAAAATCGCCCCGGCAACCAAAGCCGGGGCCTCGTTGATTAAAGTAAATATAACACATTTCACGGCAAATGCAAGCAAATTCGAAAATCATAAAAGCCCTTCCTGCCATTCCGCTGCAATTCGTTAAAAAACAGGATGTTGCTTGGAAACCGGTTTTTGCCGGATCGTTCCGCGAAAACGGAGCCGTATCTGAATTGCGCTTTTGCCCGGAAATTCTTATAATTTTAGAAAAAACCTGCAGACCGACAACCTCAAAAAAGGGCGTTTTTGATGAAATACCTTCTCATTCTTGCCGCTGCGGCGGCTGCCATTGTCTTCTATCTGCACATGCAAAAAAGGAATGCATCCGTGGACAGCGATCAAGTCGATGCAACTTATGTATGCGATGTCTGCGGGGAGCATGAATGCATCTGCCGCAAAGAAGACCCCGAAGAACCGTAAAGCCGCTGTTAATGCTCGTCCGCGTCCCAAGGCAAATATAGCGGAAAATCCCTTCGCAAAAACACCCGGTGGATCCCGTGGCATCGGATTTGAGTCCGCCGCAGGTATTGAGGGAAAACACGCGCCCGGTTCAGGCATTATATAAGGATTGACAAAAACGGGCTGAACAAATACAAATAATGGTTAAACAGTGCGGGACTCCGGGTCCTTCCGCCATATAACACCTACGCAATATCACAAAAGAGGACATGCATGCTCAGCTCAATGCGCAAAAGCGCCGGTTCGTGGATGATCAAAATCCTTCTGGGAATGATCGTGTTGGCATTTGTTTTCATGGGCGCAGGCTCTTACTGGGCCGGCCGCAGCAACACCGTGGCAAATGTGAACGGCGAGCCCATCAGTGTCAATGAATACCAGCAAACCTACAAGCAGATGATGCAGAACCTGGAGCAGCGCTTCGGCAATCAGTTGGACCAGGACATGATTGATATGCTCAACCTCAGGGAGCAGGCCCTGGAACGCTTGATCGAAAAGCACCTGCTGGTGCAGGTGGCTGAAAAAAATGACATCCGGTTGCCCGACGACGTGCTGGCCCGCTCGATCACCAGCCTGCCGGTTTTTCAAAACAACGGGCAATTCGACCCTGAGCTCTACAGGCGGGTGCTCAACCAGAACCGGCTTTCGCCCGAGGGCTTTGAATCCATGCAGAAAGAGGCCATGCTTACCGGCATGATCAAGAATTTCGTAAGCAATGCGGTGCCGGTATCCGAGGCCGAGGCCCGCGCGTGGTATCAATGGCAAAACACCGAAGTCAAAATCAACTACGCGGAATTTGCCGGGCAGGACTTCACGGACATCACGGTGACTGAAGAAGCGGTGGCCGATTATTTCGAAGACCACAAGGAAAAATACAAAACCCGGCCCAGGGTCAAAGCCCGATACATTCGTTTTTCGCCGGAGGACTATCGCGGGGAGGTAAATGTTTCCGAACCGGCAATCCGGGATTATTACGAGTCCCATCAATCGGAATTCACCTCGGAGGAAACAGTTACCGCACGCCACATCCTGCTTAAGCTCCCCCCGGATGCGGATGAAAAAATCGTGCAGGAAACCCGCCAAAAGGCGCTCGAAATTTCCGAGAAGGCCCGTTCCGGCCGGGATTTTGCCGAACTTGCCAGGCAATTTTCCGAGGGGCCGAGTGCTGGTGAGGGCGGCTACCTTGGCACCCTGGAAAAAGACGATACGGTCGAGCCTTTTGCAGACAAGGCCTTTTCCATGGAGGCAGGCGAAATCAGCGAACCCGTGCGAACCCGCTTCGGTTTCCACATCATCAAGGTGGAAGAGCGCCGGCAGGCTTCGGCAAGACCGCTGGAAGAAGTCAAGGACACCATCCGGGACAAACTGGCGCTGCAAAAAGCCCGGGACAATGCTTATGATAAGGCGTTGTCCGTCTACGACATTTCATTTGGCGGAGACGACCTGGTGAAAAATGCCAGGGACATGGGGCTTGATCTGGGAACCACCGGCTTTTTCACCCGGAGCCGGGGGCCTGAAGAAGACATGGAGAATGCCGGCAAATTCGCTGAAACCGCCTTTGCCCTCCCCCTGGAGGAAATCAGCAAGGTCACGGAAATCGATGATGCCTTCTTTTTGATCCAGCCTGTTGAAAAACAGGAATCCCACGTACCCGAACTTGCATCCGTGACCGAAAAAGTCCGGCGCGACCTGAAACGGGAAAAACAAGAACAAGCGGCCCAACAGGCGGCCCGGGACTTTTTGGAACAGGCCCGGGAGGCCGGCGACTTTACCGCAGCAGCAGAAGCCGCCGGCGTCAAGATCCACACGACCGGGTTTTTCAAGCGTGGCCAGCCCGTCCCGGATATCGGCCAGAGCCGGGAACTGGCTTCAGCGGCATTTTCCCTGAGTGCGGACAACCCGCTGCCGGAGGCGGTTGTGGCAAAAGACAGCAGCTTCTATGTTATCCACCTGCAGGAGAAAAAACAGCCCGGTGCCTCGGAATTCCAGGCGGAAAAAGAGGAGGCAGTTTCCCGGCTTGCCTCCCGAAAGGGCCAGCAGGCCGTGAACAAATGGATGGCTGCGCTCAGGCAGCAAAGCGATATCGAAATATCAGACCGATTTTCAGATTACAGCAGATAAAGAAATGGGTGTCCTGAAAAAAGACAAAGGCCCGGCGCCTCAAGAAACTTACCTGGTTAAACGGTGTCCGGAATGCTTCGCCACGCTGCCGATTGACGCCAAGCGATGCTTTTCATGCAAGGCCAAGGTGGGCAAGGTAAACCGCCACGGCATGGCCCAGCGCCCGGTTAACTGGTTTGCCTACCTCACCTGCATACTGGCCTGGGCGGCACTGGTTTTCTACATTAAGTGGGCCTTTTT
>JBNJEA010000206.1:0-4344 GCA_051745395.1 Thermodesulfobacteriota bacterium | reverse complement strand
GGGGCATTTATACAGAAATGCTTTATCGAATCGGGCGGCAAAAGCGGGGGTGGGGGCAGGAATCCCCCGCCCGATGCGCCTTAGAAAACAAGGGTCGGAAGATAAAAGCGAAAAGCAGTCGCCCATTGCCTGCGGCAATATGGTTCAGAGCCTGACGAAGAAAAGCCAATTGTGAATTACCAATAATCAATTATCATAGCGAATCGAATGACAAGCAATCTCGTTTTTAACCCAATAGCATAATGACGGAAGTCTCATGTCCACAAAAGTTCGCATTATAATTCACGCGCTACTGGCCGTTGCCCTGATCGCCGCCGGCTTTGCCGGATTTAAAATGTTTAAGGCCAGCCGGGAGGCCCTGGGCCGCCAGGAACCGGAAACCCCGCTGCCGATGGTGCGCACCGTACCGGTTTCCATTTCGGACCTGGAAATGACCATCCCCGGCGAAGGCACGGTCCGGCCGGTTGCCGAGATCCAGCTCATGCCCCAGGTGGACGGCAAGGTCGTCGATGTCTCGCCGGATTTGATCAACGGGGGAACGGTCAAAAAAGGCCAGCGCCTTGTCGCCATCGAGGCAGACGACTATCAAATCGCCGTCACCGCGGCCGAAGCCCGGGTCAAGGACGCCCGCAGCAACTATGAACTCGCCCGGCAGGAAGCAAACGCCGCCCGGGAGGAATGGAAACAGTTACACCCGGACCGGCCGCCGCCGCCGCTGGTTGCCAAAAAGCCGCAGCTCGAAGCCGCCAAAGCCAACCTGGAAGCCGCCCGGGCCGACCTTGAAAAAGCCCGCCTGAATCTCAGGCGCACCGAGTTGACAGCACCGTTTGACGGCCGGGTCAGCAGTGAAAGTGTTGATTTGGGGCAATACGTTTCCCCGGGCCAGTCCATAGCGACCCTGCATTCAACCGGGGCGGCCGAAATTGTCGTTCCCATGGACAGCGCGGAATTGCAATGGTTTGATGTGCCCGGTTTTACCTCGGATGAAAAATCCGGGGCCCCGGCCGAAGTCTTTGCCCGGGTCGCAGGCAAAACCAGGACATGGCAGGGAAAAGTCGTGCGCGTGGAGGGAAAAATCAACGAGCAGACCCGGATGGTCAACGTGGTGATCCGGGTGCAGGCGCCCTATGCCACCCAGCCGCCCCTTGCCATTGGTCAGTTCGCAGAAGTCAAAATCCGGGGCGACGTCCTGCCCGGCGCCGCCATCGTACCGCGCGCCGCCCTGCACGGCGAAAACACCGTCTGGGTCGTGGATCCCGACAGCGACCGCCTGCATTTCCGTCACGTGGATATCGCGCGGATGGATCAGCGCGGTGTGGTGGTCGCCGAGGGGCTTACCGCAGACGATAAAGCGGTGGTCTCCCACCTGAAAGCGGTCACCGACGGCATGAAGGTACGGCCCGTGGATGCCGGCGCAAATGACGGCAGCCCCGGCGCAGCCGCCGATGTGGCTGAAAGTGTGGATGGAGGGCCATCATGAAAGGTGTCATCGCCTGGTTTGCCGACAACCACGTGGCCGCCAACCTGCTGATGCTCTTTCTCCTGGTCGCCGGCGTTGTCACGGGCATAGGGATTAAGCTTGAAATCTTTCCCGAAACCGAGCTCGACAAGATCAGCATCTCGGTTGAATATACCGGCGCTTCGCCGGCGGAAGTCGAAGAAGGCGTCATCCGCCAGGTGGAAGAAAACGTGGCGGGCATTGAAGGCATCAAGCGCATCGACTCGGTGGCCCGGGAAGGCCTGGGCCGGGTCACCATTGAAATCATGTCCGGCTGGGACAGCAAAAAACTGCTCGACGAGGTCAAATCCGAAGTCGACCGGATCACCACCCTGCCCGAACAGGCCGAAGAGCCGGAAATCCGGGAGCTGACCCGGCGGACCCAGGTCATCAGTGTGGGCGTCTACGGCGATGTGCCCGAAATGACCATCAAGCATACGGCCCAGACCATAAAAGACGACCTGACCAACCTGGAAGGCGTCACCCAGGCCGATGTGGCCGCGGTGCGGCCCAACGAAATCCACGTGGAAATTGCCGAAAACACGCTGCGCAAATACGGCCTGACCCTTGAAAACGTGGCCCGGATTGTCAACCGGAGCAGCCTGGACCTGCCGGCCGGCAGTGTCAAGGCAGACGAGGGAGAAGTGCTGATCCGGGCCAAGGGCAAACGCTATTTCGCCGACGCGTATGACAGCATCCCCGTTATCACCCGCCCTGACGGCACCCGCATCACCCTGGGCCAGATCGCCGACATACGGGAAGGCTTTGCAGATGTGGATTTGTCCGCCCGTTTCCAGGCAAAACCGGCCGCCATTTTAAATATCTACCGGGTGGCCGATCAAAGCGCACTCGATGTGGCTGAAAAGGTCAAAAACCACGTGGAGAAAATCCGGCCCGGCCTGCCCCACGGCCTTCAGATCGACACGTATCAGGACATGTCCAAGATATTGAAAAGCCGCATCGAGCTGCTGCTCAAAAACATGCTGCTCGGTCTGCTGCTGGTAAGCATCCTGCTCGGCGTTTTTTTAAACGTGCGCCTGGCGTTCTGGGTTACGCTGGGCATTCCCATCAGTTTCGCCTTCGGGCTGATGCTGCTGCCGTTTCATGACGTATCGCTGAACATGATTTCGCTTTTCGCCTTTATCATGGTGCTGGGCATCGTGGTCGACGACGCCGTGATCGTGGGCGAAAACGTATTTCGAAAGCAGGAAGCCGGCATGGCGCCACTAAAAGCCGCCACCGAGGGCACCGTGGAGGTGGGCCGGCCGGTGATCTTTTCCGTGCTGACCACGATTGTCGCCTTTTCCCCGCTGCTGATGGCCGGCGGCACCATGGGCAATTTCATGCGAAACATCCCCATCGTCGTCATCCTGGTGCTGCTCGGCTCCCTGGTCGAATCCCTGCTCATTTTGCCCTGTCACCTGCGCTACAGCAAGGCGGCGGCAAAATCGAAGGCCCGGGGCCCCAAACGCATGGCCCGGGCGCTGGCCTGGATTATCGAAAACCCGTACCAAAAAACCGTCACGTTTTGCCTGCGGTGGCGCTACGCCACGGTGGCCTTCGGCCTGGCCGTCCTGTTGCTGACCTTCGGCGTATGGGCCGGGGGCAAGATCAAGTTCACGTTTTTCCCCAAAGTCGAAGGCGACGTCATGCAGGCCATGCTGACCATGCCGGTGGGCACGCCCGAGGATCGCACCATCGAAATCGTCAAGCGCATGGAAACCGCCGCTGAAGAACTGCTGGCCGAATACGACGAAAAACGGCCCGAAAACAAACCGCCCCTGCGAAAACACAGCGCCTCGATTGTCGGCTCCCATTTCGGCAACCGGGGAGGCTCGGAATCCGGCGGGCACTTAGCCCACGTGTTTATCCAGTTGCTGGAAGGCGAAAAGCGCCAGATCAGCTCCCGGGAACTGACGCGGATGTGGCGCAAACGGGTGGGCGATATCCCGGATGCGGAATCGATCGAGTTTAAAAGTGAAATCCACAGCGCCGGCAACCCGGTCGAGGTCCACCTGTCCCTGGACGATCACGAGCAGCTCGTCCATGCCGCAGATGAGCTTAAAGCCGAACTGCAGGCCTTTTCCGGTGTGTTTGACATCAATGACAGCTTCATGCCGGGCAAGATGGAAATGCAGCTTTCGCTGAAACCCGAGGCCGCAAGCCTCGGCCTGAAATTGGACGACCTGGCCCGCCAGGTCCGTCATGCCTTTTACGGGGCCGAAGCCATGCGCTTTCAGCGGGACAAAAACGAGGTCAAGGTCCTGGTGCGCTACCCGGAAGAAGAACGGCTTTCACTTGGCAACGTGGAGCAGATGCGCATCCGCACGCCCGACGGCGATGCGGTACCGTTTTCCCGAGTCGCCCGGGTGAAAATGGAGCGCGGCTATGCCAGCATCGAACGGGCCCGGCGCCTGCGGGTCATCAAGGTCATGGCCGATGTCAACGAATCGGTCACCAATGCCAACGAAGTGCGCCAGCACCTGATCAACAATTACCTGCCGGAGCTGAAAAACCGGTATCCCGGCCTGCGGTTTACCATCGAAGGCGAGGGCCAGGAGCAACAAGAGACCCTTGGCGATATCAAAAAAGGATTCGTCCTCGCCCTGTTCGCCATCTACGCACTGCTGGCCATCCCGTTTCGCTCCTTTTCCCAGCCGTTTATCGTCATGGCGGCCATCCCGTTCGGCGTGGTCGGCGCCATCCTGGGCCATCTGCTGATGGGATTTAACATCAGCGTCATCAGCCTGTTCGGCATTGTCGGCTTATCCGGCGTGGTGGTCAACGATTCGCTGGTGTTAATCCACCGGGTCAACGCCATGCGAAAACAGGACGGCTACAACGCA
>JBNJEA010000205.1:0-4353 GCA_051745395.1 Thermodesulfobacteriota bacterium | reverse complement strand
CGACAGTTGGGAAGAAGGCACCTAATCGCCCAAAACGCCGGAAACGGCGCGGATGAATCCACTCAGCAAACGGCCGCCGGCAACCTGTGCCGGCGGCCGTTTTTGTGCTCAATTTCGTTTCCGCCGCGCGGGACAATCAAAATTCACCCGGCAATCGATGGCTTTCTCTCATCCCACGGCTGCGCTTTTTCCAGTTGCCCGGCCAGGCGGAACAATTGCGCCTCATCGCCCTGGCGGCCGATAAATTGGACACCGCAGGGCAGCCCGTCTTCAGTCCAATACAGGGGTACAGACATCGCCGGATGGCCGGTAATATTGGCGATCATGGTAAAGGGCATCTGGCCCTTCATTGTATTTTGAACAAGCTCGTCCAAAATGGCGTACGTCAGCTTGCGATGGCTCAAAATGATTTTACCCATCCATGAAGAAAGCCATTTCATTTTGCGCCGGTCCGATTTGCCGGGCTTTTGAGAACCCACGGGAACAGGCGGCTGTCCGAGGGTGGGCGTGAGCATCATATCATATTCGTTCAGCATTTGATCCATGGCGAGCCCAAGCTGCCGCCATCTGCGCTTGGCTTTCACAAAGTCAAGCGCTTTGAGTTTCCGTCCCATGCGATACAACGTGTAGTTTGATAATTCCAGATCCCGCGCCACCCTGGAGGCTCCGTACACGCAAACCAGCTTGTCAACAAGGGCTCCGACATTGCCGATCATAACGACGCTCCATTGCAATGCAGCCTCTTCTTCCCGGTAATCGGGCTCGGCTTCTTCGACATGATGCCCCAGGCTTTCCAGCAACGCGGCCGTCCGTTTTACCGCCGCAATGCATTCCGGATGGACTTTTCTTCCGAATGCCGATCGCGTATGAAAACCGATTCGCAGCTTTGCCGGTGAAATGCTTGCCTCTTCGAAAAAAGGCCCTGGCGGGCAGCCGGCGCCATAGGGTGCGCCGTTTTCAAGGCCGGAGACGGCGTCGAGCATGGCGGCGGAGTCGCGAACGGATCGGGTAATGACATGACTGTAGGACATGCCATCCCATTCCTCGTCAAAATCCGGTCCGACCGGATTGCGCCCCCGGCTC
Organism: Thermodesulfobacteriota bacterium; assembly: GCA_051745395.1. Lineage (GTDB taxonomy): Bacteria > Desulfobacterota > Desulfobacteria > Desulfobacterales > Desulfosalsimonadaceae > JBNJEA01. Next base: position 3,270 of record JBNJEA010000205.1, on the reverse strand, counting down.
GGCTTCAGACCGAACAAACCGCAATAAGATGCCGGTACACGGATGGAGCCCCCCTCATCGGTAGCGGAGGCAAACGGAACGATGCGTGCCGCCACGGCCGCGGCCGAACCGCCGCTGGAGCCGCCGCACGAATACGCGGGATTCCAGGGGTTGCGGGTTGGACCAAAGGCTTTGGGCTCGGTGACGTAGGCGAGTTTAAACTCGGGGGTGTTGGTTTTTCCCAGTATGACCAAACCGGCTTTTTTGAAACGCCTCACGATTTCCGCATCATACGGAGGGACAAACGTTTTCAGCAACCCGCTTCCGCTGCTCATGGCAACGCCTTTCAAGGCGTGGTGGGCGTCTTTCAACAAAAAGGGAACCGCACAAAAAAAAGCATCGGACGGCGGCGGCCGCTTTGCAGCATTTCGTGCATCATCATACATCGGCGTCACAATAGCGTTTAGTTCCGGATTCAGTTGCTGAGCGCGACGGATCGCCTCTTCGCAGAGCTCTTCAGCACTGACTTCTCCGGCTTTCACCAACCCGGCCAGGCCGATGCCGTCAAATCGGCCATATTCGGTAAATGCAGCCATATCCATGCTCTTTTTACTGCGCCAGACGTCCGCGGAATCCGCCCGTTCGCAGCAGAAGGTTCGCCCTAAACGAAACGTTGAGCGCAACGAGGTTTTACAGCTTGCGTTTTTTGCCCCTTTTATCGTATCCTTGAATCTACGTACCACCAACGACCCCGCAAGGCAAACGAGAAACCTGTTCCCAATGCAGAGGGGGGAAAATTATGCGAACCGGCATAACTGTGATCATTACCATTGCCGTCATCGGCATATGCGCCTTTTTGTATGCATGGAACGGACTCTACAACATCGCCGCCACCGAATCCCACCGTAACATCACCGCCAGATTTCTGGATATGACGAAAAACCATTCCATAGCGGCACGCAGCGGCGACATAGAAACCCCCGATCTGGATGATCCCGAAAAGAGACGGCATGCGCTGCCCCATTACCACGGAATGTGCCGTTACTGCCACGGAGCGCCCGGATATCCGCCCAGCGAATTTGCCGGGGGACTCAACCCCTCCCCGCCCCAAATGATATCCGGCCGCATCCAGGAGCACTGGAACGACGCCGAACTCTACTGGATCGTCAAAAACGGCATAAAATTCACCGGCATGCCCGCCTTCGGGAATGGTCACAGCGAAGACGAACTGTGGGGCATAGCGGCCCTGTCCAGACGGATACCCCGCATGACGCCCGAGCAGTATCGCCGGGCCCTGGAACAAACCTCCATAAAACAAGACAAACAGGACAGCGCCCATCCCCATCCGGAGGACGGCAATACCAACAGCGGCGGGAAGGACCGGGAAAAACCGCCGGAAAAGGAGGATCACAGCGGGCACTCGCATTAAAATCCGACGTGCGTCTTTCAAAAAGCAACAAAACAAAATGACGGGACCGCAAGGCAAAACAAATTTTACCCACGCAGTAGCTTTTCCACCAAAAAATAAAAAAACGAAGCGCTGCCGAGATAGAATTGCATCACCAGAAAAGCGGACACGAGTTTTGTCCCAAGGGACTTGTCTTTGACTTGCTGAAAAGAAAAAAATGCGGCCATACCCAGCAAAATTTCGGGCACCAGGATATAGACCGCCACATGCCCGATCATCAAAACATCCTTTGCATACCAGGACGAAAGCATCCACAGGGTTTGTTCCGATCCGCCGAAGATCAACAGGGAAACCACGGCCACGGCCGGGTACGCGTGTTTTTCCGAAAAGCGGGTCTTTATGAAACCGCCGGTATATACGATCAAAAAAATCGGGATGGTCCACAACCCGCCCATGTATCCGGAGACGGTCCCGATTTTAAACAACCCGTCGGCTGGAAAGGCCAAAACATTGAGCTGGGCGGAAAGAAACCAGTCGGGAAACACCTGGAAGAGGCTGAGGAGGAAGGAAAACAGCCACAATTGAATCCAATCCAAATGCCCGCGCCACCAGCCTGCCAGGGGCACGGCCAGATTATACACAACGACCAGGGCAAAAAACCGCACGCCGGAGGCCGCGCCGATCGGCGCCAGCAAAACCGCCGCGCAAACCAGGGCAAAGCCGACATGCAGCAGGACCACATCTTTTTCATTCCGGCGGAAAACAGAAGAAATGGCCGCCCGGGGCTTGGCCATTTGACCGACACTCGACATGATTGCCCTCCTTGCCTGTCAATGAAAGATCCTTTGGAATGGAAAGCATCCGAGAACCCCTATCTTTGCCACCCTTCGATCTTAAAGACCCTTTCGAAGAGTTTGCGTTCCGGGCCGCCGGCGTCCGGGACAAACCAGACTTCCAATCGCGCAGCATAGGGGCGGCCCGGCTCGCCTTCATAAATGGTAAAGCGGGTATTTGAAAAAAACCGTTCTTCAGGATCGCGGGACCAGCCGATTCGTTCATTCGTCTTTTCCCGCAGTGGATCCGCAGATAGCTGCGTTTCTCCGGTGACCTCAAATGCCGCAAGGTAGATCACGCCCGGCTCGCCGGGATTCATCCAGATGTGGGAGTCGTATATGCCGGGCTGGCCGGCGTTTCTGATCTCAAGCGAAGGCGCTTTCTTTTTGATGCTGTCCGGCGGCAGGATCCGGCGCGCTGTCTCCCATGAAGGATTCTCGGCCAGGGGTTGCAGCTCCGCACGGAAAAACGCCAGTGCGGCTTTGGTCAAGCGCCGCTCCGGCGCGCCGGACTGCTCGAACACCTCCGCGACCGCCGCGTCCGCCGATATGACACAGTGGCTTTCCTGCATCTGATTTTCCGTCGACAAAGAAACCGCTGTCATTTCCCCGGCATTGAGCCATGTTGTGTCCTTGTGGCCGCGCGCCCACGGCTTTGCCGACAAACCGATCGTAAAGCGGAATTGGAAGCCGGGGATCTTCGTTTTTGGCAAAGTTGCCACATCATGTTGGCTGTAGTAGCCGTGAAGCGGATAACGCCATTGCGATCCGAGCTTCCATCTGCGCGTGGCAAACGCGTCTCCTTTTTTCTCAAACACGCGCCACGCCGGGCTGGATGCGAGATAGCGGCGCAGCATATCCGGGTGATTTCTTTGCAGCCGCAACAACGGCGAGATATTTCCCGACACTGTCGCATCACTGCTTCCGGGCGATTGCAGAGCCGCAAGAAGCGCCGCCTGAAATGCATCCCGTTTGAACCCCGGCTGCGGGTCCCGTTTTCTGCGCGGTTCAACAAAATCCCCATCTGCTGGAATTTCAAGGTTGTCGGCA
>JBNJEA010000204.1:0-4397 GCA_051745395.1 Thermodesulfobacteriota bacterium | reverse complement strand
AAATCGAGCGGGTCGGCGATTCGGTTTCCCGGAAAGTCGATGTCCGTGTGATTTCGGCCACCAACCAGGACCTGCTGGAAAAGATCGCCCGCGGGCTTTTCCGGGAAGACCTGTATTATCGCTTGAAAGTGATGGAAATGCACCTGCCGCCGCTGCGGGAGCGCCGGGAAGACATTGCCCTTTTAATGGCGCATTTCCGAAATGAGCTCAATGCCTCTATGAACCGGAATGTGGAAAGCATATCCGACGAGGCCATGGACCGCTGCCTGCGATACGAATGGCCGGGCAACATTCGCCAGCTCAAGCACTGCCTGGAACACGCCTTCGTCCTGTGCCGCCATCCCGAAATCCGGATCGAGCACCTGCCGCCGGAAATCCGCTCGGATATGAAGTCCTCCGCCTCGGAATCCGGCGGCAACGGCAACCTGACCCGCAAGGCGATCTTGGACAGCCTCGAAAAAAGCGGCTGGAACAAAGCCAAGGCCGCCCGTATGCTCGATGTTTCCCGCCAGACCCTTTATCGCAAAATGCGCGAATATCAGGTTTCCACCTCCGAGCCCCAAACCCGTTAAGTGCCAGGCGAACACCGCTGCCGGCATTGAAAAATCCTTTCTAAATGTGTGACTGTTACAGAGGTGTCAACTGACAGATCTGTAACAACGCCGGTCCCGCGCCGGTAGTCTGTCTTGCTGCGCACATTCTTTTCTAAATTTCAATTTACTGTTTTTATTCTGTTTAATTACATTTTTCCGGTCCTTCGCATGCCTTGGCACGCTTCTGGTAATAGTGGTCTGCAAACAGAGGGGATTGAAAAGGCAACTTCCAAAGCAAAAAACAAAATCAGGAGGGACTGAAAAATGGGTAAAAAATTAACAGTGGGCAAAAAAATTGTGCTCGGTTTTACAAGCGTGCTCGTGTTGATGCTGATCGTGGGATTTATCGGTTTCAGTGCGCTGCAGGATGCGGCAAAAGGGTTTAAAAGCTACCGGGAGATGGCCCGTGACGCCAATCTGGCCGGCCAGCTTCAGGCCAGTCTGCTCATGGTTCAAAAACACGCCATGGACTATATCATTACCGGAGATGAAGCCGCCGTTTCCGCCTATGAAAAATACAGCGGTCAGAAAAACCGATTCCTGGAGGATTCAAAACAGGCCATCCAGGACCCGGATCGGGCCGCCAACATCCAGCGCATCGATAATAAATACACAACCTATGAAGATGGATTTGAGCAGGTTAAGAATTACATGGATAACCGCGACCGCCTTGTCAACGAAGTCTTAAATGTCAAAGGCCCCGCCATGGAAGATGCCCTGACCGAAATCATGTTTTCCGCCAACCGAGACGACGATGTTACCGCCGCCTATCAGAGCGGCCGCGCTATGCGTAACCTGCTGCTGGCGAGGCTTTACGTCATGAAGTTTTTGGACACCAATGACAGCGCCGCTGTTGATCGCGTGAAAAGCGAGTTCACAAAAATGAAGACCGAGCTCGACGTGCTCGACAGGCAATTGCAGAACCCGGAACGGCGGCGGTTGTTGGAAAGTGTTTTAAGCGACAAAAAGACCTATGAAACGCGTTTTGCGGAAGTGGTCCAGCTGATTAAAAACCGGAACAAGGTGATCTCCGATACCATGGACGCCACGGGAGCCGCGATTGCCGGCGATGTGGAAGACGTCAAGCTTGACATCAAGTCCGAGCAGGACACCATCGGCCCCCGGCTGCAGGCGGCCAACCAGCGGGCGAAAACGAGCATGGGGATCGTGGCGCTGGCAGCGCTTATCGTCGGCATCGGTTTGGCTACGGTCATTACCCTGGGGATTACGCGGCCGTTGCGCGAGATTATCGACAACCTCAGCACCGGCTCCGAAGAAGTGGCTTCTGCCAGCAGCCAGGTTTCCACGGCCAGCCAGCAGCTCGCCGAAGGGTCCAGCGAACAGGCGTCCACCCTGGAACAAACCGCGTCCTCGCTGGAGGAAATGGCGGCCCAGACCCGCCAGAACGCGGATAATGCCGATCAGGCCGATATGGCGGTCAAAGAGACCGCGCAGGTGGTCGAAACCGGGGTGTCGGCCATGGAACGGATGAATTCGAGCATCAATGAAATCAAGAATTCCGCAGACGAAACCTCGCGCATCATCAAAACCATTGACGATATTGCGTTTCAGACCAACCTGCTGGCGTTGAACGCCGCAGTTGAAGCTGCCCGCGCCGGAGAGGCCGGCAAGGGGTTTGCCGTGGTGGCCGAAGAGGTCAGAAAGCTGGCCCAGCGCAGCGCCGAAGCGGCCCAGAATACGGCGCGGCTGATTGAAAAATCCCAGGAAAACGCCGTAAACGGCGTGGGTATGGCCGACGAAGTGGCCGGCCAGTTGGATGCCATCAAAAAGCATTCGGAGAAGGTCAACACCTTGATCGCCGAAATCACGGCGGCGTCCAAGGAACAGGCCGAAGGCATCGAGCAGGTCAATACCGCCGCATCCCAGATGGATAAGGTGGTGCAGCAGAACGCGGCGGATTCCGAGGAATCGGCCAGCGCCGCCGAGGAGTTAACTGCCCAGGCCGGCGAGATGGAAAAGATGGTCGCGGCGCTCGAAGTCGTCGTGGGCGGGCGGCGGCAAAACGATGCCCAGCCGGTTTCCGGAAAAGCCGTTGAAAAAGCCGCAAACCGTCAGCGGCAGCATGCCGGCGCGCAAAGACATCCGAATGCAGCGTCATCGGGCACGGCCCAAACCCGTCCGGCCGGTAACCGGCGGAAAAAACAAGACCATGTGATTCCGTTGGATGAAGACGAGTTCAGCGATTTCTAAATCAACGCCGACGGTACCGGGGAAGCGGGCCGTCCGCATCCCCGGTACCCTGGGGTAAAACGGGAAGCGATAATGACAAACCGGGAAAGGCTCCCATTTGAAATGACCGGCATATACCTGACGTTTGCGCTCGGCGGCGATATATACGGCATAGATGTATCGAAGGTTTGCGACATCCTGGGGCGGCAGAAGATCGAGGAACTGTTCGGAACGCCCGGCTATATCGCCGGAATTATACGCCCGTACGGCAAACCTTTGCCGGTGATCGATATTCGCGGCATATCGGCTGCGAATCGGCCCCCGGTCAAATGCAGGGCCGGGGTCGTCACCGTCCGGGTCGTCGATCTGGACGACAAAACGTTGACGGCCGGCATTCGGGTGGATGCCGTCCGCGATATCACTAAATTTTTTGCAGATGAAATGGAACCGCCGCCGGCCGACGCCCCTGTGGATGTCGGGTTTATCAAGGCGGTGGCGAGGAGTCGGGGGGCAGTGACGCTGCTTTTGGATATCGATCAGCTTTTTGCCGAACTCGATCTCGAATTTTTCAAATAGCAATCAAACTTAAGAACGGAAGTAAACAGTCATGAGTGATTCCAACCATATTCTCATCGTCGACGACGAAGAAAGCATCCGTTTTTCCCTGTCCAAGTATCTCGCGGACGCCGGATACAGACCGCATCCGGTGCCGGACATGAATCAGGCGCGCAGCAAGATCGATACCGAAGACTTTGGGGTGGCCATTGTGGATCGGCTCCTTGCCAACGGCGCCAACGGTATCGATATGCTGAAATACCTGAGGGAAAAGCAGCCGTTTTGCCAGGCGGTGCTGATTTCCGGGTACCCGAGTTTCGAGTCGGCGGCCGAAGCCATCAACCTGAAAGTTTTTGCCTACCTGGCCAAGCCGGTTCGCAAGGAGCAGATTCTGCCCACGGTGGTAAAGGCCCTTTCGCAGCATCAATCTATGAAAGCTGGCTCGCTGCGGGAAAAAATGTTTTCCCGCCTCTTTGACGGCAGCACGGATGCCATCGCCGTTTACGACACAGGGGGCAGCGCGATTTTTATCAATCCCGAGTTTACGAAACTGTTCGGCTACAGCCGCCATGAAGCCATCGGGCATGCCGTGCCCCCTGTTGCCGATGAAGACAGTCGGCATCCGGCAGCCGAACAAGGGGCGTCAATCAACCCGGGCGAACCCGTGCGCTATAGCGGCAGGCGCGTCGCCAAAAACGGGCGGCAAATACCGGTTATGATCTCCGTGACCGATATAGAGGCCAGCGCCGCTTTTCCCGCCTATACCCTGGCCGTGTATCGACCGGCGGCTTCGGACGATTGCGAAGCCGAAAGGGCCGAAGCTGCATCCACTCAGCTGGTCTTTGATCGGTATTTCCGGGATATCGCCCATGATTTCAATAACATGATTACCATCATGCTCGGCAATTCCGAGCTTTGCGAAATGTATCTCGAAGACAACGATGCCGCCCATGCCTGCCTGAAAAATATCGCCGAAGCCGGCAAAAGGGCCCGTCAGTTAACCGGTAAAGTGCTGTCGGACCGCGTGTTTGCCGGTGCTGATGCCGAAAAGACGGCGCT
>JBNJEA010000065.1:0-16393 GCA_051745395.1 Thermodesulfobacteriota bacterium | reverse complement strand
GGTGTACGCCCGAACGGTATGAACAAACGTTTGGACCTTGTTGTAGTCTTTTTGGCCCGGGCTGGCCTCCACGCCCGAGCTGATATCCACGGCGTCGGGGCAGGCCGCGTCAATGGCCGATGCCGCGTTTTCCGGGCAAAGGCCGCCGGCGAGCACCGTCGGGTAGTGCTCGACAAAGGGGCGGGCCGCGGCCCAATCCCAGGTCGTCGCGTTGCCGCCGGGCAGTTTGCCGCCGGCGCATTCCACCAGAAAGGCGGCGGCGTCCGTATATTTGGGGGCGGTTTCGACCAGGGGGGCCTTGTTGATAAAAAGCGCCTTGATGACCCGGACGCCGGATTGACTGAGCTGCCGGACCTGGGCGGCGCTTTCTTGGCCGTGGAGTTGAACGGCGGTCAGGCCGCAGGTTTCGACTTTATCCATGATCGTGTCAAAGGGTTCGTTTACAAAAACGCCCACCCGGGCGACGGCCGGCGGCAGTGCGGTACTGATGTCTGCGGCACGGCCGGCGGTCACGTAGCGGGGGCTTTGGGGATAAAAGACCAGGCCGACGGCATCGGCGCCTAAGGCCGTGCAGGCCATGGCGTCGTCCGGGGTGGTGATGCCGCAGATCTTGATCTGCAGGGTAGCGGTGGTTTCTGTTTTTGTCTGGGGTGCGCTCATGGTTGGGCTTTCTATCCGTTTATCATGCTTTTGAGCATTTGTTCGGGGTCCGCTGCCCGGACCAGGCTTTCGCCGACTAAAAAATTGGAAATTCCGGCTTTGCAGTTGGCCGCAATGTCGGCCGGCGACGTAATGCCGCTGGCCGCCACCGGGATCTGGTCGGGGCCAAGCCGGGCGGTCATGGCCATGGCGCGGCCGATGTCGGTGTCAAAAGACGCCAGGTTCCGGTTGTTGATGCCGATGAGCCGGGCGCCGACTTTTGTCGCCGTTTCCAGGTCGGCCTCGTCGTGGACTTCGACCAGGGCGTCGAGATGCAGAACGCCGCAGAGGTCCAGGTAGTCTTTGAGCTGCGATTCGGACAGCACCCGGACGATGAGCAAAACCGCATCGGCGCGGATGACGGCGGATTCATAGACCTGGTAGGACGATAGAATAAAGTCCTTGCGCAGCACCGGCAGGGCGGTGGCCGAGCGCGCGGTTTTGAGGTCTTCGATGCTGCCCTTGAAATAGGGCAGGTCGGTCAGTACGGAAAGTGCCGCCGCCCCGCCGCGTTCGTAGGATGCGGCAAGGGCGCCTGCATCCAGGTTCTCTCGGATGGTGCCCTTTGACGGCGATGCGCGCTTGATTTCGGCGATGATGTTGACCCGGCCGTCTGCGGCGCCGGCGGCAAAGGGCGCCGCAAAGGATCGAAAGTCGGTCCGGTTTTCGGCTGCTTTGCGCAAAACGGTTTCGGGCAGCTCGGTTTTGGCCGCTTCGACCTGCCGGCGTTTTTTTGCCACGATCTGCTGTAATATATCTTTGCCCATCAGGCGTTTTCCCCGCAAAAGGCGATCAGCGACTCGAGTTTGTCCCGGGCCGCCCCGCTGTCAATGGCATGTTCGGCCGCTTGAATGCCGACGGCAAAGTCGTCGGCGGCATTGGCGCATATTAAGGCGGCAGCGGCGTTTAAGACCACGATGTCGCGCCGGGGGCCTTTTTCGCCGTTTAAAACCGCGCGGGTGATTTCCGCATTTTGCGCCGCATCGCCGCCGGCCAGATCACCGGGGGCGGCGGTTTGGCTGAAAAACTGCTCCGGTGCGATGTCATAGGTCGTGATGTAGTTGTCCTTTAACTCGGAAATCCGGGTCGGGGCGCAGATCGTGATCTCGTCGAGGCCGTCATGGCCGTGGACCACCATGGCCCGCTTGGTGCCGAGCAGTTGCAGGGCGGAGGCAAACATTTCCGTCAGTTCGGGGGCGTAGACGCCCAGAAGCTGGCAATTGGCAGCCGCCGGATTGGTCAGCGGCCCGAGCATGTTGAAGATGCTGCGCAACCCGATTTGCTTTCTCGCGTTTGCGGCATACCGCATGGCGCCGTGGTAGACCGGGGCGAACAGAAAACCGATGCCGAGTTCGGCGATGCCTTCCTCCACGATTTCCGGGTCGACATCGAGCCGAACGCCTAAAGCCTCGAGAAGATCGGCGCTGCCGCACTGGCTGGAAACCGAGCGGTTGCCGTGCTTGGCCACTGTGGCGCCGGCGCCGGCAACCACGAATGCCGTGGTGGTGGAGATGTTAAAGGTTTTGGCGGCATCGCCGCCCGTACCGCAGGTGTCGACCACATCGGAGGCCATGGTTTCAATCCGGATGGCTTTTTTCCGCATGGCCGTTGCAGCACCGGCAAGTTCGCGGAAGGTTTCGCCCTTGGTGGCCAGCGCCCCCATAAAGGCGCCGATTTGGGCGTCGGTGAGATTGCCGGAAAAAATTTCCGCCATCATCTCGTTCATTTGCGATTCGGATAAATCCTGTTGATTGTAAATACTGGCAAGGCCGTCTTTAAACATATCCTTCTCCCGTCATTGTGTTGTATCGCGCGCCAAGACGCAAAGACGCCAAGCAAATGCCCGGCTTTGCGCCTTTGCGCCTTGGCGCGATCATTGGGTTTTCAGGTAGTGAATCAAACGCCAAAGGCCGAATGATCCTTTTCCGGCAACGGCCGGGCCAGGTTTAAAAAACCCCGCAATACCCGTTTGCCCACCGGGGTCATAATCGATTCCGGGTGAAACTGGATGCCTTCGGTCCAATGCGTTTCATGGCGAAGGCCCATGATTTCGCCGTCTTCGGTTTCCGCCGAAACGGTGAGACAGTCGGGCAGATCCGTGCGCGATACCGCCAGGGAGTGGTAGCGCATGGCGGCAAAGGGCTTGTTGATTTTCGAAAAGATCGTTTTGCCGTCGGCGGTGACCTCGCAGGTTTTGCCGTGCATGAGCCGCCGGGCGGAAACAATGGTGCCGCCGAAGGCCGCGGCAATCGCCTGGTGGCCCAGGCAGACGCCCAGAATCGGGATCTGCCCGGAATACCGGCGGACGACATCCATGGAAAGCCCTGCTTTTTCCGGCGTGCCGGGACCGGGGGAAATGACGATGCCGTCGGTTACGGCCGGGTCAATGGCGTTTATGGCAAAGGCATCGTTTCGCGCCACGGTCACCTCGGCGCCGAGTTGCCGCAGATACTGCACCAGGTTGTAGGTGAAAGAATCATAGTTGTCGATCATGAAAATTTTCATGGGAAAAAGCTCCTCGTTTCCGGCACTACTTTAATAATTCAAGGGCCCGTTGTATGCCCATGGCCTTGTTTACGGTCTCCATACGTTCGCTTTCCGGGTCTGAATCGGCCACAATACCCGCGCCGGCCCGGATGGTCATGCGGCCGTCCTCCACGCATGCCGTGCGGATGGTGATGGCCAAATCCATGTTGCCGTCAAAGGAGATATAGCCCACCGCGCCCCCATAGGGGCCTCGGGGCTGGTCTTCGAGCTCGGCGATGATTTCCATGGCCCGGATCTTCGGGGCGCCGGTCAAGGTGCCGGCGGGAAACGTGGCGGCCAGCAGGTCAAAGGCGTCCAGGCCGGCGGTCAGATCGCAGGTGATGTTGGATACCAGGTGCATGACGTGGGAATAGCGCTCCACGATCATCAGGTCGGTGACCTGCACGGTGCCGGTTTCCGCCACCCGGCCCAGGTCGTTTCGGCCCAGGTCGACTAACATCAAATGCTCGGCGCGTTCCTTTTCGTCCTTTAACAGCTCGTCTGCCATGGCCCGGTCTTGCTGCTCCGTTTGGCCCCGCGGCCGGGTGCCGGCGATGGGCCGGAGGGTGGCGATGCCGTTTTCCAGCCGGACCATGGTCTCCGGCGAGGACCCCACCAGCACCGTGTCGTCTAAATGCATGAAATACAGGTAGGGCGAGGGATTGATATAGCGCTGCGCCCGGTACAGACGGATCGGGTCTGCGGGGGCCGGGGCCGTAAACGGCTGAGAAATGACGGTTTGAATGACATCGCCGGCCATGATGTGCGATTTGACCGTTTCCACGTGGCTGCGATAGGCGGCCTCCTCCGTGACGGGTTGTAAAACAAGAGCGTCGGCATCGGCTTGTTCTCCGGCATCGGGCACGGGCATGTATTGTTCGATTTTTGTCTGCATGGCATCGATGCGTTCAATGGCGGCGTCATGTACGGCCGCCGCCGAAACCCCGTCGTTTTTGTAGGTGATGGCTACCATGATCAGTGTGTTTCTGACGTTATCGAAAATCAGCATTTCATCCGGGATCATGAAATGGGCCAGGGGCCGCTCCGCCGGCAGCGGATTGGCAATGGCTTCGAAGAAAGAGACCATTTCATAGGTGAAATAGCCGACCAGGCCGCCCCAGAACCGCGGCAGCTCCGGTATCTCGGCTGCATCGTAGCCCTTCATCAAATCGCGCAGCACCGCAAGGGGATTGCCGTGATGATCGAGAAAATCGGTTTGCCCGTTTTTTTTGATCTCCACCTGTTGGGAAAACAGGCGCACCCGGGTGCGCGCCGAGGTGCTCAAGAAACTGTATCGCCCCCAGCGTTCCCCGCCGGCCACGCTTTCAAACAAAAAGGCCGGGCCCGCCTGCTCGTAGATTTTGTGCAGCACGGACAGGGGCGTGTCGGTGTCGGCCAAAATTTCCCGGCAGACCGGCACGACGTTGTGGCTTTCGTAGAAACGGGCGAATTCGCTTGGTTCCGGAAACTGTCTGATTTGCATGGAAACTCCTTGTTGGGTGCCCGGGCGAAAACCGTTTTTTCGTCCGGGCGCGATTTGCAAATGTCAGGTTACAAAATCATGTTTTTTAAAAATCTGAAACGCTCAATTTAGGTAAAAAAAAGGCCGCGGGTTTTTACCCACGGCCTTTGTGAAGCGTTTGAAAATAAAAAAACCGTGGGCCTTCGGGCCGCCACGGTTGTCTGGTTCTATGCGATGATTTCTTTAGACACTCCCCCTCATCCGTCGGCAGGCCCTGTTATGTGCGCCTGCCACCACCAGTTGCGATACACGGTTTTGTATGGGATATTGTGTTTCATGGAATTCAATCGGTATAAGTAAATATTTTTCTGTATGGATTCTTTTTTCCAATTAAATGGTTTGGCGGCGTTTTGTCAAGCAGTTTTTTGGGCCGGGGTTTTCGGGCGGTGAAATGCCCGATAGCGGGCAAGGCAGATTTAAAAATTGATTTTTTCCGGGCGATCCGGTATCTATCGGCAAAAAATCGGGTCTGTGTCGCCGGAAGGATGAAAACCTTTTCATATCCGTGGAATCGTATTATAGTTGTGATTTTATCAGCAGTTAAGACAATAAGGCAAAACGTCATGCAAGCAGAAATTTTGTCCACGGGCGATGAGGTTTTGACCGGCGCGGTTGTCGACAGCAACGCCGCCTTTATCGCACGAAAACTCGTTGAAGCCGGCCTCCGGGTCAGCCGCCATACCAGCGTGGGCGACGATGTGGAGGAAATGGCCGCAGCGCTCAAAGAAATCGGCGCACGTTCGGATATTGCCGTTGTCACCGGCGGGCTGGGCCCTACGGTCGACGACATCACCGCAGGCGCCGCCGCCCGGGCGGCCGGTGTTGAAATGCGGCGCAATCCCACGGCATTGTCCTATATCGAGGCGTTTTTTAAAAAATACTACCGGTCCATGACGGCATCGGATTTTCAGCAGGCGGAGCTGCCGCTCGGGGCCGAGCCGATTTTAAACGAAGCCGGCACGGCGCCGGGTTTTAAACTGCAAATCGGCGGCTGTACCTGTTTTTTCCTGCCCGGCGTGCCGGCGGAAATGCACCGTATGCTGACCGGATCCGTTATTGCCGTTATTGAAAATCATTATATGCCCGAAGCCGAGCGCACGCACTACCGGGAAAAACGGCTGTCGCTTTTCGGTCTGCCCGAAGCCGAGGTAAACCAGCGGTTAAAAGGGATTTCGGAAAATCTGGGCCGGGTCAAACTCGGCATGGTCGCCCGATTCCCGGTAATTGATGTCAAGGTGGCGGCCTTTGGCCAAAAGCCGGACGAACTAGAGGCTGAAATCGAATCCGCTGCCGGACAGGTCCAGTCGATTCTGGGGCAGTGGATTTTCTCCACCACGGGCGAATCCATGGCCGAAGTCCTGGGGCATCTGCTGCGGGCGGGCAGTGCGACGGTTGCGACGGCCGAAAGCTGCACCGGCGGCCTGATTGCCCATCGGTTGACCGATGTATCCGGCAGTTCGGATTATTTCCGCTTTTCCGCGGTGACCTACGCCAATGCGGCCAAGGTCCAATGGCTCGGGGTATCATCGGCCACGCTCGATGCTCACGGGGCCGTGTCCGAAGAAACCGTCCGGGAAATGGCCGAAGGACTGCGGCGGGTCTCCGGCGCTGACTACGGCATTGCCACCAGCGGTATAGCCGGCCCCACCGGCGGCACGGCGGAAAAACCGGTGGGCACCGTTTGTGTGGGCATTGCCGCGCCCGACCGGACCCATACCGAAAAACGGGCCTTTCCGTTTCGGGATCGGCTGGCAAATAAAGCGGTTTTTGCGCAATGGGCCATGGATATGTTACGGCGTGTTTTGTTAAAGATTTAGTTCATTACTGATGCAAGGAGCATGGTGATCAATGGGATGGTTGGGGAAAATGGTCGGCGGGACCATCGGGTTTGCCCTGGGCGGGCCGCTTGGGGCCATTGCGGGAGCGGCTTTCGGCCACATGTTTGATGCCGAGGACAGCCAGCGGATGCTTCCCGGAACGCGTGGGCTTTCACAGGAGGGGCAATCCCAGGTGACGTTTTTTGTGGCCGCTTTTTCAATGCTGGCCAAAATTGCCCGGGTCGACGGGCGGGTCACCGACGCCGAGATGGATTCGATCCGAAGGTTCATGACCCAGGATTTGAGCCTCAATTCCGAAAGCCAGCAGATGGCGGAAAAAATTTTCAATACCGCCCTGCAGGCCCCCCAGACCTTCAGCGAGTTTGCCCATCAGTTTCAGCGGCAGTTCCACGATCGGCCGGAACTGCTCCAGTTGATGCTCGATATTTTGATCCGGGTATCTGTGGCCGACGGGGCCCTGGATGAAAGCGAAGAAGACCTGATTCTCCAGGCGGTCAAGATTTTCCGGATCCCGGAGGAGGACTACCACAAGATCAAGTCCCGCTACGTTTCGGTGGCCAACCAGTACTATGCCGTGCTCGGCTGCGGTCCGAACGATTCGGATGAAACGGTCAAAAAACAGTACCGCAAGCTCGTCCGCGACTTTCATCCGGACACCATTGCCGCCAAGGGGTTGCCCGATGACTTTATCAAGTTTGCCAATGACAAATTCCGGGAAATCCAGGAGGCCTACGAAGCGATCAAAAAGGAAAGAGGGATGTCTTAAGTTCATCAAATAAAGGGAGTTTTTGTGTTGTTACAGATCCGATCCGATGATCCGGCACGAATGAATACCGATATGGTCGTGGTGCCGGTGTATGAAGATGAAGCCGTTATAAGCGATGTGACTGTCAACGAGTTGATTGACCGGGCGCTTTCGTATCCGGAGTTTACGGGAAAATCCGGCGATGAACTGCTGCTGTACCAGCCGGAGGCCATCCATGCCGTCCGGGTGCTGTTTTTGGGGCTGGGCAAAAAGGAAAAAGCCGACGCCGAAGCCTTCCGTTCATTGGCGGGTAAGGCCGTTGGACGAGCGGTAAAAAGCGAGCTGGGCGACGTGGTGCTGTGCCTGCCGGATAATATCGGCGCCCCATGGACCGATCGCACCGTCGCCGAAGCCCTGCTGGAAGGCGCGGCGCTGGGCAACCACTTTTTTGAGGCCTACAAAAAAGACAGCAAGAAACAATCGCTTAAAACCATCAGCCTCTACATGGACGAGGAAAAGGGCCGGGAGTTCGCCGATCTGCCGGACAAAGTCGAAACCGTGTGCAGGGGAACGATCTTGGCCCGGGAATGGGTAAGCATGCCGCCCAATGACAAGCGGCCGGACCGGTTCGCCCGTTCCATCGTCAAGGCAGCGGACAAGGAAAACCTTACCCTCGTAGTGCTCGATGAAAAGGACTTGAAGAAAAACAAGATGCACGCCATGCTCGCCGTGGGCGGCGGCAGCGGCAGCAAACCGAAAATGGTGATCATGGATTACCGCCCGGAAGGCTACGACAAGACCGTGGCGCTGGTGGGCAAGGGCGTGACCTTTGATTCCGGCGGGATCAATATCAAGCCGGGAAGCGGCATGGAGAACATGAAGCAGGATATGGCCGGTTCGGCATCCGTGGCGGCGACGGTGATATCGGCTGCGCGCCTGGGCGCCGGCCACCGGGTGATCGGCGTGCTGCCGCTGGTGGAGAACATGCCCTCCGGCAATGCGTACCGGCCGGGCGATATCGTTAAGACCGCATCCGGCAAAAGCGTGGAGATCGGCAACACGGATGCCGAGGGGCGCATGATTTTGGCCGATGCCCTTACCTATGCGGAACAGCAATACAAGCCGGATGCCTTAATCGACATGGCCACGCTTACCGGCGCCTGCATCGTGGCCCTGGGCCAGAAGATCGCCGGCGTGTTTTCCTTTGACGACAAGCTCGCCGAACAGATCGTGGCTTGCGGGAAAAAGACCCACGAACGCTGCTGGGCCATGCCCATGCCAGATGATTACAGGGACATGCTCAAAAGCGATTTCGCCGACCTCCGCAACGTGGGCAAGTCCCGGTGGGGCGGGGCCATCGCCGCAGCGCTTTTTCTGTCCGGATTTGTCAACAAAAGCCGCTGGGCCCATATCGACATCGCCGGCCCGGCCTACACGGACAAGGCCGATGCCTATTGCGGTATCGGCGGCACGGGTTTCGGGGTGCGGCTGTTGCTCGATTTTATCGAAAGGTATGGGGGATAGGGGAAAGGTATGGGGTATAAGGTGTGAGGTGTGAGGTTTAAGGTGTGGGGGGGGGGGGTAAGGTGGAAAACCGGGGGCCTTATGCCGTAAACCTTACACCTTAGACCTTCCACCTTCCACCTTCCACCTTATCCCCTGAATCTTATACGAGGCAGAAATGGTGAAAGCAAAGTAACCTCTTGAGTCACAACAAAAAAATTATCATAGTTTGACATAAAAAACGAATTCTGCATAATATTATATATTCTGAAGATAAGTTTTTCTTTTTATGCTCAAATTTGAAAGGAATTAATTTATGTCTTATTGCCTAAGAATGATTTCTGTTGTTGTGCTCTGCCTGTTGGTCTCCTGCTTTCTTACCTCCTGTGAAAAAAAGGAAAAGGAAGGAAAAATAGAAATTACGGATACGGAATTTGTTCTTGAGCAGGATAAGGAAAAAACGAGTATATCTCTCAATGCGAAGGGAAAAATTAAAAATATAGGCCAACATGACGTAAAACGCATTGTGGTTTCGGGTAGATGCAACTCATGCTCAGAAATGATGATCGCTGGGAAATGGTTTGTCACCCAACAAGAAAAAAGAGAAATACAGAAAGATACGATTAACTATCTGGCAGCCGGAGCTGAGGCAACATTCAGCTTTGATGGCATTGCTTATTTTTTTAGATCCAAACCAGGGGAAATACCGGAAACCTATCCAGAAGGTCTGGAAGCATATGTGAAATCCTTTGAAACCGTACAAGAGTAGGCGCTAATTCGGGTAATGCAGGTACACCATATTTATTTTCCCCCATCGATGAAATACTTAAACCATTTACCCTTAACCCTTTTCCTGGATCGATGCGATGCAAAACATTCTGGTTACCGGTGCGGCCGGGTTTATTGGCTATCATTTGTGCGAGCGGCTGCTTGCCGACGGTTGTTCGGTTGTAGGGATCGACAATTTAAATGCCTACTATGACGTGAACCTGAAAAAAAACCGCTTGGCGCAGCTCGAACCGCATGATCGTTTTACTTTTTACCAGGTGGATTTAATCGACCGGCCCTCGCTGGTCTGGATGTTTAACGAACACACCTTTGACGTCGTGGTCAACCTCGCAGCCCAGGCCGGGGTGCGCTTTTCCCTGAAAAACCCGCATGCCTATGTGGATGCCAACATCGTGGGCTTTGTCAATCTGCTGGAGTGCTGCCGGCACTATGAGGTGGGGCACCTGGTGTTTGCCTCGTCGAGTTCCGTCTACGGTGCCAACACGAAGATGCCGTTTTCGGTGCACGACAACGTGGACCATCCGGTATCGCTTTATGCGGCCAGCAAAAAGGCCAACGAATTAATGGCCCACACCTACAGCCATCTCTACGGCCTGCAGTGTACCGGCCTGCGTTTTTTCACTGTCTACGGCCCCTGGGGTCGGCCGGACATGGCGCTGTTTTTGTTTACAAAGGCGATTTTGGCCGGCGAGCCCATCAAGGTGTTTAACCACGGTGACATGCGGCGGGATTTTACTTATATCGACGATATCATCGAAGGCGTCGTCCGGGTGATGCACAAAAATCCGGAACCCAACCCGGACTGGTCCGGGGATGCGCCGGACCCGGGTACCTCCTATGCCCCCTACCGGATCTACAACATCGGCAACAACAATCCCGAACACCTGATGCGGTTTATCGAGGTGCTCGAAACCACCCTGGGCAAAACGGCCGAAAAACAGTTTCTGGACCTGCAGCCCGGCGATGTGCCGTCCACTTACGCGGATATCGATGATCTTTATGAGGCGGTGGGTTTCAAGCCGGTGACCCCGATCGAAGACGGCATCCGCCGGTTTGTGGACTGGTACCGGGATTATTACAACGTCGAATAAACCCGTACTTTGCCTTCCCGAAAGTGACTTTTTGTGCCGGCTATGCAGAAGACCCTCGTCATTCTCGGCATCCTGATCGTGCTCGCCGGCCTGGGGTGGCCCTGGCTGTCCAAGCTGCCCATCGGCCGCCTGCCGGGCGATATCATTATCGATCGTCCCGGCTTGAAGGTCTATATCCCCGTCACCACCATGATTCTCATCAGCATCGTATTGTCGGTGATCATGTGGATTTTTCGCAAATGAGTTTTCCGGTTAACCATATGATCAGGCAAGAGTCCCCAAATCTTACTCTCACTCTTACTCTTCCTCTTCCTCTCGCTTTTTAACTTTCCTTGAATCCAAGGGAACAAGAGAAAAAAAGAGTAAGAGCAAGAGTAAGAGCAAGAGGAAGAGGAAGAGGAAGAGGAAGAGGAAGAGGGGAACTCGAATCAGTTGCGCATGCTGGTGAGGGGAGCGGGCAGCCTTCCTCCGCGTTTTAAAAACGCCGCCGCGGAATGCGGGTTGACCGCCATGACCGGGGCGGTGCCCAGCAGGCCGCCGAATTTTACCATGTCGCCGGCGCATTTGCCGGGAACCGGAATGACGCGCACGCCGGTGGTCTTGTTGTTGATCACGCCGATGGCCAGTTCATCGGCAATGATGGCGTTGATGGTGGCCTCGGGCGTATCACCGGGAATGGCGAACATGTCCAGGCCCACCGAGCAGACGGCGGTGAGGGCTTCGAGCTTGTCCAGTCCTAAAGCGCCGGATTTTACCGCCTCGATCATGCCGGTATCTTCGCTGACCGGAATAAACGTGCCGCTTAGCCCCCCGACGTTGCCGCTGGCCATGGTGCCGCCGATTTTGACCGCGTTCATCAGCAGGGCCAGCGCCAGGGTGGAGCCGTGGGTGCCGATTTTTTCGATGCCGAAAGCCTCGATAACGTTGGCCACCGAATCGCCCCGGGCGGTGGTCGAGGCCAGGGAAATATCGACAATGCCGAAAGAAATCCCCAGGTTTTCGGCCAGTTCCCGGCCCACGAGTTCGCCTGCGCGGGTGATTTTAAACACCGTGCGCTTGATGACCTCGGACAGCTTCGTCAAATCGCATTCCCGGTTTTTCTCCACCACGCTTTTGACCACGCCCGGCCCGCTGATGCCGATGTTTAAGGTGATATCGCCTTCGCCCACGCCGTGGAAGGCCCCGGCCATGAAGGGGTTGTCCTCGGGCGCGTTGACAAAAACGACAAACTTGGCGCATCCCACCGCGTCCGGACTTTTGTGCGCGGTCTGCTTGAGCATCGGTCCCAGGAGGTTGATCGCGTCCAGGTTGAGCCCCGCCACGTTGGCGCCGACATTTAAAAATCCGCATACCCGGTCGGTGCCGGAAAGCACGTCCGGCAGGGCCTCGATTAAAGTGCGGTCGGATCGGGTCAGGCCTTTTTGCACCAATGCGCCGAATCCGCCGACAAAATCGATGCCGGCATCCTCGGCGGCGGCATTGAGCGTCTGCGCCATTTCAACAAATCGGCCGTGTTCGCAGTGGGTTTCCATGATCAGGCTGACCGGGGTGACCGCGATGCGCTTGTTGACGATGGGAATGCCGTACTTGGCCTCGAGTTTTTCCGAGGCTTCGATCAGCCGGGCGGCATGGGAGCAGACCTTGTCGTAGACATGATCTCTGAATTTACTGAAATCCGAATCCACGCAATCCTTCAGATTGATTCCCAGGGTGGTGGTGCGGATGTCCAAGTTCTGCCGCATGATCATGCTGGTGGTTTCATAGACTTCTTCAAGCGTAAAGGTCATTGTCTACACCCGGTGCATCATTTTAAAGATGTTTTCATGCTGCATCTGGATTTCCATCCCGAGCCCCTTTCCGACTTTTTTGAGTTCGCCGGCCAGTTCATCGACGGACAGCGCCGTTTCCTTGATATCAGCGAGCATGGTCATGACAAAATAGCCGTCGGTCATGATGCGCTGGTTGATGTCGACGATATTGATGTTTTGTTCATACAGAAATGTCGAAATGGTGGCGACAATGCCTTTTCGGTCGATGCCGATCACCGTGATAAAGGCCCGTTCCTTTTCCATGTTTCCCCTCGTCATTGTTGGCCGGCGGTTGATAAAATTTTGTTTTGGGCCCGGCCGGCGTTATAACCGGCCGATTGTCAAAATGAAATATTTTTTGGCAGTCCGGCGCAATAAAGAAATCGAAATAAAGAAATATGGTTCTCCGGAAAAAAATGATTGGTTAATTTCAAGTGGAAATCGTTTTGGGAGGCCAGCAAATACCGAAAAAAGGACTTCGCTTCGACCGTCATGCCTGCGAAGGCAGGCATCCAGCTTTGCAGGCGGGAAAAAGCTTCTGGATGCCTGCCTTCGCAGGCATGACACTCGGGATGAATCGCTTTATTTGTTAATGCTTCGACGTCCCGATGTTTAAATTCAGTAGCTAAAATCATAATTGGTCTTTGGGGTAACTGAAAAACAAAAAAAGCTTGAAGCCATCTATAGCCATGGTTAAATTGCTTCCTTCATTCGAGTTTGATTTACATCAACAGCAACGGAGAGGCAAATAAAATGATGAGCCATCAGAGAACAAATTTTGAATCGGCTGCGGCGAATTGGGATGAAAAACCGAGACGGGTGAAACTGTCCCACGATATCGGCAGTGCCATCAAGGCCGCTGTGCAATTGGACCCGGAACTGGACGTGTTCGATTTCGGCTGCGGCACGGGGCTTTTGACCCTGCAGATCCAGCCCTTTGTCCGCTCGATTACCGGGGTGGACAGCTCGCCGGCCATGCTCGATGTGTTAAAGCAGAAGGCCGAAGCGGAAAAGTTGACCAATGTCGACTGGCGTTGCCTGGACGTGGAAAACGGCGATGAGATCGCCGGCGAATACGATCTGATCGTCAGTGCCATGACCTTCCACCATATCCGCGACGTGCCGGGACTGCTTGCCCAGTTTTACCGGGTCTGCCGGTTTGGTGCCACCCTGTGCGTCGCCGATCTGGATGCCGAAGACGGCGAATTCCACGAAGACAACCAGGGCGTTTTTCATTTCGGATTTGAGCGGACCGCAATGCAGCAGGCGTTTGCCAACGCCGGCTTTATGGATACGCAGAGCCTGACGGCGGCCGAGATCGAAAAATCCGAAGAGGACGGTCAAACGCGGGTGTTTACCGTCGGGCTGACCATCGGCCGCAAGCCTCACCTATCGAATCAGGGTTAAGTCATCGAATCGGCGTTATCCGGATTTTAGGGTTGACAGGGCAATGAATTTTCACTAAAAGATTCACCTTGTTCATTCGAAAACCATTAACGGCGTGAGCCTGGCCACTGCGCTCCATAAAACCGGGTGATCGGAATCACCTAAAACGCCGCAAACCCCAGGCGCCGCTTCAAATTTCCGGAAACGTCATGTTTCCGGTTACCGGATTATAAAGGAAAAAGCCACGAAGGCCCGAGCAGATTGAAATCTGCAGCGGCTTTCGTGGCTTTTTTTGTTGAATGAGAGGGAAAAGACGGCGGGGCTCCTTTGCACGGAAATCCTTTACTACGGTTACCCGGATTCTTTAATGGCTTGATGAACCACGGCACGGAGGACGTATGAAAACATCGATTTTGGCTGAAAAAAATGATGCAGTACGATTTTCGGGATGGCGGAAGGTGTATTTACTGGCAATGGTCGTGCTTTTGATATGTGTTTTCAATCTGCCCGCTGCCGCGGAGGAGAAAGAATCGGATGCGAAGCGTTATGAGCTGGACGATATTGTGGTATCAACCACGAGAAACGAGATGCCGGTAAGCGATGCCGCCCAGAACGTCACCGTGCTTTCAAAAGAAGATATCATGTCCTCGCCTTTCGAGCGGGTGGAAGACATCATCCGCAGCGCGCCGGGAGTTTACAATACCCGGCATTTCGGCACGCAGCGAGGGGGCGTTTCCAACCCGATCACCGTGCGCGGCGTCGGCGGCAACCGGGTGCTGCTATTGGTCGACGGCGTGCCCCAGAACGCCAATTTCAATAACTCCATCGCCTGGGTGGCCTGGGGGCATATCCCCAAGGAGGCCATCGAGCGCATCGAAATCGTCCGGGGGCCGACCTCGGCGATGTACGGTTCGGAAGGCATCGGCGGGGTGGTTCACATCATCACCAAGCAACCGGAAACCCCGCGGCAGACATCGGTCCGGGCCGAGGCCGGCACGGCCGACACCTACGCCGGCCATGGCTTTCACAGCCAGAAATTTGATGATTTCGGCATGCTGGTTGCCGGCGGGTATGAAGAATCCGACGGCTTTTACATGAAAGAAGACCCCGAAAGCTACGAAACCAGGCGCCACCGCGAAATCGGCAAGGTCTTCGGAAAGGCGAGCTATGATTTAGGTGACATGTCCCGGCTTGATTTTTCTGCATTGGTTTACGATCATGAAACCGGCAAGGGCCGGAAATTTTTCTATGATGAACTCCAGCTCGATCAGTATGCACTCCATTATACCCGGCAAACCGGCAGCGGCATCGGCCTCAAGGGGCTGCTGTATTATAACGGGGCGGACAAGACCGCGTTTCAGGACAGTGCCGGGGATAATTTTTCCTCGCTGCTGCGCAGGGAAGAATCGCCCTCTGCGACCTGGGGCGCGGACGTGCAGACCACGCTGCCGATCGCCGGCAAAAATATGTTGACAGTCGGGGCGGCCTTTAAGGAATCTTCATGGGATTACGACGATGAATTTGTCAACAGTGACCGCGATGAAGGCGCTGAAGGCACCCAGCGGTATCTGTCCCCTTTTGCCAATATGGACCTGAAATTTTTCGAAGAACGTTTGCTTGTCAACCTGGGGGCCCGATTTGACTGGATCGAAACCTCCGACGGGGCCAACTGGGATGATGCCCCGGACGTGGGAGAGCCCTATGACAACACCTATGGTTCCCAGGAAAACAGCAGTCTTTCCCCGAAAATCGGCATCACCTATCATCCCGATGAAAAAACCACCCTGCGGGCCTCGGCCGGCAAGGGCTTCCGCGCCCCGAGCCTTTTTGAGCTCTACAAGGTGCACGTGCGCCAGGGCGGCAGATCTTACCGCCATGCCAACCCGGATCTGGATCCCGAAGAGATCTGGTCCTATGACGTCGGCGTGGAAAGGGTGATAGCAGACAAGCTCCGGGGCAGCCTGACCTGGTATCAATCCTATGCCAAAGATTATATCGGCACCCGGGTTACCAACACCTATGAAAACAATGGCAAAACGTATAAGGAATACATCCTGGACAACATCACCGAAGTCGATATTCACGGCGTGGAGGCGGAGGTCAACTGGTATCCGCGAACGGATTTGGAATTGTTCGGCAATTATACCTGGAATGTTTCGGAGATCGAAAAAAACGAAGCCGACCCGTTTGAGGAGGGACAGTACCTCACCAATGATCCCCGCCACAAGATCCACGTGGGGGCCACGTATCAGAATCCGAAAATCGGTAATGTCACCATGATCTGGAACCGTTATATTGACAAGTACTATGATGTCGACGAAATCACCCAGGACAAGGACAGTTACTGGAGTCTCGATCTTCGGGTTTCCCGCCGGTTTTTGGACCGGTTGACCACATACCTGAGCGTGGAAAACATATTCGACAGCGTGGACAATGAAAATATCGCGCCTGGTGCGATCTACACCGGCGGGGTGAAGTTTGAATTT
>JBNJEA010000203.1:0-4437 GCA_051745395.1 Thermodesulfobacteriota bacterium | reverse complement strand
AAGTTCTGTCATTCCTGCGAAGGCAGGAATCTATAACTCACCGATTATTCTGGATTCCCGCCTTCGCGGGAATGACTTCGAGAGACAATGCGGTTTCTTTTTAAAATCAACAAGTTAAACAAAACTTTGGACTGTCGAGATAGCCAGTATGATACCCAAAATTGAAATCTTTCGGATAACAAGAAAACCTTTATGTTTTTCAACCCATTTTATGCGAAAGTTATTTCTGTTCCAGATCCTTGAAAAACGTATCGTCCGTTTCGGCTTCGGTGTTGTCTTCCGGCTTGTCTTCCAAGTCTTCAAAGAAGTCTTCATCGGCTTCTTCCGCCGGTTTTTCCGGTTTTTTCATTTTCCGGGTGCCTTCTTTGAGCTTGGTTTCCGAATCGAGCAGGAACTGCCCGGATACCACCACCTGTTCACCGGGTGCCAGACCCTGCAGGATCTGGATCCGATCATTGTCGAGCGGCATGCCGAGTTCGACCTCCCGGGGGCTGAATTTGCCCGGCGCCCGGCGGACAAAGGCGATGTTTCGCTCTCCGGACCGGATGACGGCCGACTCGGGCACATGGATGCCCTTTTTGCCGAAGGTGGTACGGATCCGCACGTCGCCGTACATGTCCGGTTTCAGCGAAAGCCCCGGGTTGGCAAATTCAAGACGCACCACCACGTCCCGGGTCTGGCGCTGGAGATAGGGATAGACGTAGGCCACCTCGCCCAGATATTTTTTTCCCGGCAGATAGGGCAGCGTCATTTCCACGGGCTGGCCCTTTTTCACGCCCGTCAGTTCATATTCATAGATGTGGGCCTCGACCCAGACCGTCGACAGGTCGGCGATTTTGTAAATGGTGGTGCCGGATTTGACGTAGTCGCCTTCCAGGATGTTTTTTTCGGTCACCACGCCGGGATAGGGCGAACGGATGGTCAGGGCCTGTTTGACGGTTTCTTTTTCCATGATTTGCTCGATTTCCGAGGCGGCGACATCGAAATAGCGGAGCCGGCTTTTCACCGATTCGAGCATTTTTTTGTTGGTGTCGTTGGGCTGCCGCCGGAAGTTTTGCCGGGCCTCGATCAGGTCCTGCTGGGCCGTGATCAGACCGGGCGAATAGATGGTAAACATCGGATCGCCCTTTTCGACTTGGTCGCCGGTGAAATCGACATGCAGTTTTTCGACCCATCCGCTGAACTTGAGGTTGATCCGGGCCATTTTCGTTTCATCATAGGTCACGTGCCCGTAAGTGCGGATGGTATGCACCAGCGGTCCCCGCTTTACCGGCGCATAGCGCACGCCCATGTTCTGTTCGGTTACCGGATCGATGGAGATATTAACCCCGCCGACCAATTCGTCCTCGTATACCGGGACGAGCTCCATGCCCATGGCGCTTTCGCCCGGTTCGTCATAGGTTTCGTCCGGATTCATGGGGGCGCGCCAGTAAGCGATTTCGCGCTCGCCCTCGTCTTGTTCGGAATCGGTTTTTTCTTCTTCCTTGGGCACCAGCTCCATGCCGCAGATGGGGCAGTCGCCCGGCTCCTCGGCGACGATCTGGGGGTGCATGCTGCAGGTATAGAGGGTGTCTTCGGCATCTTCCGTGGTCATCTGCCGCTTTTCCGGGCCGCCGAAATCGAGAAAGCCGATGAAATAAGCGGCGGCAGCGGCGACCAGAAGGGTGGCTGCGGCGGTGATAAGGACGGTCCACAGTGTCTTTTTGGATTTTCCGGTCCGCTTTTGATTGTCATTCATTGACTGCTTCCCCGAATCCTGATTTCATTGGTAAAGATTTGTTGGTATTGTCTTGTTTTTCAATCTCGGCGACCGGCAGCCCGACGGTGGCTTCCATGGCCGCGCGTTTTTGATAAATTTGATAGACGAAGCCCTCCATCTGCTGCGCAAACCGCAGCACCCGGAGTTTGGCCTCGATCATGGTGGAAAATTCCAGGTCGCCGACTTCGTAGGCGTCTACGGCGGAACGGGCCCATTGCCGGGCATTGGGCAGGAGCCGATCCTGATAGACCCGGTAGCGGGATCGCAAATCCCGGATCTCGGCGATCAGTGCGTCGACGTCATGGGGAAGGCGCCGCACCAAGTCTTGGTAAGTGCGTTTTGCGGCACGCCGGTTTTCCAGGGCGGCGGCCAGCTTTTTGTCCTGCTTGGTATCCTGCCAGACCGGGAGGTCGAACTTGACGGCGGCGGTGAAAAAATCAGCAAGATCGTTTCCGGCGGCATCTTCTTCGCGCTGGCCGTAGGCAAAGGAGACATTGCAGTCGGGGTAGTAGTCCTTTCCGGCCAGTTCAACCGCCGTCTGCGCCCGGGCAATGGCGGCCTGCTGCGCCAGGATATCCGGGTTATTGGCCAGGGCCGCCCGGGTCAGTGCCTTTTTCGATAGCTGCATTTCCGGCAGCGGCAAGGTCTGCGGCGGCGAGACGGACTCGAATTGCTTGCGGTTGAGCAATGCGTTCAATCGGTCTTCGAGGGTTTTGCGGTTGCTTTCGAGCATGATCTGCATGTCTTCGAGCTCGTTTAACTTGACTTCGGCCTCGAATATGTCCTGTTGTAAGCCTTCGCCCACCGCGTAGCGATCCTGGGTGTCGCGGCGGATGCGCTTGACCATGTCGATGAGCTGCTCGTTGATGTCGAGCCGGTAGGCGATATCGCCCAGTTGGTAATAGTTTTCCGCGATTTTCCGGGCAATCGACAGCCGAAGGCCGTCGAGCTTTTTGGCTTTCTGCCGGGCGGTCAGGGCCACGGTCTTTGATTCCAAATCCAGCTTGGACAGCCAGGGGATGGCCTGTTCAAGCGATACCTGCTTCTGGGTCATGGGCGCCTGGCGGAAACTGAAGGTGTCGACCGGCATGTTGAGCAGCCCCACGCCGAGTTTCGGGTCCGGCAGCGCGCCGGCGGCCGTTATCTCGTTTTTCAGGGCATCGATTTCGGCTTCCATGCTTTTGATGGCGCCATTTTCGGCAAGGCCTTCTTCTATGATGCGGTCCAGGTCGCCTGTCGCCGTGATCGGCGTTTCGGCGCTGCACAGGCTGACGGTTCCGAAGGTTAAAAGGATTGCCGCCAGCACCTGTTTTAATTTCCTTGTATTGATTTTCATAGGGAAATGTCCTGTTTCCGTGATTGATGCCATTCGACTATGTGGATAGATTCAAAAACCGCGCGTTAATGGCCACGATCACGGTGGAAAGCGACATCAAAATCGCTCCGATCGCCGGAGACAGCAGCACGCCCAACGGGTATAGCACGCCGGCGGCCAGCGGAATGGCAAAAGCATTGTATCCCGTGGCCCAGGCCAGGTTCTGAAGCATTTTAGGGCGGGTCCTGATTTCTGCCGGCATCAGTAATCCGCAAGCGGATGGAATGAGTGTTGAAAAAATACGTTTCCCGTTCATTTTTTTTCGGCCTTTCATCGTTTGATTTTCATCATGCCGCCTCAACGATCTGTTTGAGCTTTTGCGCGATTGTTCCGGCAACATCCTGCAACTGCGGGTTGTCTACCGCTTGCATCGATGCGATCGGATCGATGGCGGCAATCTCGATGGTTCCATCTGCCTTTTCCTGGACAATGACGTTGCAGGGCAGCATCGTACCGATTTTATTCAATGCGGGTATCGGTTGGACGATCTCTGTATTTTATCTGAGAAGGATAACCGGGATCGTTGCAGTGTCAAAATTTTCCCCCGCCCAGGCGACGTTGCATTTTAATGATGGTGGCCGGTATCTTCTTCTTCCGGTGTCATTTCCTGGCCTTGGCCATTACCGGCGGCATCATCGGCCTTCGAATGGTGGTCCCCTTCGCCCTGGGGTCCCTTTTTTCCGGAGACCTGTTTTATAGCCTGCCGATATTGTAGATTCCGCTCCATGCGAACAAAAAACCGCCAAAACCGAGGACCGCTAAAATAACCACTGCGATGATAATCGACCGCATAATCGACCTCCGCTGACAAACACATTGGCGTTTCTAAAAAATTTGCTGTAAAGGCCCGCTAAAACCAGAACCGCAGACCGGCCACAAAACGGGACACATCCTCATCCTCGCCTTCGGCTTCACCCAGATCGGCAGTCTCCCCAAGTTTCCGGCTCCAGGAAACGCCGATATAAGGGGCGATTTCCCGGCGGATTTCGTAACGCAGCCTGAGACCCAGTGTGATATCATTTCGTTATGCCGGAAAAGATAGGGCCCGGGATGTTCGGTATACTTCAGGCCGTCAAAGGAAAACATGTAGCGCTCCATGTTGGCGGTGATGTTAATCGTCATCTCGCGGTCAACCGTATGCTTGTAAGGATGTGGTTCCGCTGCGACAAGATCCTCGTAGACCATCACCCGCCTGCCGTCTTTGCCCAGGCCGAGACCGGGTTCGTTTAGCCGGTAGCGGGGGTTGTGAACGACCATGGCCACATTGATGTTTTTTTCCGGCATAAACGGTTCGGGGCCGTTG